>NZ_LR214030.1 GCF_900659865.1 Hyella patelloides LEGE 07179
GCTTTTGAATTATTGCAGCAAGTAGATCGCATTTCTCAAGGAGACTTAACAATTCGGGCAAAAGTAACCGAAGATGAAATTGGGACAATTGCCGATTCTTACAACGCTACTATTTATAGTCTTCAAAAGCTGGTTACTCAAGTAAAAAACGCTGCCGATCAAGTAGAAGAAACTGCGGGTAATAACCAAACCATCATTGAGCAATTAGCCACAGACGCGATCGATCAAGCTCAGTCTATCGCCCTAACAATGCAGCAAATCCAAAGGATGACTAAATCAATTAATCAAGTCTCCGAAAATGCGTCTCAAGCCGAACATATTGTTAAACAAGCTAATAACACAATTCTCGCTGGTGATACCGCCATGAATCAGGCAGTAAACCAAATTAATGCACTGCAAACTACGGTAAGCGAAACCGAGCAAAAAGCAAAACTTTTAGGGGAATCTTCGCAAGAAATTTCTCAGGTAGTTAATTCTATCGGTCGTTTTGCTGCTCAGACTCATTTGCTAGCTCTTAAGGCTTCAATAGAAGCAGCTAGAGCAGGAGAACAAGGTAAAGGTTTTGCCACGATTGCCGATGAAGTTCGTTCTCTAGCAAATCAGTCTGCTACTGCAACCACAGATATTGAAAACATTGTCGCCAGAATTCAATTAGAAACTAACGAACTGGTTTCAGCAATGGCTCAAGGTACAAAACAAGTATCTCTGGGTACCGAATTAGTAAAACAGACTCGTCAAAGTCTGACTCAAGTTACTACCGCCAGTCAAGAAATTAGCCAACTAATTGCAGGTATTGCTCAATCTGCTCAAGGGCAATCGACTATTTCCCAAGAAGTTAGTAAGAACATTGCTCAAGTAGCGGTTTCGGCTCAGACTAATTCACAGTCTGCCACCCAAGTCTCTTTAAAAATTGAACAACTATTGACGTTAGCCAATAGGCTACAAACAGACATCGATCAATTTAAAACTTAAAATCTGCCCAACTTAATCATGTCTCTCAACCCTGATATTCGCGATCAAGCCTATCAATTTTTTATTGAGGAAGCCCAAGAGCTTCTTCAAGTACTTGAGGATGGCTTATTAAATCTCAAAGAGGATCACAGCACATCTAAAGTTCACGAATTAATGCGGGCTGCTCACTCTATTAAAGGTGGTGCTGCTAGCGTTGAATTAGACACGATTAAATTAATTGCTCACCGTCTAGAAGATTTTTTCAAAGCTCTTTATAGTGAAAAGGTTGAATTCGACGCGAACTTAGAAGGTTTGTTTCTACAGGCTTATGACTGCTTAAAAGAACCCCTCACCGAACAGATGGAAATGGGTTCTTTTGATGAAGAGGCTGCTTTGGTTAGTGTTGAGCCAGTATTTAACGAGCTAGAAGAACTGTTGGGAGACGCACTCAAAGAAGCAGATAGCTATATTCCTAGTGCGACAGATTTAGGTGTCGATATTGTCGCTTCTATTTTTGAAATTGATGTTCAGCAATCTTTAGAGCATTTATCCACAGTAGTTAATAATCCAGAGCAATTTGACGCTGAAACGCAACTAAAAGAACAATTAGACATTTTAGGTGGTTTTGCCGAACTTTTTCCCTTACCAGGTTTTAGTGAAATTATTACCTTGGGTCGTCAAGCGATCGCCAATACCCCAGAAAAGGCTTTAGAAATTACCCAGGTGTTTATTAGTGATTGTGAAAAAGCCAGAGAGGTAATCTTAGCAGGAGATCGAGAGCGGGGTGGTGAGCCTTCTGCTGCCTTAATTGCGATCGCTAAAGGAAAATTATCAGAGCCAGCGAGGGAAAATCATCAAATCTTAGACGCGTTGAATGCTGCTTCAGAGGAAAAGTCTTCAGAAGTTGCAGAACCAGCTAAAGGTTTAGAAGATTTGTTTGGGGGTAATATTTTCGATATACAAAGTATCGATCCTCCTCAAGAGAAGTCAGAATTTAGAACCATTGATGAGCTTTTTGGTAATGCTTTTTCTGCTAGTGACTCGGAAAACCCACAACCAGCTAATGACGTTGCTTCTTCCACCAAAGAAGAGTCAGAAACACCACCAGAAGAGATTTTAGACGATGAGAATATCTTTGATTTTGCCCTAGAAGATCGAGATAGTGCCGTTATTATTGATTGGGGAAATATTCCCTCTGAAGACTCGACAGCAAAATTACCAATTACTGATGAAGAGAAAGAGGGGATTGACTATCAAGAAATCGAAGATGCCAATGCCAATGGTGCTTTTGATTTTAACATTATTGAATTAGGCTCAAAAATTATCAATGGCGAAAATGTAGAAGATTTACCCGCATCGCAATTTGCTGATACAGAAAACTTCGATACTGCTGTTGAGTTTTTTAAAGATAGTCAAGTAGAAACACCACAATCAGAATTAACTTCTACTGAATATTTAGAACAACCTGAATCTGTCGTAGAAGAACCAAAAGAAATATCAAAGCCCGAATTTGCTACCCCTGAAAATCTAGATACTGCTCTTAATTCTATAGGCGAAATTTTTGCCCAATTACCACCAGCTATTACTCAGGAAATTATTCCTGAAACATTAGCAACTCCAGCAAAATCAGAGCGAAAAAAAGCTAAAAAGGCAAAATCCAAAAGCCAAGCTTCTGTTGGTAATCAATTAAGCGTTCGGGTAGACTTAGAACGCCTAGAGCGAATGAATAACTTAATTGGAGAATTAGTTATCAATCGTAATAGTTTATCCTTACAAAATGAGCAACTACAATTTAATGTCAAAGATTTAAGCCAAAAATTTAATCGTTTTCGTACTGTCACCAGTAAACTAAGAGAACTTTCCGACCGAATGTTAGTAGAGTCAGAGCATTCCCAGAGTAAAGTTGCGTCTTCAGAAACAGCAGAATTTGATTCTTTAGAAATGGACAGTTATAACCATATACAATTACTGTTGCAAGATATTTTAGAAGAGATTTTGCAGTTAGAAGAAGGTGTGGATGATATCTTTTTATTCGCTCAACAATCGGATCGCACTATTAACCAGCAACGTCAGATGTTAGGGCGAATGCGGGATGAATTAATGTGGGCGAGAATGCTACCTTTAGAACAAATTTTAAAGCGTTTTCCTCGCACTTTAAGAGACTTATCCAATGAATACAAAAAACCAGTTAATCTTAATTTGATTGGCACAGGAGTTTTAGTAGATAAAGCAGTTTTAGAAAAGCTTTATGACCCTTTACTACATCTACTACGCAACGGTTTCGATCATGGTATAGAAGCTCTAGAAATTCGTCGTCAACAGGGGAAACCAGAACAAGGGCAAATCGAAATTCATGCTTACTATCAAGGAAATCAAACCATTATTGAAGTTAGGGATGATGGTAAGGGTTTAGATACTCAAAAGATTGCTGAGAAGGCAATTAAAAAAGGCATCATCTCCGCTACAGAAGCAGCAAATAGTCCTCAAGAAAATTTATTTAACCTAATTTTTGAGCCAGGATTTTCTACTGCTGAAAAAGTTAGTGAAATTTCTGGTCGAGGAGTTGGTATGAGCGTTGTTAGAGAGCAAATTGAATCTTTAAAAGGGACAATTGCGGTGAATTCTACGCCTGGGAAGGGTAGTACTTTTACTTTGTCTTTACCTCTAACTTTAACTATTGCTAAATTACTGGTTTGCTCTCTTGGAGAAACTGCTTTTGCGTTTCCTTCTGATAGTATCGAAGAGATTATTATTCCTTTACCAGATCAAATTAAGTTATCTAATAATAAGCGATTTTTATATTGGAACCAAGAATTAATTTCTATTTATAATATCCAAGAAATATTAGAATATAATTGTTCTATTATTCCTATCGATACAAACAGTAAAGTTTTTGAATCTGTAAATGCACCACAAGATTGGGCATTACCTTTATTATTATTACGTCGGGGTAGACAATTTTTTGCTCTAGAAATAGATCGCTTAATCACAGAACAAGAATTAGTTATTAAACCCTTTGGAAAAACTTTAACTGCTCCTAATTATACTTACGGCTGCACAATTTTGGGTGATGGAACACTCATTCCTGTACTGAATGGTGTCATTTTAATTAGTCAGTTTTTAGGAGAAACGATTAATTATCAGCCTGTTATACAGCCTATTATTAATCAATCCGATAATCTAGATGTAGAAGCAAATTTAATTATTACTGAATCCACTACAGAGGATAATAATTTAACCGATAAAGTAGAAACAAAAATACAAACAGTTAAGCAACCAATCATTATGGTGGTAGATGATTCTACTGCTTTAAGAAGAACTATGGCTTTAAGTTTAGAAAGACAAGGTTATCGTATTTTACAAGCAAAAGATGGGCGAGATGCGATCGAGCAACTAAGAAAAACTTCTGGTGTAGACTTAATTGTTTGCGATATTGAAATGCCTCACATGAACGGCTTTGAATTTTTGGGAGTTCGTCGTCGTGACTCAGAAATTAAAGATATTCCTGTTATTATGTTGACTTCTCGTAGCGGAATAAAACATCGTAACTTAGCTAACCAATTAGGAGCTAATGGTTACTTTACTAAGCCTTATGTAGAGCAAGAATTTTTAAGAGAGTTAAATACAATACTCGATGGTAAATCAGTTAAAAATAGCGATCGCAATAAAAAACATCACCATATTGATCGAAAACATAAAGTTTTAATTGTTGATGACTCTTCTGCTTTAAGACGAACCATGTGTTTAGCTTTAAAAACAAAAGGCTATCGAGTTTTAGAAGCTAGAGATGGTGAAGAAGGCCTTGAACAAATGTATCAAAATACAGATATTTCTCTAGTAATTTGTGATATCGAAATGCCCAAAATGAATGGCTTTGAATTGTTGACTTCTCGCCGTCAAGACCCCCAGTTACAAAAAATTCCTGTAGCAATGCTCACATCTCGGAGTAATCAAAAACATCAAAATCTAGCCAATCAGTTAGGTGCAAATGCTTATTTTACTAAACCCTATACAGAAAATGACTTTATAGTAGAAATTGAAAAACTAATTAAAAATAATTTATTAAAAACTTGATAATCTAAGAAAAATTAAATATGATGATTAATCAAACATTAACCACTTTAGATTCTGCAATAAAAAATAAGCAGCCAACAACTTCTACCATTAAATTATTAGTATTCTCCATCGGAAAATTAACCTTAGCCTTACCAGTAGAACAGGTTAAAAGAGTAACCAAATATACCCCTATTCATGGCAGTGGTATGAGCTATATTAATCTGACTCATATTGGTAAACAAGAAGTAACAGTTGTAGACCTCCATCAAAAACTATTTAAAATTAGCCATGATGAATTAACCCCAGATGGAGGTTATTTTATATTAACTAAGTCAAGACCTGCTACTATTATAAAAAATGGGGAAAAGACTACTCATGATTTTGTCAAAGAAAGCATTGGTATCAGAGTAATGGAAGCTCCTACTTTATTAGATATAGCTCTTTCAGATATTCGGACTCTACCCAGTAGCTACCGTTATGCAGACACTCTAGAGATTGCCAGTCATGTAGCAGTAATTGCCCAAGATAATCAAACCAGTCAAACAATTTTTATTCTCGATCTAGAACACCTAATTTAATATCATGCTAGCCGAGTCAGACGTATTAATTCATAGCTTTAAAGAATGGGCGATCGCAATTTCTGCTTTGGGAAGTGGTAAAACCATTATGTTATTACGTAAAGGCGGTATCCGCGAAGCTAGTAAAAAATTTCAAGTTAAACATCAAAAAGTCTGGCTTTATCCTACTTATGAACATCAAAAATCACAGCTATTAAAACCAGAATACAGTACTCACGTAACGGAAGTCAGATCGGGCTGGCATCCTGCTACAGTAGAGATTCAAAGCTATGCTGAAATTACTAATATTTTAGAGATAAACAGTTTAGAAAAACTTCAACAATTAGAACCTTATCATATCTGGAATCAACTAATGGTAGGCGATCGCTTTAAGTGGAAGCCTCAGCAGCCTTTAGTTATTTTATTATTAAGAGTTTCTAATTTACCCACACCTATTACTATTCCCTACCATCAAAGTTATGGAGGTTGTAAATCTTGGATTGATTTGCAAAAGCCAATTTCTCTTCAAGATTTAAAACCAGTTTTAACAACTGATATTTACCAACAACAAGTTAATGAAATTTTGAATATTATCGATCGCGATTAGAGAGTAAATCCCCGCATCTTACCAGGATTTAATAAACCATAGGGATCGATTTTCTGTTTAAAAGCTACCTTATCTTTATCTATTTGTTTATCACCTCCATCTTCTATCGTATACACATGAGGATTAGCAATAAACGCGCCATTTGCTTCGTGATATTCAATAATTTCTTGCAACCTTTCTTCAGTAGTAAAACGAAATAACTGTAAGCCTCCAGGGACAGCCTTTCCTCCTGCTTTTAAAAACTCCAAATGGATCGCAATCTCATCGCCAAAATGTTGATACATTTTCTCAACTCTTTCTAAAGTGAAATAGAAAGTTTGTAGATAAGTAAAACTAGGATCGATATTGCGAGCGTGAAGAGTTGTATGATTCCAAGTAAACTCTAATAAACTTGTTCCTTTAGCTGCTTCCGCTGCGGTTTTACTATAGGTAAATGTTCCGCCATATTCTGTTACCAAGTCTTTTAAGGGTGCAACATCATATTCAGATACCATCAGTAACGCGCAATGCTTTCCTTGAGTTAAATAAGGTTGCAACGCTGTAAAGTAGCTAGGAATTGGTGCGCTATGAATACTCACTAATTTTTTAACAATACCCGCACTATCGCTTAAAGCTTGTCCAAATTGCGCTGCGGTCATAAAATCATCAAAAACCACGATAATCTCTTGCCAAGGATAAGCTGGTGCTAGAGGTATTTCCAATTCTGTAATAATCCCTGTAGTGCCATAACCATGAATCACTTGTTGCACATCATCCCCTGTTAATTCTAATATCTGGGGTTGCTCTTCCATAGTTACCAAACGTACTCTATGTAAGTTACCACGATCTTTAATTTGTCCGTAATTCATCGAACCCATACCCACGCTACCACCACCAATAAAACCGCCAATAGTGGCTGTACGATAGGTAGAAGGTGCCATTCGTAACTCCCAGCCTATTTCTCTAGCTTGCTTATCGAAAGCTGCCATTTTGACTCCTGGCTCAACACAAGCAATTCCAGGTTTCAGCCATTTAATTTGATTCATTTTACTCAAGTCAAGAATTATCCCAGCTTCCAAGGGAATACATTGACCATAGTTTCCCGTACCAGCACCCCTTACTGTTAGGGGAATTTTATAATTAACACCAGCTTTCGCTACTCGAATAACATCTGCTTCTGTTGTAGGACGAACAACTAAATTAGCTTTTTTATCGTTAAGTTGGCTCTGAAGAATCGGACTGAAGTGATAGTAGTCCAAAGAAAGTTTGGTAACTCGATCGATATCAGTGATGATTTCAATATCAGATAATTCTGCGGAAAACTCTTGATAAATAGAGGTGTTAACTGTCATAGATAAGGAATCAAATTAATGTGGTTAGTTTACAGAAAACAGAGTTGATATGCTTTAAGTTCAATACTTATAGCTTAGTGTCTATCGTTATAATTAAAGATTTTATGACTTTAGATCACAAAATCCTCACAATTTATTCTTATTCTAATAATCAAGATTGCTTCCTAGAGACAACACTCTGCTTTCAGTATTGTCAGTCATGTTTCGACACCTTGTCGAAATTATAAAGGCATCGACTGAGAATATTGTCCCCCAGATAGTTTTATTTGGGGGTTTTTCATGTCTAATATATTTTTTATGTTTGGGAAAGCCAAATTTGATTGATAGCTTCTGGTGATTCTAAAGACTTAACCGTTAACGGCACGAGAGTATCATTAAAAACTTTATCTGCTGGTTTTTCTGCGATCGCTTTACGGCGAATTATGGCATAATCGCAATTAGCATTTTGGACTGTTTTTTCTAAAGAGTAATCTGCATCAGAATTAACTACTATCAACTGAGGTTTTGCTGAACTGCCATAAGCTTTGATTGATTCTATAGTTAATCTAAAATTACCAGGTTCAAATTTAGAGTTAAGTTCTCCGTCATATTCAAACTTACTCAGCATCAATTGCAGCGAATATAGTTTGCTAGAATCAAATTGACCTGCCTCTTTAACTGTTTTGGCACGAAATACAGGACGCAATTGGTTAAAGGGTATCCTAACAGTTATGGGAATGTTATAAACAGTATCAAAAGAATAGCAATAGCTAACACCATCCCATTGTCCTTCACAACGAGTAATAAATTTATAGCGTTTACCGTCTCCTTTAACCCGAAGTTCAATTCCTTGATAGTCAGATAAATCTAAAGGAGAATCAAAATTACGAGTTCTCACAGACGCAAAACCACCATTGTTATCTGTGGAAACATAGCCACTAAAAATTCCTTGTCTGTAGGCTAAATTAAAGCTACTTTGACTCACACCTCCCATAACAACATCATCTACTGCACCCCACATTGATTTAAGATTCAGATTAGGCTCTGTGAAGTTAAATAATATTTTTTCTGTACTATTTGGTAAATAAGCTGTTGCCTGAATTAATTTGGTTAATTGGTTAAAGGTAAAAATAGTATTGCCATAATTAGGCTCGTTTTGGCTATTGCTATTAGCTTCTAAACAAATAATAATGTGTTCTATTTGAGAAAAATATTCTGGTTTGAGACTATCAGCAACATCTAAGTCTATTGGGGAAATACTGCTAGATTCTGTAAGATCGATATAATTAGCTTCGGTTGCTAATATTTGAATATGATAGTGATTTTTGAGTAAGTAAGAGACTACTTGATGACCAAGATTGTTATTGATACCCAGTACTAAAATAGTTTTCATGATATTTAATAATTATGATTTATCTGGTATTTTAAATTTCTGAAATAACAATTTTTAAGCAATTCACAAAATTCTAACAATGTAATTTGAGATGCTGAAGCTTATTCTCGATACATAACAAGGGCAAACAGCCGTTTGTCCCTATACAGAATTGATCTTTGTTATAGATCGTATCCTAAACTAAATTTCCCAGGATCTAAAAATATTTCTGTAGTTGCACCAGGAGACTTTAAGCGAACTTTTAATTGTCCTTGGGGGGTTACTCCTGTAATAATTCCCAAATAATTATTGATAGTTATTTGTTTACCAATACTATTGAGTAGTTGTTGATATTTCTGGAGAGTATAGCTTATTCCTAATTGTTGATAATCTTGATAGCCTTTAAGAATTCCTACTGTAGTGATAGCAGTTAATTGCTCTAGAGAATTAATTTGTTGTCCCCTGGGTATCTGAATCTGATTTTGATAATAAGATGCCAAGTTAATTCCGATTTCTGGAACTGAATTTTGCCAATTGATACCAACTCCAACTACTGCATATTTAATTAGATTATTTTTGGTTCTAGTTTCAATTTTAATCCCACCTAACTTACGTTTATTTAAAATTAAATCATTAGACCATTTAATGGTTACTGGTAGTTGGCGATCGCGTAAAATATCAGTAATACCGACTGCGATCGCCATTACCAAATGAAAGCTATGTTCTAAAATTAAATCACATTTTAAAGCTACGGAAAGATATAACCCTCCCAATCCAGATTGCCAAGTTTTACCCCATTGCCCTTTCCCAGATGTTTGTTGCACAGCGATTATAGCAATAGGTAGCTCACTATTATTATCTATTAATTGCCACATTTTTTTATTAGTAGAATCAAGACAATTAAACATCTGAAATTTAATTAACTCTACAGAATATCTTTTTTCCAAGCAATTAATTTCGTGCTGATACTTATCATTTAACATTAATTATTTTTTGATTATTAACAATTAATAATCAACAATTATCATCTCGATAGCTAAAATCAAATACTATCCTACAGACGTTCCGTCGGAACGTCTCTACTAACTACTAATCATCAACAA
>NZ_LR214031.1 GCF_900659865.1 Hyella patelloides LEGE 07179
TTACTTTTTTGATTAACTTCCACTAAGGTATTATATTTAAGATTAATACGATTGATTGCGTCATTAATAGTTGTTAGCTGATGCATGACTTTTGGTACTCCTTTTAAACTATGCTCAAAAGATTGGGTAGAACGTTGTAAAACTAGGGAAGATTGGGTAAAATTATTTTGTGCGATCGCTAAATCTGTGGTAGCATTAGATAATTGATCTGGTAAACGGCTACGATCTAAAGTATTAGCAGCTTGGTTAAAAGTATTAGCGCCTTCTTCTATTTTACTAAAGGCGTTACTCATGGCAACTTCAAGACTATTGCCTAGATCGGCGAACATCAGATCGCAGTGATCGCTAAAACGATTGATAGCTGTTTCTACAGGATTGACAGTTTGTAATTGAGGTAAACAAAAATTATCTGCATAATCTTCTAAGAAATTAATCAGGCTAGTTTTAGCAATATTAGTATTCCAAATTAAGTTCAGCACAGTCAGTAAAGAACTACAGGCGATCGCAATTAAACTAGTAATAAAAGCAATACCCATTCCCTGTAGCGGTTGGTTTAATTCTTCAACTAAACTTCTAACATCTGTAATATCAACTTGGGTTATGGTTTGGCTTAAGTTAGTTAAATTAATTGTAATCCCTAAAAATGTCCCCAATAAACCAAAAGATAATAATAAATTAGGTAATAATCTTGTAAAGTAAGCAGTAGCTTCACAATTAAAAGGTAGTCCTAAAATCTTAAATTCTTCTTGGCTATATCTTCCTGCTATTATGGCTGTTGTGTTAATTTCTTCCGTTGTCGGACTAAAACTTTGAAATCTTTGTTCAATTTTGCTAAGAATATAAGGTTTTCTATCGATAGTTCTTCCTTCTAATAAATATTTAGTTCTTTTAGCAGAGCTAGTTAAATGCCGATACAGAAAAAAACGAACTAAAATGCCAAGCATTGTCGGTATAATAACCAAAACAATCGCCAAAAATACTAAATAGGAAGGTAATAAACTGAAGATACTCATTATTAGTCACACAATACTAATTGCTCCTCTTCAGTCTCACACAGTCAAGGAATAAAAATCAGATAATTTAAGCTTTTTACTATATTTGTGTTTAAGTTCGCCAAACATTTAATATTTTGATATTATATGAAGCTAATTTAAGCTGCTATGCATTTATTTTGATCTCTCACAAGCCTTGCTGAAAGAGGTTTAGACTTCAAAAATCCCAATTTAAGTGCTTGTCAGCTTATCAGTATCATTATAAAAATATTTTTGCTTCTTTATTGAATTATTGATGCTATTAACCTTGATTTTAATATTTTTTAGTTATCTTAATTTTCTTGCTGTCATCGAGATAATTAGTATTTTTAAGAAAAAAATTAGCTCTTGGTCTTATGAAATTGAGGATATTATTGTTGCTAGTTTATCTAGCTTATCTTTCATTTTAATTGTTTTAAAAATTTTCTGGGTAAATCCCAGTATTAAAAATATTTTTCTTGTACTTATTATCTTTATTATCGGTTTTGTTGGCTTATTATTAATACAAGCAAAGTTGTTTGGCAAAGATCAAATATTGTCTGCATCCAACTTACTATATTTTAAAATTCCTAAATTATCTAATTCATTCTGGTTTCTAGGCATCTTTTTATTTTGTCTTTTGAGGGCTTTGCTTAAAGTCAAAAGCTTTAGTGAAGTGGTATATATTCCCTCTCGCTACAATACAGACATTTTCTTATATCTGAGGAGAATTTCTGTATTTTTAGACCCTAGTGTAGCCGTTAATCATCAAAAATTAGACAGAGTAATCGTATTAGCCGATACTTGTAGCGAAGTCAGTTTTGATAATAAGCAGAGTAATATTATAAAACTGAATATGTATTGAAAAATCTATACTTCGATTGCTATAACTCCAATTTTATTTTTGATCGGAAACAATTCATCAAACAGTAAAGGGTTGACAATGCCAACCCCCCCGACAAAAATTTATTAACAATTAATAACTAGCAACCAAAGAATCCTTTAATTGATAATCAGGAATGCAATTTTCTTCCATAAAAGTGCGATATTCTTGGGAAGAGCGATCGCATTTTTCTTGACTCCAGCCACAATATTTTCTTAGGGTTTCAGTTACTACTGGTAATAAGTCCAAACCATAATTACCGTTCATCGCCAGAGTAGTGCGACGACGAATAATATCCACCAAATTGTGCGCCATTTCTTCTTTAACTGCGTAAACAATTTGCGCCTTAATATCGGGAAGATTGGGGCTGATGTTAGTCGCTAATTCTAGATTTTCTTGAGTTAACGCCAAGACATTAACAGCTCTTGCGCCATAGATAGAAAACAAATAGTTAATTGTATCAGGAGCAAGACGATCTTGGTATTGACTAATCGCTTGATGAATTCTGCGATCTCCTGCAACTATACAACCAGGCAAGGGAATTTTATCAGTTTTACAAGGTTGGGGTTTTCTGCCCATTTTTTTCAAAGCTACATCGATCATCTCTTCCCCAACATTACGATAGGTAGTCAGTTTTCCACCAATTAAAGATATTAGATTACTAACACCTTCTTTTGTATGGTCGTGTAAGATGTGTTTGCGAGTAATGCTTCCTGGTTTCTTTCCTTCTTCATTGGGTAAAGGACGCACCCCAGAATAAGTAAACAAGACATCCTTACGAGATAAATTAGCGTTGGGAAAAATATTATTAGTTTCTTGGATTAAATAATCTACTTCTTCATCATTAGCTTTAATACGATCTAAATCACCCTTAAATGGTAGATCGGTAGTACCAATTAAATACTTATCTAACCAAGGCAAAATAAAGAAAGGACGACCGTCAGACTTAGCCTCTACATAAAAGCCCTCGTCAACTGTACCAGGGAAACGATCTACAATGATGTGACTTCCTTTTGTCCCTCCCATCTTACGAGTCTTTCCAATGGGCTGGCGATCTCCTTGACTACTACCCCGTTGACATACCTTATCGACCCAGGGACCAGCAGTATTAATAACAACGGTATTGGGACTACCTGTAACAGTAAAAGTCTCTTCTGTTAACCTATCTTTACAGATTAATTGCTTGATTTTAGAGCCTTCTATTTTTAACTCAGTAACTTCACTGTAGTTAATAACATCTGCACCAGCTTCTTTAGCTGCAATGATATTTTCTAAACAAAGTCTTTCGGCTAAAGCCACCTGTCCATCATAATACTGTGCGCCACCAGCTAAACCATCTTCATCTATCGCCCGAAATAACTGCTTAAACTTAGCTAACGGTAACATTCGATGAATTGGTACAGTTTTATCGTAGCTAAAAATATCATAGAGAATCATACCAGCCCAAATTTTCCAGTAGGGACGAGAGCGATCGCTATATACGGGGATAGTTAAAAGTAAGGGGTCTACCAAGTGAGGTGCGTTATTAAATAGTACTTCTCTTTCTTTTAAAGCCTCTCTAACCAAGGGAAATTCAAAGTACTCCAAATAGCGTAAACCACCATGAATCAAGCGACTCGACCAGCTAGAAGACCCACTAGCAAAATCACTTTTTTCTAGCAAAATGGTTTTTAACCCCCGCAAAGCAGCATCTCTGGCGACTCCTGCGCCATTGATTCCACCCCCAATGACAATTACATCATATTCTTGCTGTTCAATTTGAGTAAAATTACGCATAACTTAATAGATTGCTTTTTGGTTTTTATGATTGTCTTAAAAGTTATCTTAACGACATCATTACTTGATGATTATTTTTGATGCCTGGTAACTATTTTGCTCTAATTACTAACTTTTCTCTTGCAACAAGAATTTTTTTTATCCTGATACTTCCATCTATAGCCAAACCCCAATCAATACTTATAGGTAAAGGCGCGTTGTCTTATGTTCCTATAAGATTGCATCTAATAAATCAGAGTAGTTTATCTACTGCAATTCGGTTTGCTATTATTGGGGAGCGAACTTCTTTGAGCAAATACTGCTTGTTTTAATCCAAGTCAAAAATCTAAAATGTGAAGTAAGACTATTACTTAGTAACCAACTTAACTTAATTCCCAACAACTTTGTTTTAAATTAATCTTAAATATTGTGAATCTGCCTATGGTTGTAATGAAATAGCAACCAAACCCTTTCAGCGAAAAGGCTAGAGCTTTGCAGACAGATATATTTTCTGGCTATCAAAAGAGACTATTTAAAATAGCTCGTGAAAAATAAGAGTTTGAATAAAATGCGACTAATTTCTAATATGAAGTGTCTGTTTTGATAAAAAGAGCGATCGGGAAAAATACTAATATGCAATTTAGGTGATAAATATTTATTTTTCATAACATCGCAGTAAGACAAAAGAAAAAATCAATTAGCTTAGAGATGTAAATTACTAGCTAAAATTTGAACAGGATATATTGTAATGTATACCAGCATTGGTATAGTTTATTTGTACGTATGTATATTAACACCACCGAAGCAGCATCTTATTTAGAAATTTCTCCTCGAAGACTCAGAAAACTTCTGCAAGAGGAGAGAGTGAAAGGAGCTTATAAATGTGGTAACTCTTGGTTAATTCCTCTTTATAAGGGAATGCCACAGATAATCGAACGTCAGCACGGTCAGAGAGGAACATGGAAGAAGAAGAGAAAACCAAAAAGAACTATTGTTCACATCAATAGAAATAAAATTGCTTCTAATCTCAATAAAAATCCAGAAGAAAGAGAGCCTATCATTTCAGTCAAAGGGAAAAAAAACACCTATGTTAGTCAGTTAGAAATCCCTTTTCCCTGTAGACTGATATATAGACCTGATAAATCTCTAGATTGTGGTGCAAAAGTTTGGATCGAAGTATTAGATTATGATTTAGAAAAAACTTTGCCATTAACAACTACTCAAGATTCTTTTCCCTTATCTTCATAGATATTAAAAAGTATTTGAATTTCCCCTACAAGAGGATTATTGAGAGCAGGTAGTGTTTTCGCTCTTTGCTTGATTATGTAAAAGATTAAGCTCGCAAATCTGTGAACGAGCCTTTTACATAGCATTATAGGGTGAGCAATGCACACCCTACCTGGTGGAGTGATTACGATTTTAAACAGCAGCAGTTTTTTTGCTATCGACAGTTTCTCGTTCCAAATTATTAAACTGATCTAATAAACGATCTGCCCAGTACTTAACATCATAGGTTGTGACTGTTTCATACATTTTTTGCATTCTTTGTTCTTGTTCTTCAAGAGACATGGCTAGAGCTTCTTCAATCGCTGTATCCATCCGAGTCAGGGAGTAAGGATTAGTTAAAACTGCTTCGGGTAACTCTACCGCAGCACCAACAAATTCAGATAAAATCAAAACTCCATCTTTGCCTTCATGAGCCACCACATATTCTTTAGCCACTAAATTTAAACCATCTCTTAAAGGAGTAGTCCAACAGACATCCGCAGCTTTGTAGTAAGCAATTAAATATTCAAATGATAGAGGTTGAGTAAATAAACGAATTGGCATCCAGTCCAATTTACCAAAGCGACCGTTGATTTTACCCGCTAACTGTTCGATGGTACTTTGAGCCGTTTTATAAATCCGCATTCCCGCAGCAGGTTGCACACAGGTCATAGTAAAGCTAACTTTGCCATGTAAATCAGGACGACGTTCTAACAAACGCCCGTAAGCTTCCAGCATTTCTTGATTACCCTTAACATAGTCAACTCTTCCTGCTGCAATAATCAGCTTTTTCCCCTGCAATTCTTCTTTGATTTGAATTAATCTCTCTTTAGTTTCTGACCTTTCCAAAATAGAAAGAATGTGTTGAGGATTAGTTCCTACAGGAAAAGCATCAATATTAACTATTTGCCCTTTATAGCCTAACTTAGTAGTCATTTCTGGTTCTGCTAAAGCAATACCTACAGGAGTAATATGACCTTCAACAGGTTTTTGTTCGACAACTTCTACTGGTTTGATGCTGCGAGCTACATTAACAAAATTTTCTGAATAACGAGGAACGTGAAAGCCTACAATATCGCAACTTAATAGACTCTCAACAATCGCATCTCGCCAGGGCAAAATATTAAATACATCCACTGAAGGGAAAGGAGTATGGTGAAAAAATGCGATTCTGGCATTGGGTTTTTGTTCTCGAATATACCCAGGTACTAACCACAAATTATAGTCATGAACCCAGATTAAAGCGTCATCTGCTGCTTCTTCACAAGCTGCTTCGGCAAACAAACGATTAATTTCTTGAAAATTCTCCCAATCAGTAGTTTCTGAAGTAAAGTGATCGGGAAAAGAATGCAGTATCGGCCAAAAAGCCTCCTTGGAAGTAATATGATAAAAATCTTTGACTTGTTGGGCATTTAAAGGAATACGCCGAACATTATAATTAGCTTCTCCTTCAATAGTTATCGTGGGTTCAAAACTAGCTTGTTGTTTTTTATTAAGTTGTTTCCAAGCAATCCAAGTTCCCCGATTAACATCAGCAAAAAAACTTTTGAGAGTAGGAACAATGCCGTTAGGACTTTTTTTCCGAACATAATGTATTTTGCCGTCTTTTACCACTTCATCATGGGGTTCACGATGATAGAGAATTACTAAAGAGGATTTCATGATTTTTACTATTTTAAAATGACAATAACTTTACGGAACTTCTTCCTTGCTTACAGCCATCATTATGTCAATTTTTTAGCTAATTGAACTTTATGGTTACTACTGTAATTTACAATCAAGAAAGTAAAGATTCCCAAGAATTAACTTGGGTTGGCTAAACTACAAAAATATCTTTAATTAAAGAAAATTTTAGTAGAATTGCTAACTACTTTCAATTTACTATGGATTGTGTAAAACATTATTACGAATTGTTAGGGACTGTAACACAATAGTTACAGATTAATAAACCTTCTAAAGATAGATTTCGCTAAAATCAAAAGTATGGCAGACTGGGCAAAAGGAAAAAAAATCGAAGAGAAAGCTTAGTGGTATCAGTAGAAGTTAATCAATCAATTGAGTTAGTTTCTAAAGAAACAGGAAAGTTATTAGCATGGGCATCGGGACTAGAAAGTTCTACTAATAGTTATCTAGAACAAGCTCAAGCTTTAGCGCGTAAATTGGGGGCGCACTATCGTCCTGATGGCTTAACGGAAATTGGTTTTTGGGTACCAGGATTAATTAGAGATGCTCTACATGAAAGGGAGATTTATCTAGAAGTTTTTACTCCTTTAGAGCCGATTGATTGGCGTAGTCAAGAACAAAGAATCAGTTTTAGACGCGATCGCTTACACTTAGAACAGCAAGGAGAATATATTTGGGGTGTCCTATCAGGAATGACCCCAGGTACGAAGGAGCAAGCTGGCTCTTTTTATTGGTTACGCTACATTGACCGTGCAGAAAAATTACGCACGATTCGGGATTTGATGCCCTACTCTCTCCCCTATGGCATCTTTGCTCCAGCAGAATTTTACGATCTGGCGAGTCTGCAACAAAGTAGGGCAGATTTAGAGTACTTTAAAGCCCCTAAGACCTTAAAAAAAGATCAAACCTATCGGGTAGAAGCCCCCCGTAATATTCTGCAAATGCACGTTGGTACAGCGTCGGCAGAAGGCACGATAGAAGGCTTGACGGCAATCTACAAGACTATCAGTGAAAAAATTATCAATAATGAACCTTTAACTACTGCCGAACAAAACTATGTGGGGTACGATGCCATTCAATTATTACCCACTGAGCCGACTATTGAATTTCGCGATGAGTATACCCCTGAAAGCGAATTTTTCTCTTTGGTTGCTGAAGATGAAGACACAGTAGAAATTGAACTTACCAAGCCCCATACCCAAGATTGGGGCTATGATGTACCAATAATTGGCTCTAGTACCACGAACCCATCCCTACTAGGTAGTTTACGCCCCGATGAAGTAGTAGAGTTTATTGCCACCTTACATAATTTTCCCAGCCATCCCATTCAATTAATCTACGACTTAGTTTATGGTCATGCAGATAACCAGAGTGAGTTATTGATTTCTAGTCAGTTTTTCAAAGGCCCAAATATGTATGGTCAGGATTTAAATCACCAGTTACCAATGGTGAGGGCGATCTTACTAGAAATGCAGCGACGCAAAATTAATGATGGAATTGATGGTATTCGCATTGATGGGGGTCAAGATTTTCGCTTTTTTAATCCTCTTTCTGGCAGAGTAGAACAAGATGATGCTTATCTGTTAGAGATGAGTAATGTTCCTCAAGATATTGCTAGCCACAAAAGACTTCTATTTACGATCTTTGAAGATGGTCGCCCCTGGCCCGAAGAAGGCTGGGAAGAAAAATCTCGCTATCGAGAATTAATTGAGCTAAAACCAGAGTCTTTCCAATGGGGTCCTTTGATTTTTGCCCACAATACTCCCAGTTTAAAAGGCTTTTGGGAGCAGAAATGGTCGCGAGTTTTAGAAGTAATGACTATTGGCGATCGCTGGATTACAGGTTGTGCCAACCATGATACTGTTAGAAGAGGCAACCAAATCGAGCTAGAACAACCGATCAATCATAAGCTGGGTCGTAATTTACCCGAAATACTCCATCAAGCCTACGACAACCCTGCTATTACCACTTGGGTTTATGGTTTTAGTCCTGGTTTACCGATGGACTTTATTAACTCGACGATGCGCGCTCCCTGGATGTTTTTCCGCAATACCGACGAGCAATACGGTGTCAAAGTAGTTTCCGAAGAAATTGGCTTTCTCCATTGGCAAATTACTCCTGAATTATATCGTCGTCGTCACTGTTATCCCCGTCTGAAAGCTCAAGGTTTTAAACAATTAAAACAATTACAAGAGTTTGGTAAAGCTTTACAGCTAGCAATGGCAAAACAAGACTACAATTTGGCAGAAGTTGTCGAGGTACTCCGCTCTTGTACCGAAACCCAGTGTCTAGTAGAGCTTCCGCCTTTAAAAGAGCTAATGCGTGGGGGGATGGTGCGCTTCCTCAAAAAACTAGATACAGATCGTTTAAAAAACTTTGCAATCATGTTTATGGAAGACTGCTACCAAGTGTGCAATGTCTCTCATTATTACAATAAGCTCGACCCAGTACAAACTCAATTTAATCTTAGCTTGCGAGAATTTCGACGCAATCATCCTTGGATAGCTGAAAACATCCAAAAAGATGACCTTTTTGATCGCATAATCGAACAAGAAAGAAGCATTTTTTATGGGGTTCGTTACTCTCCCGATAAGAAAGAAGGAGTGGCTATAATTGCTCACTTAGAAGGCAAACCCATCACTCTCAATGTCCTGAAATTATTAAAGCTAGAGCAAAAACAATGGGAAATAGCGATCGCTTATCCCGATCTCAAAATAGACGATTTATCGGATTTGACCCTAAATCATAGCCAAGCACTATTACTCACAATGGCTTAACTTTAGGGGAGACGAAAACAAACCAACACACATTTATTTCCAGAGGTGAACAGTTGTTTGCCACGACTAATATTTTTATTTTTGGGCGTTGCTGATTTGAGGGATGAAATCAATAACGATCGGGTTCGTAGCTTATAGCTTATAGCCTTCTAAAGATTTATAAAAAAGCTCTAATTTTTAAAATCATACTTTAGATTCAGCAACGCCTATTTTTTAAGTTCCACAAGAACAAGCAACAGCCTCAGTAAAATAACGCTAACCAATAAGTTATTAGCTAATTAAGCTCTAAAAAAGCTGTTAATTCTAGCTCTTTAGACAAAATGCTGAATAGTTTCATACTTCTTACTGATGCTTAATTAATAGTCGTTTTCGTACTATTAATACAGATACTTCTCGAACACCTCCAGGATTCATGCCTCTTAGTTGAGCGTAGTCCTGGTTTTATTTTTTGAGAGGTTAATGGTTAGTTCCGTCCCATCCTCGTCCCAAACTAAGCGGGATAATATAGTTATTGCTTATAAACAGTTTACTAAAAATCTTTGCCCCCTAAAACATAAACCTCTTCA
>NZ_LR214032.1 GCF_900659865.1 Hyella patelloides LEGE 07179
AACCACGTCTACTGTGAAAACCGTAGATGATAAATGCAGAGAAAATTGGCTATTTACAACACCTTTGTGGGTCTGCTGGATGTGGGTTTCAGAATTTGTACTATCCATAATATCACTATTTTTTTTTAAAGTTGGCAATTATTTCGGTATTAGTACTGCTTACGTTTTTTTTAAACAGACATAAAATTTGAGCAGATAAGGGCATTTTTACTTGAGTATTTTGCGTTTATTTTGTGTATAGCAATTCTTGGAGCTGTCAGGTATGCGTCAATCAACAATAAACCATAACGGTAACTGTTCCTTAGAGAAGGAACACTCATCAGGATCACACCGCAAGCTTCAAGAATAAGGGTCTGAAAATGTACCTCACTTAAATAAGAAGTGCTATATATTTGAAAATTTTTAACATTGGATCGATATGTCAATCAAAGCTAGTAACTTAATTATTTCTGATGATTTAGTTTCACTTCAGTCTGAAACAGCTAATCAATCTCTTACTTATGATGCTTTAGTTCCATTACAGCTAGAAATAGACGATAAATCCATTATTAGCAGCGATTTAGCCAAGTTAGAGACAGAATTTGAAGACCATAACAACCCAGAAGACCCTAACGCATTCATTCCAATTTTTATAAGTAGCAACGATCTACTAATTCTCAATGAGGGAGGTAGAGAGGTCGGAGTTAGGGTTGCGAGTGAGAATATTGAGGAATTGTTACCCCAGCTAGAAGAATTGGGTTTTGAACTGCTGGGTGATGCTTCTGAGTACAATTTTGTAGAAGGATATATTCCCATTGAGAAAATTTCCCTGCTAGAATCTCTTGAAAGTCAAGGAATATCGGCAGTTCGTCCTATATATCAGCCAATTACTCATACTGGTTCGGTAACGAGTCAAGCTGATTTTGTTCAAGAAGTAGATCGTGTTCGTGCAGCATTGCCAGACAATTATGATGGCACGGGAATAACTATTGGTATTTTGAGCGACAGTTATGACAACTTGGGTGGTGAAGCTCAAGACATTATTGATAGCGATTTACCAAATGATGTTGTTGTGATAGAAGATTTATCTTCTGGTGGTAGCGATGAAGGTCGAGCTATAGCACAGCTTATTCATGACCTTGCTCCTGGTGCAAATCTAGCTTTCGCAACGGCATTTACTGGGGAAGCTGGCTTTGCTGACAATATTAGGGCTTTAGCTACTGCTGGTGCAGATGTGATTATTGATGATGTGGGCTATTTGGCAGCACCTTTTTTCCAAGATGGCGTAGTTACCCGAGCAGTTGACGAAGTTGTCACCAATGATGGCGTAGCCTATTTCTCTTCTGCTGGTAATAGCGCGGATAGCTCCTATGAATCGACGACAATTAATTTTGTAAGCGATATCGATCTCGATAGTATTCTTAGTACTGCGATATCTCGAACTTATCAAAGCTATTATGATTTCGATCCTAGTGGTGTGGTAGATAATCGCCAACAATTGTCTCTAGGAGGTGGTGAAACAGTTCAGATAAGTTTGCAATGGGACGATCCTTTTTTCGCCTCTGTTGATACAGACTTGGATGTTTTCCTAGTTTATGACAATAATACTCCAACTGATTCTAGCGATGATTTTGCTGTTGCTGGTTCGGCGTTGGATAACATTGCTAACGATGAACCAGCAGAGCTATTTAGTTACACTAACCCCACGGGTAGCACTTTAACATTTGACGTAGTAATAGCTAACTTTGCAGGGCCAAATCCCGAACGCATCAAGTACATCAACTTTGGTAGTGGTAGCCCCACAGAATTTGATACCAATAGCTCCACGATATTTGCTCATCCTGCTGCTATTAATGGTAGGGCAGTAGGAGCAGTTCCTTATTTCGATCGGGAAAATCCAGAATCTTTTACTTCCCTTGGTCCAACTACTATTTTATTTGAAACTGATGGCACACCAAAAGCTACTCCAGAAATCCGTAATACTCCCGATATAGCTGCTATAGACGGTACTGATACTACCTTTTTTGGTAGCGATGTAGATGGGAACGGATTTCCTAACTTTTTTGGCACTTCCGCAGCAGCACCCCACGCAGCAGCAATAGCAGCTTTAATCAAAGAAGCCAATCCTACTTGGACACCAGACCAAGTCTATGACAGCTTAGAATCTACGGCGGAAGACATTTATAATGCAGGCTTTGATGATTTGACTGGCTTTGGTTTAGTTAATGCCTATGATGCTATATTTGGCGATGTTGTCCCTGCTTCTCTCAATTTTACTGACGACTTTGAAGATGGAGACTTACCTTCTGCTTATGAAACTAACACTAATCAAGCAGGTAGAATTCAAGTTACTGATGAAAACAGTCCTCAAGGCACTAACCACTTAACTTTAGATAGCTCAAGAGGTTTAAATGATTTATCTCTGAATGAAGTAATTCTGCACGTTGACACCACTGGTTACACCGATGTGCAATTAAGTTTCGACCAAAAAGAATTTGGCGACGAAGATAATCCTATGTCTGCTAGCTTTAGTGGCTCAGAAAATTCTGATGGTGTAGCCCTTAGTGTTGACGGCAATACTTGGTATAGTTTGATTAGTTTGACTAGCGGAGAAGGGAATACCAGTACTACTTATCGAACCAATAGCTTTAATTTAAGCGATGCTGCTACAACCAATGGTCTGACTCTTGGTAGTGATGTGCAAATCAAATTTCAACAGTATGATAACTTTCCCATCAATGCATCTGATGGGACAGATGGATTGGCTTTTGACAACATTTCTGTTGCGGGAACTCTAAGTGGAACTGTTACAGGTACGACTGGTAATGATAATCTAGCTGGCACTAATGGGAACGATACGATTCCTGGCGATGCAGGAGAAGACTTTATTGATTCTGGTTCTGGTAATGACAATGCTTATGGTGGAGATGGTCGAGACCTAATTTGCGCTCACGAAGGAGACGATCTCTTAATTGGTGGTTTAGATACTGACTATCTAGATGGTGGCGATGGTAACGATACTTTATCTGGGGGTACTTACGATCCCTCTGGAGACCCAATCGTGGGAACAGATGGCGCGCAAGATAGTTTTGTTGGCGGTAGTGGAAGCGATGTCTTTGTTCTCAGTACTGACAGTGCCAATGATACTATTTATGACTTTGAAGATGGCTTGGATCGATTAGGTGTATTTGACAGCTTAAGTTCTAACGATGTAACTATTAGCACCAATAGCGGAAATACAATTATTACCTTAGACTCTAACGGCGATACGTTAGCTACTTTAATTGGTATTACTAGCGTTATTGATAGTAGTGATTTTACAAATTTAGATACTCCCTAATATTTTCAGTCTTGCTGACTTTCATTGATTTACCTCGATTTACTTCATCTTTGCCGATTATCTTTTCTAATAATTAAGGATTGTAACCATGAAACATCTAATTCGTAACTTTTTCACATTATCTTGTCTTGCTATTGCAGGAATACTATCAAATCAGTCCAATGCGCAAGCGGTAAGCATTTCCTTTGATAGTGTTTCCAATGATAATTACAATTCCAGTATCACTCTAGATGCAGGGGAATCTCTCTCATCTGGTAACGTACTATTGTTGACTAATGTGCAAGGCATAACTAGTGCTACGACTCCTGTTAATTCCCCTTTTGAGCTTTCTACTATAGGAGGTGGATTCAGTACTATTAATGCCAACGCTCTTTTTGAAGTTAGTGATAGCGAATCTGAATCTGGACCAGTAACCTTGTCAAATGTCATTCAAATCAATGCTACTGGTTCATTAGATAATGTGGAATACAAACTATTTGCTAGTGATAGTTTCTCTGGTGCAGTAACTAATAATAGTACTTCAGTTCCCTTTGAATTTTCCCCAGGTTTGGGAATTGCTATTGCTACTGGTTTCTTCGGCTGGCGTTTTTTAAAAAATACTGTTGCCGAACGCCTAAAGCAGTAGCTAAATCAGTACAGGCTCTTGATAGATTCCAAAGATCTGATGTAGAAAAAACTAGCAATTCTCATTTTAAGAGTTCATGACATTAAAGCCATGCCCCGAGAGGGTTTGATAATTCTTAACAACAACTTGCTTGAGTTCAGAAACAATGCCAAGTCTTTTCCAGCAGGAGAATTGGAATTAGTTATCTATTTAGGTATTTAATGATATTTGTCTAGTCTGATCGCATTCTCTAAGGTTTAATATGATATGTCAATTCTTGAAGGAGATCGACTTTTAGGGTAAAAACAAATGATGCATCACAAGTTAGATAAACCTTGTCCAGTTTGAAAACTGGATGGGGTTGATTAATTTTCAACAACAGACAAAAAACCACCAAACCTTTGAATGCAAAACTCTAGCTCGGCGGTTACATCTATAGTGCTAACAACTAATAACTAATTACATTACCGCAAAATTGTTTTTTGTTAGTATTCCAAAAATTATCGATAAAGCAATAGAGAATAAAGTCAGAGCAATAATGATTGTGGTTTTATTCTTGCTATTTTTCCCCTGTTTGGCAACTAAAGATTTTTGTTCTTCTATTTGAAATTGTAATGTAGTAACAGAGTTTTCTTGTTCTTTTATTTGTTGTTGCAAAGATACAGCATTAGATTGTTGTTCTGATAACTGTTCTTGAAGTTGAGTAGTTTGTTGTTGAAGTTTTTGGCTGTTAGCTAATTCTTGCTCTAGTTTGGTTTGTGTTTGCTTTAGTTGTTGTTGTAAGTTATTATTTTGTTTTTCTGACTCTGTAACCTGTTGCTGTAAACGCTCAGTTTGTGTTCGTTGTTGAGATAATTGTTGTTCTTTGTCATTAATAGTTTGTTCTAGTTGGTTGATACTAGATTTTTGTTGAGTTAACTCTGTTTGTTTGTTGTTTAATTGTTGTTCTAGGTTAGTAATTTGTTTTTGGCGATCGCTATTTGATTTTTGTAAGTTTTTGTTGGCTTCTTCTAGTTGTATGATTTGGGTTTGTTGGTTTTCTAATTGCTGTTGTAAGCTCTCTTTATCTGCTACTTGTTGTTCGAGAGTATCAATTTTATTGTCTTTAGCTGTTAGTTGTTCTTCTAATGATCGAACTGAATTATTCTTGACTGATAGTTCTTGTTCTAAGTTTTCAAACTCTCTAGTTTTCGCTGTTAGTTGTTCTTCTAATGATCGAACTGAATTATTCTTGACTGATAGTTCTTGTTCTAAGTTTTCAAACTCTCTAGTTTTCGCTGTTAGTTGTTCTTCTAATGATTGGCTTTTTGCAGTTGCTTGAGACAATTCTTCTTGGGCATTTTTAACCGATTGCTGTTGAGCATTTAATTGTTGTTCGAGAGCGTTTTTTTCTGTAGCAATAGTTTCAAGTTGAGATTCATAATCGGCAATATCCTTTTGTAGAGAATCATTGGCTTCGATTTTTTGTTGTAGCCGATCTTTGATTTTTGCCGATTCTTTTTCTGTATCAGTAAAAGATTTTTGTAAGTCTTGATATTTTTTATTCTTGCTATCAAGTTCTTGATTAGCTGTATCAAGCTTTTCTTGCCAAGATTTTTCTTGTTGTTGATAGTCAGCTACTTGCTTTTGTAACTCAGTAACTATGGTTTCTTGTTCGGTTAATTTTGTATTTAAAGAATCAGCTTGATTTTCTCGATCTTCTTTTGTCTTAGCAACCTGTTCTTTAAGCTGCATTTCTAAATCTTGAATCGTACTAGAAGATTTTTTCTCTAGAGCTTTATAGTTACTAATTTGCTCTTCTAATTGTGTTTCTAATTTTTTTATTTCTTCATTTAATTCATTACTATCTGCTGTTTCGGTAGTAGCTGCTTTGGTTGCAGTTGTGCTTTCTGTAGGAACAGCATTTCCTGAAAATAAATCAATATTTTCTGCTTCAATAGCAATAGTTCGATCAGCTAAACTAGAAGCGATCGCTATTTCTCCTGTAACTAATCCTTCTATCAGTTTAGACTTAGAAAGACCAGTTTTTTCTACTATTGCATTGAGACTATCCACTGCATCAACAGTCAAAGAAACACCAACTTGCTTTTTGTCAAGAATAGTGGGTTTTGCTGGAATTTTTCTTTTTTTTCTTGCCATGAAATCAATCTCCAAATTGTCAACTTAAAATCTGTACTATGAAAGGAAAAATAGACTTTTAATTGCTGCTTTAATACTTATGATAAAAAACGGTTGTTTGCTTTTGTAAATATGCGTAGGTAATATAGTTAGCTACTAAATTTTTCCTAATTTCAAAAAAAGTGGGAAAATCAAAAACCAAACTGTAATTATGCCCTTTAAAAAATACAGGTAATTAATAATTTAGGTGTAAAATACAGTAGAATACACAATATCTAGTAACTTGGTGGTTAAATAAATACACCACTGAGTCTGATGAAGGCAACTTCGTTTTTTAACTGAGCAGTAATAATTGAGATAAAGCGCGAGAAAAAAATAGAGCAAACAATCAAATTTGCTTTTTAATGCTTCTCAAGTTATTTACACCTTTTCTCTTAGTCATCTATTTAATTCCCAGTAAATAGTAGTTCGTCTCTTTAGAGTATCGAACTTGCATCTGTCCATCAAGTTACCGTAACACATCAGTATAGGTTAAAAAAACTTCTTCTCAGGCAAAAGTTTTATTTTTGGTAATTATTCTTATTCTTGAGCAACGACCGCGATAGAATTAATAGTCACTAACCGTATCTCCTAGTATTTCTATATGTCCAATATTACCGTTAGCTTACCTCAAAACTCTTACGAAATTGCGATCTCATCTGGTAGCTTGTCGCAACTGGGAGCAAAAATGAAACAGCTAAAATTGGGCGAAAAAGTCTTGGTTGTTTCTAATCCTGAAGTTTTTGGCTACTATGGTGACACTTGTTTGCAATCTCTAGAAGAAGTTGGCTTTGAAATTTATCAACATCTAATTCCCGCAGGAGAAGTTCACAAGCATCTTCAATCTATAGAGAAAATATACGATACTGCTTTAGCCAATCATTTAGAACGTTCTTCTACTCTAGTTGCTTTAGGAGGAGGAGTAATTGGTGACATGACAGGATTTGCTGCTGCGACTTGGTTGCGGGGTGTTAACTTTGTGCAAGTACCTACTTCCTTACTGGCTATGGTAGATGCTTCTGTAGGAGGAAAAACAGGGGTTAACCATCCCCAAGGAAAAAACTTGATTGGTGCTTTTTATCAACCTAAATTAGTATCGATCGATCCTGATGTTTTACAAACTCTTCCTGAAAGAGAGTTTCGCGCAGGAATGGCAGAAGTAATTAAATATGGTGTAATTTGGGATGCAGAATTATTTTCTGAGTTAGAACAAGCAGAGCATATTGATAGTTTCGAGAGTATCGAGCCTGAATTATTAAACACAATTTTAGCCCGTTCTTGTCAAGCTAAAGCAGATGTTGTCAGTCAAGACGAAAAAGAAGCAGGTTTAAGAGCTATTTTAAATTATGGTCATACTATCGGTCATGCTATTGAAAGTTTAACTGACTATCAAGAATATGTTCATGGTGAAGCTGTAGCATTAGGTATGATAGCAGCAGGAGAAATTGCCATTCAGATGGGATCGTGGAAAGAAGCAGCAGCAAACCGACAAAATAAGTTAATTGCTAAAGCAGGATTACCAACAACAGTATCTGCCAAGGTAAAAGTAAAAGATGTTTTAGAAGCTATTAAAAGTGATAAAAAAGTAAAATCAGGTAAAGTCCATTTTATCCTACCTAAAAAAATAGGCGCAGTAAAAATTACTGATAAAGTATCTTCTGATGTTGTTAAAGAATCAGTTTTACAGCTAATAGGAAATAGTTAAATATTAGTAGTTAGTTGTTCGTAGCTAGTAGCTGGTTGCTGGTTGCTGGTTGCTACTTTTGAATTTTGAATTTTGACTTGCTACTTCATCCCTTATGCGCGCCCCGAAGGAAGTCCTTTAGGGAAGCGGTATCCGTGATAGACATCCCTCATCCTTCATCCTTGACTTTATTAATGAGCAAAATTGCAATTATTGGCTGTGGTGTTGTTGGTGCGACTATTGCTTATGAACTAAGCTTAATTCCAGAATTAGAGATTACCGTAATTGAAAAAAATACCTTTGCTCATGGAGCTACGGGTGCAGCTTTAGGAATACTAATGGGCGCAATTAGCGGTAAAACAAAAGGAAGAGCTTGGAAGTTAAGAGAAGCCAGTTTAAAACGCTACCCCAGTTTGATTTCTGAGCTAGAAGCACAAACAAAGATTGCTATCCCTGTTAACCGTGACGGAATAGTAAAATTATTATTTACAGAAGACAAAATAGAAAAATGGCAAAAACTCCAGCAAACTCGCGCTAAACAAGGCTGGAACTTAGAAATTTGGGATAAAAGTTCCTTAAAACAAAAATGTCCCGAAATTAACGATACTAATCTTATTGGTGCAGTTTATTCTCCCCAAGACAGCCAAATAAATCCCCAGATACTTACCAAAGCCTTAGTCAAAGCAGCAACACTTAATGGGGTTGAATTTCAGTTTGGTGTCAGTCTTAACCAAATAGGAGAAGGAGCAAAACATCAACAGCTAGATCGAATTACAACCACAAAAGGAAACTTAGATATTGACTACTTAATTATTGCTGCGGGCTTAGGTTCAACTCCTTTAACTGCATTCTTACATGACAAGCTAGATATTCGCCCTGTATTAGGACAAGCAATAAAATTTCAGTTAGAGCAAAATATTGGTTTAAATACTTTTCAACCCATTGTTACAGGTGATGATGTTCATATCGTACCGCTAGGGAATCAGCAATATTGGCTTGGTGCAACAGTAGAGTTTCCCGATGATGATTGTAATGTCGTTGCAAAAGCAGAATTATTAGAAGAAGTTCACCAACAAGCGATCGCATTTTGTCCTACAATAGCTAATGCTACTATTCTTGATAGTTGGCAAGGAAAACGTCCCCGTCCCTACGGACAAGCAGCTCCCGTTATTGGCAAACTCTCTGATTATGACAATGTTTTGCTTGCTACTGCACATTATCGTAATGGGATATTGCTCGCTCCTGGTACAGCCAGAGAAATCAAAAATCTCTTAAAGATTGAATAACAATGTCTCCTGTATGGCAATCCTCAATGATATTAGAGAATTTCTGCTCCTTTGTTCCTGTTTCCTGCCTCGATGTATATTTTCTTGGTAAATAATCTACTTTTTTGAGTGAAATAAGACTACTATAATGTGACAGAAATCGATAGTTTTAAAAATATTCGTTTTTTTCACTCTCGTTTATAAAGTAAAGTTTAATCGTTTTTCAATGAACACCAAATTTTTACATTTACTGATATTCGGTATTTTTTCTGTTATCCCCATATCAAAAGCAAATGCTCAATCACCCACACAATTACCTGTGGAATCCTATCGCATCGATGATGTTCGAGAGTTTAATTCTCAACTAATATCTGAATTATCTGGTGCTGATGTGGATACTTGGCAAGCAAAACCTTTATTTCTTGCCATGAAATATCTTAATGGCGCAAGTTTTGGCAGATTTGGTCAAATTACCCGAAAGATACCTCAAGAAAATACGTCAGAATACCCCGATACGATGATCGTCACAGTGATACAGGATGGTTATAAGAATGATTCTGTTAGAGGAGAATGGGTACAGCTTACTTTTAAACGAAATCGTGAAGGAATTTGGTTAATACAGGAGTCAAAAAGAGCATTTCTTTGTTGGCGAGGTGAAAATACAAAAGCTTTTCAACAAGAGTTTTGCCCTTAATTAATTAATCTTTCTATAGCTATTTGAAATACACCTTGGTTAATTGAAGGTAATAGTTAATGATCATTAGTGACAAGTTAAGAAAAAGTACAAATTGTCAAATGCAGTCAAA
>NZ_LR214033.1 GCF_900659865.1 Hyella patelloides LEGE 07179
CCAGGGTAAGCTCATCTTATTTTGTATAAAATGTACTTGACAAAAAGCGAGTGATAATTTTTTTTCAAAAAGTAATGGTGTTTCGCAGATATTAATGTAGTTTCAATCTAAAATAAGGTAAATTGAGGCTATTAAGGGAAAGAATTGATGGGTAAAGGATTTGTATCTGTAAAAGCTAAATCAAAAAAAACCGCAGCTAAAACCGCAAAACTAACCCCGATTTCTCAAGTACAAGCTAATTTATCTAGTTATTTTAATGATATTAAAGACCCTAGAGTTAAGAGAACGAAAAAACACTTGTTGAAAGATATTTTAGTTATTGCAATTTTAGCTGTCATTGCTGGAGCAGAAGGCTGGGAAGATATCGAAAATTATGCTCAAGCTAAACAGCAATGGTTGTCATAATTTTTAGAATTGCCTAATGGAATACCGAGCGATGACACCTTTCGACGGGTTTTTGAGAGGATAGATGCCTCAGCTCTAGAGGCTAGTTTTAGCAGATGGATAGAAGAATTAATCCCTTCTTTGAATCAACAGATTGTGCCTATCGATGGTAAATGTTTGAGGGGTTCTTATGACCGTGAAGGGGGACTAAAAGCTTTACATCTAGTAACTGCATGGGTTGCAGAGCAGAATTTAACTTTAGGACAAGTGAAAGTAGAAGACCACTCTAATGAAATAACGGCTATTCCCGCCTTATTAGAGTTAATTGATCTTACTGGGGCAATTGTGACTATTGATGCCATGGGAACACAAACTGAAATTGTGCGCTTAATTCGTGCCAAAAAAGCTGATTATGTCTTGGCACTCAAAACCAATCATCCTACACTTCACGCCCAGGTGAAAAAATGGTTTGAGTCGGCTCTTGCCAATAACTTTGAAGGGATTAATAGAACTTATGACCGCCGAGTGGAAAAAGGACATCATCGCACCGAAAAACGCCTGGTTTGGGCTGTGCCTCTATCTGAGTTTGGTGGTCTCTATAAACAAGGGCAGTGGTCAGGTCTTCAAACCATTGTGATGGTGGAGAGAACCCGCCATCTCTGGAATAAAGTTACTCACGAAGTCCAGTTTTATCTGTCTTCTCTACCCGCAGACGCTCAGAACTTGGGTCATGCTATTCGCACCCATTGGGGAATTGAAAACCAAGTCCATTGGACTTTGGATGTAACTTTGCGGTGCGACCCTGCGGAGGTTTCCTCCGCTAAGGAACGCGCACCAAGACATAATGAGGATCATTGTCGCATCCGTTCTGGCAACTCCCCTCGTAACTTTGCTCTTCTCAGACGCATGGCATTAAATGCCCTGAATCAAGAGAAGAGTCTCAAGCGTAGTCTGCGTCAAAAAATGAAGCGCGCAGCTATGAATAATGACTATATGATGACTGTTCTACAATCCTTTTGTCAATAGGGTTTGAGATGCTCTTACCCTGTTTAAATATCCTTAATAATTTAACATTTTTAGGCAAAAAATCCCCACAGCACATATAACTCAAGTAAAATTCAATTTAAATATAAATAAAACTTATTTTTAATCAGTTTACCAGAACTATAGTACTAATTAATGCCCCTTGAAAGTTAAATTCTTAGGTCGCGTGAGCTACTTTTGAAAAACTTGTCCATCTACTGAGAATTAGATATTTCCATCGCCATTGGTTGCTCGCACAATCAAAAGCGCAAAAGCGACCAATTATGATCGCAAAATCTTCCATCGATTCGTGAAGCACTTTGTCGCCGTAAAGATAAAGTGGCATCTCTAAACTTTGAGGAAAATCAACAGGAAGAGGAGGAAACTCTGTTAAAGGAAAAAGGCGATCGCTTTGAATCTTGGCGGGCTTTGAAATTAATTCCAAGCTATTCGCAAGTTGTTCGATGAATAGTGCAGTCAGAAAGTTAATGTCATCCAATCTATTTATTCGATACAGATAGGAAATACTATGCTGTAGTTTTTCAATGCCTAAATCTTGAGAAATACGCGAAGCATATTGGATGGGATTATTCTCAATAGATCGATCTAAATGATTCATATTAGTAAACGCGATCGCATAAGTTATGCAATCTTCTTTGAGAGTAGATAAGGTAAATATAAAAGTATATTAGCAATAATAGCTATATTAGCAATATAAAAATTTGAATAAGATATTGTGAGAAAATAGAGTGTACGCGACATTGAAAAACGAACAGCGAGTGGTAGATAAGCGCAGATCGTCTGAATACAAAGAATTGAGAGGATTTATCCCCAAAGCTTTGACTATGGAGTTCAAAGCAGCCTGTAAAAAAGCGGGACAAAATATCAACGATACTCTGGAGGAAGCAGTCCGAGATTGGATAGACAAGCAAGAACGATCGCTTTCTTCAAGGCAAGAAAATGTGTATCGGGGGAATTTTTCTCAAACTGCTTCGATTGACGATCTAGCCCATGATGTTGATACAGTGTTTGCCTCTTTACCTACAGTTGCAACTGCAATTGATGGAACTCTAGAAAATCCTGAATGGGGTTTAAAGCATTTGGCAAAAGAAACTAAAATTTCTGTAAGTCGGTTAAAAAAGTTATTATCTGGCGGTCGCCCCTCTGATGAAGAGATCGAGAATTTAGCGGGCTGTTTGATTAAAGTTGATGGATTGGCTTTTGATGCGGAAGAGTTGACGGATATGCGTATTGCTGAAGACCTGAAACAAAGGCAATTGGAGCGATTGAAAAGACAACAGAAAAAGCCTCGGAGTTAAATTATCTTATAAACTTATAAACTGACGTTACGCAGTCAAACGAGATTTCAATAGTTTGAGTCACGTCTTGGTAATCAATTTTGAACAGAATTTCAATAGTTCCAGTTTTTAAGTGCGTAACATCAGTTATAAATAGAGAAAGATCCCTTTTAATAAGGTTTTTGCCTCTTTGCCATCGAACTATACTTCATTCCGCAGTTGTTGCATCTACCTTCTATCCACTTAGCAGGAACGGGAAAACGCTCACCACAACTAGGACATTTAGAGAGCAATCTTAATTTATGGCGATCGCATCCCGCAGTAGATTTAAACTGCCATTCCAAACGATGATAAGGGCGATCGCTATAACAAGCAGCACAAAGTCGAATTGGCTCTAATTTCATAGGCTGGTCTTTAGTAGGCAGTGTGGCAATCAACTCTTCTAAATCCATCTCCATTACTTTGCTGACTGCTTTTAGCTCCTTCTGAGTAGGAAAATGATAAAAGCGAAACTTCTCCCAACGAGCCGTAACAGCTCCAATTCCAGCAAATCTACCCAAACCACCAGAGGAAGAAAGACTGTTTACTTCGTATCTTCTCCACCTGCCTAAATAGTGACTAATACTTTCGCCTTCATAGGGTTTTGACGTAACCTGGACGAAACCATACACTTTGATACCTTTCTGTAATCTATAAGTTAACTCTAGCGGTTCTGGTAATACCAAGAACTTCATCAATATCAGTCCTTTTCTCTGAATCAGGATTTAAAGTATGCTTTAGTTGCGCTACGGCAATCTGTTCTAAACACTTGTATAAAGGCTGTATTAAACCACTAGAGAGAAGATACAACCTTTCGATAATTTCTTCATTGTTAGCTAAATTCAGTTTTTCTTCCCACAGTTCCAAAACTTCTTCTTCCCATGCTGCGACAACTGAAGCTACTTCATCTATTGTCAATGTTCTATAGTTATGAACTGCTAAAAATACATTACTAATATGCTCGTATCCTCTAGACCTCGATAATCTATCTTCGAGATCGTAAGCTCCTGACATAATTACAGGAAGTCTCAAATCTTCGTAAATTTTAATCAATTCAACCATTGCTTTACGCTTGAGAAGGTGAGCATCATCGACGATCAAAAGTTGAACTTGATATGATTTGAGCGTTCCCCTAACACGCTTTCTCAAGTCTCTCAAATTACCAGTATTGAGAGGACGTTTCAAAGTATTCAAGATATCTATATATATGTCATTTGCACCTCCAGGGAGACTGGTTTTAACGTATAGAACTTTTAAAGGAATGGAAAGTAAATTACCTTTTTGACGTGCCAAACTACAGGAGTAATCGTAACAAGACTGCGATAGATTAGAACCTTTATCCTCTATCAGAGCGAACGGTAGAACACAATGCAGCTAATCCTTCCTGTTCTACTTTTGTTACCATTCGCCGAATAGTTCTGGTGCTTTTTTCTAGCTTGTTTGCTGCTTCTTCTATTAGCCTACTTTTGTTTTTGCGATCGCTAGCATGACGGATTTCTGCGATTAATTCCATCTCTAGCCTTTGGTCTTCCGATAGCTCAGTTAAAAGCTTGTATTCTTTCAATTGCTCTGTAGTACTTTGTTCTTCTTCAGAGTTTTTTTCAACAGGTATGTCAATCATAATTGCGATCGCTAATTTTTATCTTGAGGCAGCCTTCTTGCTCAAATCTGGTAAAAGTCACGAATTTATTTTAGCGTTATACGCAATAATAGCGAAATGCATTTTAAGCTTACTACATTCACATTCAAAGTAAAGAAAATAGGGCTTTGTCGATTTCCAAATACCTGCTTGATAATAATCTTTCTTTTTGTCAATAGATCGAATCACCGTTTCATGGGATCTCGATCGCACCTTTGTCTTAGCTTCACAGAGACAATAAATAGCAACAAATATAGCATCTGCTAAAAAATCAGCAATAAATACAACATGACCGACCGAGTGGCGAACAATTGCGATCAAGAGAAAACCATTTCTCTTCGTCAGCTAAAAACCATGCCACAACCTCAAATTGGTTTGCTAATCAAAAAACTGCGTCAAGAAATGGAACTAACTCAAGAAGAGTTTGCTTCCGACTGGAGTTTAGACTAAAAAGATTGAATATATAGTCAACTTAATAAAGGGATATATTCTGAAAACCGACTTTATTCATCAAAAAAGTTGGCACAATTTAAGCTGATAACTTTTCTGCCTTGGCTTTTTTCTGGCTTTCAAATCTTCCTTTTCCTTTTTTGACCACAGGATATCTAATTTTTTTCGCCCTAATTCTGCCTGGTTGCCAACAGTCGTGATTTTCCGCGAGGTTTGGGAGCAGATGCAGGTGTTCCCAGAGTGGCAATAATTGTTCCAAACCCTTGCGCCACTCTTCCAGGGGTTAAATTAATTTGTGGTTTTTGCCAAGGTAAAGGATGATCCACCATCATCTCACGAGCCAACCAGAGTTCCCAGGTCATCATGGGGATTAAATCACTCCATCGGTCACACTGTTCTTTAGTACCGAAGTTTGGCAAAGAGAGCGTGCAATCTTTGTTTTGCGAAGCGATACCAATGTTCAATAGTAAAACGACGTAGATACAATCTAACTACTTCAATTAACGTGGGCATCTGTTCACCATACCAAGCTAACCACAATGGCTTACTCTTGGGAGAATCTAATTGTTCGACTCGAATCAAAGAGAGTTTTTGGTCGGCAGCTTGTCTAAAATGTAATTTGTGCCACGCCTCTATATGAAGTAATCCTAATCTGGGATGTTCAACGAATTCTATTTCATCTTCAAGATGCCATGTTTGGCGGTCATTAAGCTTGAATTTGTCTCCATGTTTTCGTGGACGACCACGACCAGAATGAGCCATTGGTTCGCCCCAGAAACAACGATTAGAACTCAAGCGCATCAGCTTATCACAAGGGATATCTGCGGTTTGCTGTATAAACGATGCACAACCATATTGGCTATCCACTACTAGAATTGGTCTGACCTCTAATTCAAAACAAACTTTCCTCAATTGTTGACTCATTTTACTGATGGCAGTTTCACTACTACTGATTCTTTCGTGAAGTAACGGCAACGCCCAACTGCCTTGTTGTTCGGGGATGTAAGCTATGGTGCTGTAGCCAAAACCGACTCCTATTGGTCTCTTAACGGATATTCTATGGGGCTTATGCTCATAGGTTCTTTCGAGAAAGTGTGAGAGCATCTGGTCTGAACCAAGCACTATGATCTCCTACTAATAGTGGTCTTTGATTCAATGCTACTATTTGTTGGCTCATTATTGCCATCATCTTCTCTCTTGATGGATTACAATCTTCTAATGCTTCGTAAGTACTGTGCCATTTTCGTCGAAATACTGGTGATAGGGACAATTCCGCCAGACTTTCAGGACTACGAGTTAATATAGCTGCATCTGTTAGTTCAAACACCGCATCTTTGGCGTTGCCTAAACAATGATATACTTGTTCACGAAATAATTTTAAATTAATATCGGGCATTTTTGAGAACTTTTTGACTAAATGCCTGATTTTACCTTGATTTCCCGATTTTTCCACTTCAGTTGTTTCCTTGAACAAATATTTCAAGTAGTTAGTTTCACTTCAGTTTACTAAACGGTTTAGTTTTTCCTGAATTTAATTTATTTAGTCTAAACTCCAGTCATTACGATCTTCCTTGGAATCCCAATCGTTTGGAGCAAAGGGAAGGAAGGGTAGATAGATACGGACAACCAGCGACGAAAGTTAAATGTATAGTTCTTTATGGTGAAGATAATCCCATTGATGGAGCAGTACTAGATGTTTTGATTCGTAAGGCGAACAAAATTCACCGCGCTTTGGGCATTAGCGTACCCGTACCAATGGAGAGCAATTCAGTAGAAGAAGTTGTATTTAAGTCTCTGTTCGACAAAATAACCGAAGTCAAACAATTATCTTTATTCCCCCCCGAAGTAGAGCAATTAACCTTAGATTTAGTTGTCAATGATGCTCCTATTGTGGAAGTACATCAAAGCTGGGATCGAGCAGTAGAGAGAGAAAAACAAAACCGTACTCGCTTTGCCCAAAGAGCGATTAAGCCAGAAGAAATCGAGCAAGAGTTAAAAGAGAGCGATCGCATTTTAGGCAGTCAAGAAGATGTCGAAAAGTTTGTGCGTAATGCGTGTGAGAGATTAAATTGTCCTCTTGTTAAAAAGAAACAAGGTTGGCATTTAGCCACTATTCCCGAAAAACTTGAGTTTATTTTCGGCTCAGAAACTCGTCTTATTACTTTTGATTCTCCAGCACCAGAGGGAATGGAATATATAGGGCGCAATCATCCCATTGTTGAAGGGTTGGCAAGGTACTTATTAGAGCAAGTCATTACAGATAAGGACTCGTCGTCTGAACTTGGTTCAGACGCTTGTGAAGCCCGTAGCGAATCTTCTGTGGCTTCTCGCTGCGGTTACATTGTTACCGATGCGGTAGATCGAGGGACTACAATTTTACTGCTACGCTTACGCCATTTGCTATCTAGTTCCAAACATAATGATTTATTAGCAGAGGAATGTTTAATTGCAGCTTATACGGGTTCGGCAACCAAACCTCAATGGCTAGCTGAAGAAAATGCGATCGCGCTCTGGCAACAAGTAGAGCCAAAAGACGACCATAAGCTACCGAGAATGCAAGCCAGGATGGAAAGAATAGTTTCGGGTTTGCCAGACTTAGAAATAAAGTTAAAAGCGATCGCACAAGCCCAATCCCAAGCTTTAGAAGAATCCTATCGACGAGTCAGAGCCATCACTAAAGAAGGCAGAGTGACCGTCAAGCCTCAGCTACCAATGGATATTTTAGGTGTTTATTGGTTACAGCCTCTCTAATAGACAAATAATAAAAATTTTTTAAAATCGTTATGAATACTACTACTACGTATCAGATTGAAGGTAATCTGATTGGTTTTGACTTGGCTATAGAACTAAAATCTGGTGAATTTAAGGGTCAGTCTGCTTCGGATTTTAGGCTGGCAAAAAATCAAAAATTAGAAGATGAAATTGCGATCGCTTTCGGCTATGCCAAAGCTTATTGGACGGAGTTTCAAGTCAGATTGGCTCAGGACAAAACAGAGACAGCAACCAGTATTACTAGAGAATATTGGGCGGTGCGCCTTCTCAAGCTACTGGGCTACGAACTTACATATCAGGCTCAAGCATCAGTTGTCGAGGGTCAAACTTTTGCTATTTCCCACCGTGCCGAACCAGGGGAAGATAAACCACCCGTTCATATTATCGGTAGTCGTCTCTGTCTTGGTGCGCGTTCCCTTGCGTCTTACGCCGACGCGGGGTCGCACCGCAAGTTAGAACAAAGATCGGGAAAACCCAGGGATGACGACGTTTCGCCCAACGGCTGATTTTCTTGTACACTAAATCATCTAATCTGTTGAAGATTTTCTGACTACAGACTGATGAGAAGTAGTTTGACCATCCCTTGATAATCGGATTAAGAGCAGCAATCAAGTCAGCTTGAGATACTGCCTTACGCTTATCAATGGTCTGTTTCAGCTTTTGATAGTGCGTTTGTTGACTATCTTTGCTGGGCTTAATCAGGGTTTTATAACCCCGTCGAGAATGATATTTCCCTACTGGATACTGCCTAATGTTAAAACCGAGAAAGTCAAATCCAGGGGATGACCCTTGATATGATTTCAAAGTATGTACTAGGCGTGTTTTGCTCGGTTTCAGTGACAATCCTAATGTTCCTAGCCACTCAGCTATTATTTCCTTACATTTGAGTACAACTTCTTTTTCTTCGTGCATACAGACAAAATCGTCTGCATACCTGATGAGATGAAGGCTTCTTCGTTTACGTTCTTTGGAGAGGTAGTTGCCGTTGGGATAAAAGAGTTTCAATCCCTCAGCAAAATCTTTAACCAACTTCTCCATTCCGTGTAAGGCAATATTAGCCAATAATGGTGAAAGCGTTCCACCTTGGGGAACTCCAGCTAAACTGGGTTCTAACTCTCCATTATCCATAATTCCCGCTTTTAACCAGGCTTTTATTTGTTGCCTGAATTTAGGAAAGGTTTGGAGTTTATCGAGAAGAACTTGATGATTGATTTTATCGAAGCATTGAGCAATATCGGCATCTAAGACATATTTAGGTTTTTGACTAATAGCGATATGTATTGCTTCAATCGCATCATGACAGCTTCTGCCAGGGCGAAACCCATAAGAATTGGGTTCAAAAAGAGCTTCCCACTGTGGCTCTAATGCCAATTTAACCAGAGCTTGTAATGCTCGGTCATAGATAGTGGGGATTCCCAAGGGTCTCTTTTCCGTCTTTCCTGGTTTGGGTATCCAAACTCGACGTACTGGTTTGACTTTATGTCCCAGTTTTAGTTGACCTACCAAATTCAGACGTGCTTCTGGGGACAGAGATTTTACTCCATCCACTCCTGCCGTCTTTTTTCCTTGGTTATCTTGGGTAACTTTCCTAACTGCTAGGCATTTTGCTGACCATGAGTTGACCATCAATCTTTGAAGTTTGTGGACTGTCAGTATGTCACCACGACCACTGGCTTGATAGATTCGCTTTTGTAACTTGTAGACAGAACGTTCTAGCTTACGCCAGGGGATGTTTTGCCATTCATACGTAGTCTGATTTAACTCGTTCATGGTATAAATTACTAATCACGACTCTATCTTCTGTCTTACCGTGTGTCCGTCAGCCTATCCTTTCCATTACACAAAGGCATTTGCTTCTGACACAATCCCTCCACTTTCCTGGTTTCTAGCTAGCAACCCACTCAGATATTCTGAGAACCAAGAAAGGGTTAATTCGTTCCTATCGGTCATTGGTTTGAATCCGTAGAGCCTATATATCCACCGAGATGAATTAAGAGTGTTTGTTAATACTTCGCTGCATGAACCTATCCCACTAATAATAGATAAAATAAGAAGGTTGTAACTAAACGACTGAAGATGCCAGGCAAATTTGAGGGATTAAATGACCTAGAGTGGAAGCTATTTCAAGATATTTTTCCTAAAAAGAAAAATTCCGAAAAGCG
>NZ_LR214034.1 GCF_900659865.1 Hyella patelloides LEGE 07179
TTTAGTTCATTATTACTATAATGTGGTGCTAAATAAGCTTTTTTTGGCATTGTCTGCTTTGATTCGTTTTGCCTCTAATTATATATAACTTTAATCGATCGGATTTAGTATCACTGGTGTTTTTTTTGCCAGCAATTGGCATCATTAATTAAAAAAAATCTGATTCTAAACTGGACATGATTTAATTAATATAGTCGCCACCTGAGCCATATTTCCAAGCATCTAAATAACGATGATAATAATATTGTTGCTTAGGAGATAAATTTTTAATTAAAGGCTGTGCTACTTTTCCTAAAGGGTATAAACCACTATACAAAGCTAAATTAAAGTATTCCCAACTCCAACTTAATAAGGGATTAATTCCAACTTGAGGCAAAATAGGTAATACTAATTTAGGATTTACTAAAGGTAAGGTTTTTGCTAAAGGGATAAACTGAATAACATCTTGTAAAAAAGGCTTCATTATATCATCACCCAGTCTTTCCATAACCGAAAAAACCCCATTCATTAAATTGTTAATCTGGTTAGGGTTAATCTTCTGTTTAACTTCCACGCTCATGGTTTTTTGAAATAGCCATGTCACAGAAATATTAGGCTGATAAGGTTGAATTAAAGTCAAATCTTTTTGAGTCAAACTATTCGTTTGTAATGCTTCATAGACCCCTTTAGTAAGTCTTTTAAGATGACGTACCATCGCTCCAAAACCACCAAAACTTACAGGAGATTGTCCACCATTACTATCTCCTATTGCCAGTATTCTATCAAAAGGTATTTTTAAAGGACTTTGACGATAAGCAGGAAAAAAACCAAATAAAAATCGCTTAAAATCTAATTGCTCTAAATTAACATTTTGGTAATCTGATAATAGTCTTAAATACTCCGACATGAAATAATCTAAACTAGGTCTTTCTGGATGAGCATCTAAATAACTAAACATATAAGTAGTCCTGCCTTCTCTTGCAGGAAAAGCTTCCCAAAAATATTGGCATTGATTAATAATAGGAGTAAAAGAATAGATTAAATCTCCTGTTTCGTTGCGCTCGTATCCATCAGCACAACTCCCGACAACAGTACAAATACTATCTGGCTTAACTCCTTTTCTAATCTGCTTGACTATTGGGGAAAAATGGCCCATCGCATCAATTAATAAACGAGTTGTTAGCTTACCTAGATCGGTTTTAACCTCAACCCCATCAGCACTAATAGTTGCAGACTGAAATCCAGTATTTTCTAATAGTTTTCCACCTGTATTAACAAACTTTTTTTTTAATTTCTCTAATAGATAAATAGGATTGACTCCAATATTTAAAACATCCTCTACCCAAATATCTCGACCCCCCAAAAAGCCAACACGACCAGGATTATATTCTGTTGCGATCGCTTGTTCTAATTCTGCTTCTGTTAACAGTTCTAATTCACAAAAAATATCTAACTCTTGACGAGAAATATTCCATTCCTGCTCTCTACCCTTTAATAATCCTCGCTCAATTACAGTAACCTGCACTCCTAACTTTTGCAATGCTGCGCCCAATAATATGCCTAATGTTCCACCACAGATAACCACATCACAATCTATGTCAGGCAGAGACTCTTGAGTTTCTTTCACAACTTCAGCATAATTGATTGTCCCAGAACGCAATGCCAACCAAAATCTATCAGCTTTACGCAAGTTATCTAAAGCATTATCTTTTCTTTGCTCTAAAAATTGTCTTGTTAAATTCATAGAATTAGATCTAGTTTTGTTGAAACTTAAAAAAGTGCCAAATTATCCTCTATCTTAAAAAAATAGAACAGGGCAAATTAACATCAGTATTAATTATAGTGAATAAAATTACTACTACAACTGAATAATTATCTTTATCTGTGTCTATCAGTGTGTATTTGTGGACTGCTTTACACATAATTATTGCTTGTTATGGGTAATAATCACGTATAACTTACACTTCAATCAACAAAAACTAGATTATTAAGTTCTTATTGCCAAAAAACCGCTAAAACTATCAAGAAACTTTCACAAAAGAACTAATTCTAGGAAAAGGCATTTTAGGCGTTTCTTCTAAAAGATATTCCAAAAACGTCTCGGCGATTACTGATAACTTTTTCCCTGCAAGATGAGACACATACCATCTTCTAGCAATTGGAAAATGTTGCACATCAAGAATTTTTAGCTCACTGAATTGTCCTTCAGAAATCAAACAATGTTCGGATAAAATAGAAATTCCCAAACCACCAGCGATCGCTTGCTTAATCGCTTCATTACTACCTAGTTCTAATCTTACCCTTACTGACACATTCTGTTTTTCAAATAAATCTAACACTGCATCCCTTGTACCCGAACCCTTTTCTCGCATCACAAAAGGCTCATTATTCAAACAAGAGATATCAATATTCTTTTTATTAGCTAAAGGATGTTCTCGATTAGCTATCACCACTAAAGGATTATCCAAAAAAGGTTTACTTAATAAATCAATATCTTTATGAGGATGACTTACTATATATAAATCATCTTCATTATTGAGCATCCTTTGTTGAATTTCCTGATGATTAGTCACCTTTAAAGCAATATCAATCCCTGGATAATTCTTACAAAAAGACCCCAATAAACGAGGAACAAAATATTTGGCGGTGGTAATGACTGCTAATCTCAATTGTCCTTGCTTTGTTCCCTTTAAATCAGCTACCTTCATTTCAAAATTATCTAATCTTTCAAAGATATCCTGACAAGTAGACAATAACTCTTTTCCCGCATCAGTTAGATAAAGACTTTTACCTATTTGCTCAAACAAAGGTAAACCTACCGCCTTTGTAAGTTGCTTTACTTGGCTGGAAACTGTAGGCTGAGTGATAAACAACTCTTCCGCAGCACGAGTAAAACTACCGTGGCGAGCCACTGTTTCAAATACTTTTAATTGGTGCAAAGTAGCCTGTATCAAATCTCGTATCTCCTTAATCTGAATAAAGTAAACAATATATCGATTAACTTCCTAAACTCTTCAATATTTGAGGTTTAACTCCCTAAAGCTGATAAATACGTTGCGCAACACTCATACTTCTATCATATACTATAATCAATGCTTTTAGCGTTATCGATAATTTAATATTTATGGTTTGGGTATAAACATCTTTGATGATTCTTGAAAAGATCGCCGATCGTTCTCTAGATTATCTGACCACACAAAAAACAAGTGATACACTCTAGCTGTCTAATACCACTCCTCTAGCAAATTCCAAGATGCAACCAATAGATCGAATTCGCTTAGGTTTAGCTGTCGGGACGGCTAAAACTGTGACCAAACTGGTTAAAACTCTTAATTTAGGAGCAGCCTCAGTATTACCAGGAGAAATTTCTCGTCGTTTACATCCTCGTCTCTTACCTCTTCTATTTAAGCAAGTAAATTATGGTGTCATTTTAGTTGTAGGAACCAATGGGAAAACTACCACCGCACTATTATTAAGGAAAATCCTTGAAGATCGAGGCTTTAAAGTGACTCACAATTCCAGTGGTGCAAATCTGATTAATGGTTTAACAACAGCCTTGCTAGTAGATACCAAAATCACAGGCAAACTAGATACTGATTACGCTATTCTTGAAGTAGATGAAAATATTTTACCCCTAGTTCTGAAAGACTGTCAGCCTCAATATATCCTCGCTTTAAACCTCTTTCGCGACCAACTAGACCGTTACGGAGAAGTAGATACCATTGCTCAAAGGTGGCAAAAAGCGATTTCGCCTCTACCATCAGAAACTACTATTATTCTCAATGCAGATGACCCTACATTAGCTTACCTAGGACACCAACTAAGCAAGGGGCTGACCCCGCCCTCGAAGGGCGGACGGGCGACACAGGGATTCGAGGCAACCTCGAATCACACGCCCTTGGCTTGTACGCCCCGTCAAAAAGTACTATTCTTTGGACTTAACGAACCACAACTATATTTGGAAGAAATTCCCCACGCTGTAGATTCTATTTATTGTCCTAGCTGTGGTCATCTTTTAGATTATCAAGGGGTATATCTTTCTCATTTAGGAGACTATAACTGTCCTAGTTGTGGATTTGCTAAAAGTAAAACAGCTATTAATTCTCAAGAATGGCCACAAATACTAATTGGAGTTTACAACAAATACAACACCATTGCAGCAGGTCTATTAGCAGAAACAATTGGCATTCAACGAGAAGATATTTGTCATACCATCAAAAACTTTAAAGCAGCTTTCGGCAGAGCAGAAGAACTAACCATCGACGACAAACAAATCCGCATTCTACTCTCAAAAAATCCTGTTGGTATGAATGAAACAATTAGAGCGGTTACAGATATTCAAAAAAATAAGCCATCTCCAGTTACTTTGCTGGTACTTAACGATCGCATTCCTGATGGTACTGATGTTTCTTGGATTTGGGATGTCGATACCGAAACTTTAACCCACCAGGGAGGAAAATTAATCATTAGTGGCGATCGCACTTATGATATGGCATTACGCCTTAAATATAGTGAATCTCTGCTAGAAAACCCCAACCTAGAACTAATCATTCAAGAAAATCTGACTCAAGCAATCTCCACTGCTTTGGAAATAACACCGCCTAACGAAACACTACACATCTTACCCACTTATTCGGCAATGCTAGAGGTTCGAGAAAACCTCGTCGGACGCAAAATTCTCTAGTCATTTTTGAAGATAAAGTTATCCACACCTAGCCAAGAGTTCCTGAGAAACGTTAACATAAGTTAACATCAATCACTGTATATATACTGTCTTTTCTGTCATACCCTAAAACTTAAGCTTAATAAGTACAGATGCCAGAATAGTAATAGCTAATTGTATAACAGATTTCTAATATCAAGCCAAAGGGAGGCTATCAGCGTGAGCAAAAATAATAATAAAAAGTGGCGTAATGCTGGATTGTACGTGCTACTAGCTATAGTAGTCGTCGCTCTTGGCACTGCCTTTCTGGATAGACAACCCCAAACCCGCCAAACTTGGGCATACAGCAAATTAATAGACCAAGTTGAAAATAACCAAGTTGAAACGGTCAAAATTAGTGCAGATCGCACTAAAGCAGTCGTTACAGACCAAGAAGGAAACCCCATTCTGGTTAACTTACCTAACGATCCTCAACTCATCGATATCTTAATGGATAACCAGGTAGATATCGCAGTTTTACCTCAAGGTGATGAAGGAGTTTGGTTTAGAGCCTTAAGTAGTCTTTTCTTCCCTGTATTACTTTTAGTAGGATTGTTTTTCTTACTCCGAAGAGCGCAAAGTGGTCCTGGCTCTCAAGCAATGAACTTCGGTAAATCCAAAGCCAGAGTTCAAATGGAACCTAAAACCCAAGTAACTTTCGGTGATGTTGCAGGTATCGAGCAAGCAAAACTGGAACTTACAGAAGTTGTAGACTTCCTCAAAAATGCTGATCGCTTTACCGCAATTGGAGCAAAAATTCCCAAAGGAGTTCTCTTAGTAGGCCCTCCAGGAACAGGTAAAACTCTTTTAGCAAAAGCAGTAGCAGGAGAAGCAGGAGTTCCTTTCTTCAGCATTTCTGGTTCAGAATTCGTCGAAATGTTTGTGGGTGTTGGTGCTTCCCGCGTTCGCGATCTATTTGAACAAGCCAAAGCAAACGCTCCTTGCATCGTATTTATCGATGAGATTGATGCCGTAGGTCGTCAGCGTGGTGCTGGTTTAGGTGGTGGTAACGATGAAAGAGAACAAACTCTTAACCAGTTACTTACCGAAATGGACGGTTTTGAAGGCAACACAGGTATTATCATCATTGCTGCGACTAACCGTCCTGATGTTTTAGATTCTGCCTTAATGCGTCCTGGTCGTTTTGACCGTCAAGTGGTAGTAGACCGCCCTGACTATAATGGTCGTACTGAAATTCTCACAGTACACGCTCGTGGCAAAACTTTAGCTAAAGATGTTGCTCTTGATAAAATTGCTCGTCGTACCCCTGGTTTCACTGGTGCAGATTTAGCCAACTTACTCAACGAAGCAGCTATCTTAGCAGCCCGTCGTAGCCTCACCGAAATCTCTATGGATGAAGTTAATGACGCGATCGATCGCGTTTTAGCTGGACCAGAGAAGAAAAACCGTGTGATGAGCGAAAAACGCAAAGAATTAGTAGCGTATCATGAAGCAGGACATGCCCTTGTAGGTGCATTAATGCCCGATTATGACCCCGTACAGAAAATTAGCATTATTCCCCGTGGACGCGCTGGCGGTTTAACTTGGTTTACTCCCAGTGAAGACCGTATGGAATCTGGTTTATATTCCCGTGCTTATCTGCAAAATCAAATGGCAGTGGCTTTGGGTGGTCGTATTGCCGAAGAAATTATCTTTGGTGACGAAGAAGTAACTACTGGTGCATCTAATGACTTACAGCAAGTAACTAAAGTAGCCCGTCAAATGATTACTCGCTTTGGTATGAGCGATCGCTTGGGTCCTGTGGCTCTTGGTCGTCAAAACGGTAATGTCTTCTTAGGTCGTGATATTGCTAGCGATCGCGATTTTTCCGATGAAACAGCAGCAGCGATCGATGAAGAAGTCCGTAACCTCGTAGATCAGGCATATCGTCGTGCGAAAGAAGTGCTTACAGAAAACCGTCACATCCTCGACAAATTAGCAGAAATGCTCGTTGAGAAAGAAACAGTAGATTCTGATGAGCTACAGGATGTGTTAGCTAACAATGACGTAAAAATGGCAGCTTTAGCATAGAGGGTGCGATCCTTAAATTAGAAATCTTCTCTAACCTTAAGTAACCATTACACAGCACATTCTTTCGAGAATGTGTTTTTTTATGCCTGCTTAATTAAATAGTTATCGCAATAGTCGTTTTCTGGTGAGTCTAGTTCGGGTATGTAGGTATGAATAGAAATCTTCTATGTACTCTCATAAACCAAGCTAAGGAGAAAATCAATCAAGCAACCGAGAAAACTCGTTAGCAATTAGCTGATAACATTCGCAGGTACGAGCTTCCAGCTTCTCTTGGCAGACAATATTTATCAAACCTCTTTTATAGTGAATGATGCCTTCTTTTTGAAATTTGCTAGCAACTTCGGTTACTCCAGTACGGCGTACCCCTAACATCTGAGAGATAAATTCTTGGGTTAATTGAAATTCATCTTTTTGTATATTGTCCCGCACCGTGAGCAACCAACGAGCAAATCGCTGCTCCAGATTATGATAGCGATTACAAGCAGCAGTTTGACCAAGTTGAATTATACGAGCTTGAATGTAGCGCATCAGGAGACGTTTTAATGCTCCTTGACGATTTAACTCTTCTTGTAGCCATTTTGCACCAATCCGATAACCACCATCACCCACCTGAACGATAGCGGTAGTGTTTGTATAGCTGGTATCCAATATAATTGGCAGTCCTACCATACCTTCATTGCTGATAACTCCAATCTCCGTTGTTGAGCCATTTTCCATGATCGCTACGGTAGAAACAATCGAGTGAGAGGGAAAGTAAGCGTATTTATAGTGTTCCCCAGCATTGTAGAGAATTTGATGTTGAGGAAGCTCCACTGGTTCTAAATGAATGCAAAGGCGTTGATAGTCTGGTTGAGGTAGAGCAGCTAGTAGCCGATTGATTGGCTTGCTTAAATTTGGTGAGGACAATTTGGATCTATTTTAAAATTTAACTACAGCCAGCTAAAAAGTTCATTCTAAATTTCTGCCAAAATAATCTAGAGAATTTTGACTATTAGATTCTCAACTAGATTGCACATCACTTTAGAATACTAATAATTTTAGCTAAAAATTGTCCGCTTGCGGACAGATGCAGTAATTAAATTTTAACCAGCTATAAGCTTGGAGCTTCGCTTGCTGTAAGCTTTGTTTAATTCCTCCACTTCTTTAAGTGCTTCATATATCGTCAAGTAGTAGACCAATCTTTGAGAACCTGATAGCACTCACAAGCAACTGCTTCTAAGGCATCGCGGTCTAAAATCTTAATTTTGCCTCGGTGGTAGTCAATAATTCCCCGTCGCTGAATTTCTTTAGCAACTTCGGTAACTCCAGTACGACGCACCCCCAACATCCGAGAGAGTAATTGCTGAGTCATTAATAGCGTTTCATGGTCACTGCGATCATCGAGCATCAGCAGCCAGCGAGCAGTACGCTGTTTGACAGTATGATGATTGTTGCAAGCAGCACATTGGCTTACCTGATTAAATAGTTTCAAAGCATAGCGCAGCAATAGTTTTTGTAGCATCTGCCCTCGATCGTATTCTACTTGCAGTGCTTCGGTATCGATTTTCATTGCCGTTCCTTCTCCTTGAACCACACTTTGGCTGTTTAATATTCCATCTCCCAAAAATTGCAGCGTTCCTACCATTCCTTCTTTCCCTATTAAGCCAATTTCTGTGGTTGAGCCATCGCCCATTGCTGAAATTAAAGACACGACTCCCTGAGTGGGAAAATATAATAATTCAATTTTTCGATTGGATTCTAAGAGAATTTCATTTAATGAAAGCTGAACTGGCTCAAGATAATCGCTGAAGCGTTGATACTCTTTTTGAGGTAATGCTGATAGTATGTGATTGTTTCTGGGATTGTTCAAGATACAGGAAACTTGTTTTCCTACCGAGTTTAATAGTGCTGTCAGTATTACACTTTATCGACTAACAGTTAGTGAAAAAAAATAGGTAAATTTGGACATTGAAATTAAACGTAACTAATTATTCATCACTAAATAGCGATCGCAAGTATTAATTAACTTGATTCTTTAATGTCAGATAAAAACTTGTTATTGACTGCTGATTTTTGCCAATCTCCTTTTATTTAAAATTTGACTTTGGTCATGGTTATTTGATTAGAACCGATCTAGATTGACCAACGGTCAGAGGAAGCCCCTTAGTGTCAGAGGTGCGCATTCATTCCCTTGCTAGAGCAGCATTCCTTTGCCTCTTTCGGCGATGCGGTGAGACAGTCTGTTGGCGGGGAAACCTCGCTTGAAGGAACTGAACTGTTGAATCCTTTAGGGGGTCGTACCGCTTTTACGCGGGGTCTCTCTGACTGCTTCATCAAGCAAGTCCTTAATGCTCATCTCTTGAAACATTTCAGCAATGGCGGGTATTCTAAAATCCCCACTTATTATGCAGCGATCGCATATATCAATTACTCGATCTGCTAATGTCATAATGTCGAAAGGCTTGATAACTATTTCTATATCTTCAGCAATTTGCAATTTAATTATTTTTGCTATCTCAGGCATAGCTGTAACGAAAACAATCGGAATAAAACAGGTAGTCGGATGAGTCTTAAGTAAACGGTAAACATCTAGCCCATTCAGGTTTGGCATGATTACATCTAGCAAAATCAAGTTGGGCTGTTGCAACTGTGCTTGAGCGACCCCTTCTTCTCCATCTGAAGCCGTCAAAATATTCCAATTGGTGTCATGTTCTAAAACAAATTTCACTAAAATATTAAAATCAGGATTATCGTCAATAACCAAAACAGTTTTATCGCTCATAATTTTTCAAGTGTATTCGATCGGCACAATTGATTTTATTGCTGTTAATAATTGACTCTAATTTTCCATGGTTTTAACGTTGTGTCTGACTATTAGCGGACATATCAATGATTTAATTCATTAAAGCTCATATTTTTATTGCATTTGACAAATAGTAGTTTCAAAAACTACAGAAAATTTTGGCAAGGCTGTATTGATTATCGAATATCTTTTCAGTCCTTTTAAATCATAATTTTACTGATATATAGCATAGAAAAAATAGGTAAAAAATCTCAACAACGATTTTTT
>NZ_LR214035.1 GCF_900659865.1 Hyella patelloides LEGE 07179
TCATCTCTGCGATCTGCGACTCGCATCTACCGTGCTATGATCTCAGACCTCGTAGCTCATCCCTTGCTACGCCTTGGTATCTTGGCACTCTCATCGGTCTGAGTAGCATGTGGCCTCTTACTATCAAAGTTCCGATCCTCTTACGTATTGCATCCGGCATTGATCAATTGCTATACGATCATCGATCTCAGTAGTCATCCTGAACGTCAATGCATATTACCGATCATCCTGGAAATTGACTGTCATTCTCAATCTAGAAGTATCTCGATCATAGCATCATCGATATCTCGAAGTTGACTGTCTGGCTCGGATCGGGTAGAGTCGGGCTTCGGGATCGGTCGGAGTGGTCGGGATCGGTGCTGGACGAGGGTTGCAGGATCGGGGTCAGGATCGGGGTCAGGATCGGGGTCAGGATCGGGGTCAGGATCGGGGTCGGGTTTTGTTGAGTCTGAGACTAGTTTACTGCTGTATTCTTTAAAGACAAGCTCAGATGGTTTGCCTAAAATTGGATAGTCTAAATCAGTAGGGTCACTATTTTGCACTTCTGTGGCATACCAGTTCCAAAATTGTGCGCCTTGAAACCAATCAAGGTTACCTGATTCTGGAATTTCTCCTCCAAATACTTTAAAGAAAGCTTCATACAGTCTCGCTTGTTCTTCAAAATCAATTTGACCTTGACCCTGAAATTCATAAGGTTTTGCTGCGGTACCATCAAGACTACGAAAACCTATCTCTGTAAATACAAGAGGCTTGCCATAATCTGTCGAAACTTGTCTTAACCAATCAACTATTGATTGACCATTAGTCAACCCCTTGACTTCATTTGTTTCTGGTGTGGTTGTCCAAGCTTGAACCAGTTCGTCAACACTAGCATTTTTATTTTCTGTCAGAGGATAATAAGCATCTATCCCAACAAAATCCAGACCTTCAGCAAAGGAAACTTCCCCCGCTTTATCCCAGTTAACGGCATAGGTCAATTTACCGTCATAAACCTGTCTAACTTCATTGATAATTTCTAACCAAGAATCTTTATCAGCCGTGCCGATAAGTTGATCTATTTCAGTCCCAATCGTCAATACTTCAACACCCTGAGCCTGAGCTAATTTGGCATAATCTAGCATAAATGCTTTGTAGTTGCTGAAGAAAGCAGTTCGGTCTGTGGGATTAAGGTATCCTCTCCATTGACCATTTTGAAGGTCAAGATGAGGTTTTAGCCAAACTGATAGCCCCTGATTTTTGGCATCTATGATTGCTTTTTCAACGTTTTGTAGAGATTCAGTCTTCTGCTCTATGGCAAAGATTTCACTACTTTGGGTGTCACTAAGATAAGAAGTCGCCACAATTGTTGCTGTCTCTGCACCAGTTGCTTCTAGCTGCCCCAAAGCTTGGGTTGATTCAGAAGCAGCAAATTTGCCATTCCACCAAGATGGGTAATTAAATCCTAAATATTCCCAGGTGTGATATTCCGATTGGCTGGAGATGGGTGTGGGTTTTGGTAAAGACATTGGAGTGCTATGATTTTGTGAAGGTATGGGGTTTGAAGTTGGGGTAGAACTCTTAGTTAAAACTGTTAAAAGTTAGAGTCACAATTACAAGTCAAAATCGTTATTTTTTATAGTCTTCGACTTGTAACATAAAAAGAATTATTACAATAAAAAATGAAAAACTCGATTACAAAAACTTGTATTTTAGTGTTGTCAAACAATCATAAAATTACAATAAATACATACCTCTTAAAAAATAATTATTTTTTTGAAAAAAACTCAAAAAAAGGTAATTGTAAAAATAAATTAAATATTTTGGCGTTGGTAAATAAGTAATGTTATGAGTTCTAAAATAAGGGTGTAAAAACTCTGGTGAAGTAATGGACTGTCCTAAATGTAAATCATCACAGAAAAAGAAGAATGGTTTTCGTCGTGGAAAAAATCATTCAGATGTCAGGATTGTGGTTGTCAGTATTTAGAGAATCCTATTTCTAGAGCATATTCCATAGAAGTTAAACAACTCTGCTTAAAAATGTATCTCAATGGAATGGGTTTTAGAGGAATTGCTAGGGTAACAGAAATCGACCATACAACTATTATTAATTGGGTTAAAGAAGCAGGCGAATCATTGTCTGAAGAGCCACAAGATTCAGAAATACCAAAAATCACAGAAATAGATGAATTACAGACTTTTGTTGGGAATAAAAAGAATAAACTCTGAATAGGATCTGTAGTTAATCACCAGAAAAAAGGAATTTTACTCTGGAATATTTGCGATCGCTATCAACAGACTTTTGAACCAATATGGCAAATTATTAAATGCTGGCACAGTTTTTGGTATGTTACAGATGTATGGAAAGTCTATCCTAATAACTCCACACTACTTTAGGAATAAACAAACTCATAAAATAAGTGAGTATTAATAAAGATTTATATTGAGAAATATTAAACATAAGCTTTTATATAGCAAGAGAGAGTTTTTCTGATTATCAAAGATATTGGAGACAAAAGTTAAACGTAAGCTTTTATTCTAAATACGTATAGATCGAAGCTATAATTTACCGTCTCATTTCTAGCACTACTAACGGGACTTAAACAAAAATCGAGCCTCGGACAAACCCCAAACTGGCTTTATAAGAGGCAAATAGGTCGCGATTATGGTTAAGCCACTGAACAAAACGATACGGACATCTCACGATTCTGAGGAGACCTCAAAATCCGTGTCCTCAAGACATAGCTGTACGAAATGCTGTCTTAGCTTCAGAAAATGTATTCAAAGGAATGGCAACGCCCAGAGCCATTTTCTTAGACCCCACCACTAGCAAAAACTGCATATGTAAATTTTTACGGTAATTATCAAGAAATAGTTAATGCACAAATCGATTAATTGAACCTTAGTTATTTTGTTAGTTTTCAGGAGTAGATTATTTATGAGTTCAGTTAGTAATTTCTCTTACTTTTTAAATCAAGAACCTAATCTTGAACTAATCAATAGGGATTTAAGTAATGCTAGTGCCATTGATACAGTTAAATGGGCAATTGATTTCTTTGGCGATCGCTTAATAATGAGTACCAGTTTTGGTATTCAGTCGGCGGTGATGCTGCACTTGGTAACTCGTATTGTTCCTGACATACCTGTTATTTGGGTTGATACAGGCTATTTACCCGAAGAAACCTATCAATTTGCCGAACAGTTAACCGAAAAACTGCAATTAAATCTCAAAGTTTATCAGTCTTCTGTCTCTCCTGCACGGATGGAAGCTAAATATGGCAAACTTTGGGAACAAGAAAATGTTGATGCTCTCAATTTTTACGATCGCCTTCGTAAAGTAGAACCCATGCAGAGAGCTTTAGAGGAACTTAACGCTACAGCTTGGCTGGCAGGATTACGTAAAGTACAGACTGATTATCGCCATAATATAGCTCGAATTAGCAAACAAGAACAACAATACAAAATTCTGCCTATTTTGCACTGGAATTCACGAGATATTTATCAGTACCTCCAAAAATACGATCTTCCCTATCATCCTTGGTTCGATTTGGGATATGTCACAGTTGGCGATTGGCATTCTAGCCGACCCCTTACAGCTAGCGATAGCCATGAAAGAAATACCCGTTTTCGCGGGCTGAAACAAGAGTGCGGTTTACATTTGCCCAATACTGCAATGCAATTATCTTCCGTTGCTTAGTTTCAATATCTAAGCTTTTGCCAAGTTTCTATTTGTTAATGGAGAAAGGAAATACTATTTCACCATTACATATTTACCAATGCTTAGAACATATACCACTAACAACAATCACTAATAACCAAAAAATTAAATTGAGTAAAAATTATGGTCATCAACGCTAAACCCAAAAATCGTAAACCTTCAAAAGTTGAAAAAATCAAAGAAAGCAGTAACTTTTTACGCGAACCCCTGGCAACTGAACTATTAGAAGATACTACCCACTTTAGCGAACAAGCAATTCAAGTTCTCAAGTTTCATGGCTCTTACCAACAAGATAATCGCGATAATCGAGTTAAAGGACAAGAGAAAGACTATCAAATGATGCTGCGGACTCGTTCTCCTGGAGGATATATCCCACCACAACTGTATCTAGCTTTAGATCGCTTATCCGAAGAGTATGGCAATCAAACCCTGAGAGTAACTACTCGTCAAGCGTTTCAAATGCACGGAATTCTCAAAAAAGACCTCAAAACAGTTATTGCTACTGTTAATCGCAATCTAGGTTCTACTTTGGGTGCTTGTGGTGACTTAAACCGTAACTTGATGGTTCCCCCCGCACCTTATAAAAATCGTCCCGAATATCAGTATGCTTGGGAATACGCCGATAAAATTGTTTCCTTACTCGCTCCCCAAACAGGTGCTTATTATGAAATTTGGCTCGATGGGGAAAAAATAGTTACGGGAGAAGAAGACCCCGAAGTCAAAGCAGCAAGACAACGCCAGAGTAACGGTATGTTGATTGAAGATGGAGAAGAACCCATTTACGGTACTAATTATCTACCCAAGAAGTTTAAAATTGCTGTTACTGTCCCAGGAGATAATTCCATTGATGTTTATACTCACGATATTAGTTTTGTGATCTTGACTAATGAAGCGGGAGAATTAGAAGGATTTAATGTCCTAGCTGGTGGCGGTATGGGGCGCACCCATAATAAAGAAGAAACTTTTGCTAGAATTAGCGATCGCATTGGTTATGTAGCGAAAGAAGATGTCTACGAGTTAATTAAAGCCATTGTAGCGACTCAAAGAGATTATGGCGATCGCGTAACTCGTCGTCACGCCAGAATGAAATACCTAATCAATGATTGGGGTGTAGAAAAATTTAAAGCCAAAGTAGAATCTTATTTTGGCAAAGCGATCTCACCATACAAACCTTTACCAGAGTGGAAATATCACGACTACCTAGGTTGGCACGAACAGGGAGACGGTAAACTATTCTTTGGTCTTTCTGTAGAAAATGGTCGCATCAAAGATGAAGGAGACTTTCAATTAAAAACCGCCCTCAGAGAAATCATCCAGCAGTTTAATATTCCCCTGCGTTTAACTGCTAACCACAACATTATCTTCTACGAAATCGAACCAGCCCATAAACAAGCAATTCAACAAATTCTCGCACAAAAAGGCGTTGTTACCCAACCAGAGGCGATCGATCCTTTGTTGCGCTACTCTATGGCTTGTCCCGCTTTACCTCTATGTGGTTTAGCCGTCACCGAATCAGAACGCATTTTACCCAGTATATTAGAACGCATTCGCGCCTTGTTAAATAAATTAGACATGGCAGAAGACAAAATGGTCATCCGCATGACAGGCTGTCCTAACGGCTGTGCCAGACCCTATATGGCAGAATTAGGCTTAGTCGGCTCTGCACCAGATGCCTATCAAGTATGGCTAGGAGGTACGCCAGATCAAACTAAATTAGCCCGTCCTTACGTGCAAAAAATGAATGTCAAAGACTTAGAAAGCTTTTTAGAACCCTTATTCCTCTATTATAAGAGCGATCGCTTATTCCAAGAAAGTTTTGGGGAATTCTGCAATCGTGTAGGCTTTGAAGCATTGAGAAAGAGTCAGGAAATATAGCGATCGGTTGAATTTATAAGACACAAGGATGGGTATCTTTTGATACCCACCCTATTAAATTAATTAGATATCAGGTTTAAACAGATATCTAATTAGAAAAAGACTTATTTAGCTGCTGCTAATTCTCTCTCTTTAACTTCTTTAATTACCTCTTCAGCAACATTCTTAGGACATGGTGAATAATGAGAAAATTCCATAGAAAATTGACCACGACCAGAAGTCATAGTGCGTAAGTCTCCAATGTAACCAAACATTTCGCTTAAAGGTACATCAGCTTTGATGCGAACACCCATAGGAGTGCTGCTTTGAGATTTGATCATGCCACGACGACGATTTAGATCGCCGATAACGTCTCCCATGTGATCGTCAGGAGTAAATACGTCCACATTCATAATAGGCTCTAATAATTGAGGGCCAGCTTTAGGAATAGATTGACGATAACCTGCTTTAGCAGCGATTTCAAAGGCGATCGCAGAAGAATCTACAGGATGGAATGCACCATCTTTTAAAGTGATTTTCAAGTCTACACAAGGAAATCCTGCAAGTACACCTTTAACAATACTTTGTTCAAAGCCTTTTTCAACTGCGGGCCAAAATTCACGGGGAACGTTACCACCAGTTACTTTTGATGCAAACTCGAAGCCAGTACCAGGTTCTCCAGGCTCGATTGTATAGTCGATGCGACCGAATTGACCAGAACCACCAGATTGCTTCTTGTGGGTGTAGCTATCGTTGATTACTTTAGTGATCGATTCACGATAAGCTACTTGAGGCTTACCTACTTCTACTTCTACGCCGTGAGTACGTTTAAGGATGTCTACCTTAATGTCGAGATGCAATTCACCCATTCCTTTGATAATGGTTTCACCACTTTCAAAGTCTGTTTCCACATAGAAGGAAGGATCTTCCTGAACCATCTTGCTCAAAGCAACACCCATTTTCTCGGAAGCACCTTTGTTTGTGGGTGTTACAGCGATGGAGATTACAGGGTCAGGGAAGACCATAGGCTCTAGAGTAGCAGGTTGTTTAGGGTCGCAAAGAGTATGTCCTGTTTGCACATTTTTCAGACCAACTATCGCAATAATGTCTCCTGCTTGGGCTGAGGCAATTTCTTCGCGGGAGTCAGCGTGCATTTCTACCATCCGACCAACACGCTCAGTTTTACCCGTAGCAGTATCTAAGACAGATTCCCCTTTGTTTAACGTACCAGAATAAATACGAGTAAAGGTTAACGCACCATAGCGGTCATCCATAATTTTGAATGCCAAAGCACGTAAAGGTCTCTCAGCGTCAACAATAGCGTATTCCCCTGTTTCATGTCCTTCGAGGTCTACTTCTGGTTGAGGCTTAACTTCTTTGGGGTTAGGTAGATAATCAACAACAGCATCTAATACTAACTGAACACCTTTATTTTTAAAGGAAGAACCACAGTAAGTAGGGAAGAAAGCTAGTTCACGAGTTCCTTTACGGATACAGGCTTTGATTTCGTCAATAGAAAGTTCTTCTCCTTCGAGGTATTTTTCCATCAAATCATCATCTTGTTCCACCGCAGTTTCAATTAGCTGTTCGCGATAGGTTTCTACATCGTCAGCCATGTCCGCAGGAACATCTTGGATTTCGTACTTATCTGGATCTCCAGAATCATCCCATACCCAAGCTTTTTGAGTTAGCAGATCGACTACCCCAACAAAATCATTTTCGATCCCGATGGGTAATACCATTACTAGGGGTTTGGCAGCTAGAATATCTTCTACTTGCTTAACTACACTATAAAAGTCAGCACCAGTACGATCTAACTTATTGACGTAGATAATACGAGCAACTTTAGAATCGTTAGCATAACGCCAGTTAGTTTCAGACTGAGGCTCAACCCCACCCGAACCGCAAAATACACCAATACCACCGTCAAGAACTTTTAAAGAACGGTATACCTCGATTGTGAAATCAACGTGACCAGGAGTATCAATAATATTTAGCTGATGATCTTTCCAAAAACAGCTTGTAGCAGCAGACTGAATAGTAATACCACGTTCTTTTTCCTGATCCATGAAGTCGGTTGTTGCTTCTCCTTCATGTACCTCACCGATTTTGTGGGTTTTACCAGTTAGTTTTAGGATTCTTTCAGTAGTGGTGGTTTTTCCTGCATCCACGTGGGCGAAGATGCCTATGTTTCGGTAACGAGTGAGGTCTTTCATATACTTTGCGATTACGGTTTATTTGCTAAAATTTTTGACGAGCGACCCTGGTGAAGTTGCCTCGCCCAAGGAACGCGCGAGTTTGACAGTTATAATTCTGTGAACTTTAAAGGAAAATTCACTCTTGTTTTTGAGCCAGAAAAGGCTAAAAGAAGTCGAATCATCTGGTACATTCTCTAACTTATAGAGAAACTGATGTCAATGATACCAATTATTAAGTAATTATAATTTATTTATCTATTCAGTTAAAACAGATCTGTTATGCTATATCGAACAGAAACTACTTAAATTAGTGGATTTTGCTAAATCTGAATGTTAAGGATCGAGTTTATTATTTTCTCATCACAACTCTTAAATTCTTTACTCTTACCCAGCAATATTATCCCACTTGATGGCAAGCCTTTGAGATGGGTGGACGTGGTGAGTTCTACTGCTGCGGGAGGATTTCTTGACCCAGGTAATTGGCGAACTCTTTAGGGTATCAGAACGCTAGAGGAGTTAACCTCATTAGTATCCCAGTCAAAGATTAAAAGAATTGTGAGTGGTTTGAGCAACGTTATTGTTAAGTTCAGACTTTTCATCAGTAAAACAAATTAGCGAAGTGCCAAGGACTCGCGACAGTCTCTTAACCACAGACTGACTGCTTGACCAATTATGCCATTACTAGATTCAGTTGGGGGTGTTGGAAGAGTATTTTTAGTTGCATGACCAAAACGAGAATACATCGTGACTAAGTGCCAACCACTCTCTGTTAGTGTAACAAATAACCAGTGATATGTTTCTCGCTCAATTTTTTGCTGATTACTGTATTGCCTTTCTAGGGTAGTAAAAAAAATCTGCTCTGTGGTTTCCGACATAGTTGAACCATAGTTAATCTGAGGCAAATTTAATGGTTCAAGTTCTGGCTGTCCAGCAGCTACTATGTAATTATCAATACCCGCATCTTGATGGCTATCTTGGGTTCTTTGAATTACTCTATTGCTATAGTTTGGTAAGTCTTGAATCAAAAGATTAGTTAATTCTGACAAATCGCTGGGACAACTTCTTTGGGTTTCTACTGATACAGGTAAAGAGTGGGGTTTATCCGAGGATGAGTTGCTGCTTGAGAAGGTTGTTTCACTACTTACGGAATATGAGTAAGTTAGGGTGAGAAAAACAACAATAGCAATCTCCCAGAGAACGAGGTATCTTGCGATCGCAAAATTTTTTAACATTCAACACTTCAGTACTAATCGATCAGTAATCAAAGTATCATTTTTCCAACTTGACGTAACTATCAACTATAACGATCGCCTTCAAAATTAGAGTTTACCAACAATAATTGATGATGACAAAAGGAAAGGTTTATTTAGTGGGTGCTGGAGTAGGAGATATTGCTTATCTTACTGTGAGAGCCAAAAAATTATTATCCACTGCTGAGGTGCTGATTTATGATGCTTTAGTAGGTGATGATCTAACTGAGTTAGTCCCAGAAGATTGTTTAAAACTGGATGTGGGAAAACGGGGAGGTAAGGTAAGTACACCCCAAGAAAAAATTAATCAGTTATTGGTAGCTTATTATTGTCAGGGAAAGCAAGTAGTAAGGCTCAAAAGTGGCGATCCGTTAATATTTGGACGTGCCATGGAAGAAATTAAAGCTCTACAAAAGGCTGATTGTGATTTTGAGCTTGTACCTGGCATTTCTTCTGTTTTGGCTGCTCCTTTACTAGCAGGTATTCCTTTAACAGATAAAAGTTTGAGTAGCTGTTTTGCGGTGTTTACTGGTCATCAACCAGATAGTTTAAATTGGCAAGCTTTAGCGAATATTGACACTTTAGCGATCTTGATGGGGACACGATCGCTACCTACAATAATTAATAATTTAATCAATGCGGGAAGACACCCCGATGAAGCGATCGCAATTATCCATAATTGTTCTCAACCAGGACAAAAATTTTTTT
>NZ_LR214036.1 GCF_900659865.1 Hyella patelloides LEGE 07179
TTCTTTGTCCTTACATGAATAATTTTCTCACTTTTTGCCCGAATTTTTCTTGAGTAATTCTACTTAGATGTAGCGATCCTTTTTCTGTCTGATTTTGTACTACATTTCAAAGTGCGGAATGTGGGTTGTAACTATGGCGGTGGCTTAAATAGATTAGATACAGCTTTTATTGCAGAAATTGACAATGAAATTATTGGTGTTGTAAGAATCTGTCAAGAATTTACAACAACTGTTCTTCGTGGTATGCAAATATCTAAAAAATGGCAACATCAAAACATAGGTAGTAGGCTTTTACTTTTAGCCAGTAATTGTTTAGAAACAACACCTTGTTATTGTTTACCTTATAGTTATTTAGAGAGATTTTATAACAAAGCTGATTTTCAAAAAATCAACCCTAACAATGCTCCAGATTTTTTAATTAATCGATATCATCAATATCTATCAATTGGGTTAGATTGTATTATAATGCTCCGTTTTTCCGAATTAAAGAAATAATATTTGCTTGAATTTGATTAATCAAAAATATCAGGATGGGCTATTCCCATCCCATTAGAAACTATCCCATTAAAATGACATTATCAATAACGTGAATAACGCCGTTATCTGCTTCAATATCTGCTGCGATTACGGTAGCATTTTTAACTTCAAAATTATCAGAACAATCAATTGAAATTGGTGAACCTTCTACAGAAATAACCGAATCAAGTTTTGCTAAATCTGCTTGCATTAGCTTTCCTGAAACCACGTGATAGGTAAGAATTCTTGCTAATTGGGGAACATTTTGCACTAAAGTTTGAATTGTTCCTGGGGGAAGCTTGGCAAAAGCAGCATCATTAGGAGCAAACACTGTAAAAGGGCCAGGACTTTTTAAAGTATCAACTAAATCAGCAGTCTTGACCGCAGTTACTAATGTGCTAAAACCTTCTGTACTTACCGCAATATCAACAATATCAGCCATATTTTTAAATTTTAAGCGTAATTCCAGCTTAATTTATCATTTTCCATTAATTATAAATTACAAGATTACAGAAATCAAAACAATCATTATAATTTTTACTACTTATTAAATATCAAATATTAAGTACTAAGGATTATTTGTTTGTTTTTTAAGCCTCAATAAAAATAAATTTATCTACAGCAAAAATAATTGATTCATCATTAAAAAAATTGACATTTATATACATTGAATACAAGAAAAAAAAGGTTTTTTCGTTCTCATCAATTATTGATAAGTGATAGGATAAATGATGAAAGTTAAATGCTCAATGAAATGACAAATGCGATCGCAGAAAAAATAACAACCTATCCCATAGTAGAAACCTTTCATTCAGTACAGGGAGAGGGAAATTACACTGGAGTTAGTGCCTTTTTTCTTCGTTTAGGAGGCTGTGATGTAGCTTGTCCTTGGTGCGATACTAAAGAATCTTGGAATGCAAAACCTCACCCCAAAAGATCTGTTTTAGAGCTTGCAGAAGAAGTTAAACAAGCCCAGCCAGCGATCGCAATTATAACAGGTGGTGAACCTCTACTACACAATCTTACCCCCCTAACTACCGCCATTAGAGAGCAGAATATTCCCGTCCACCTAGAAACCTCTGGTTCGCATCCTTTCAGTGGCGAATTCGATTGGGTAACTTTTTCCCCCAAACAATTTAAAGCACCCCACTCCAGCATTTATCCCCACGTTAATGAGTTAAAAGTAGTAATTGTTAATGAGTACGATCTTAAGTGGGCAGAACAACAGTCTGCATTAGTACCTCCTGAAACCGTAAAATATCTACAACCAGAATGGAATACTCCCCAAAGTAAAGACTTAATTTTTAAATACATTTTAAAAAATCCCCAATGGCGTATCAGTCTGCAAACTCACAAGCTATTGCAAGTCAGGTAATTTTAAGGATGAGGGATGAGGAAGCGAAGGGGTGCAGGGGAGAAAGGGAGCAGAGGTGCAGGGGTGCAAAAGAGTGCAGAGGAGAAACAATGAACGATTAGTAAGTAGCAACAAGCAACGAGCAACGAGCAACGAGCAACGAGCAACGAGCAACGAACAAAAAGATGAAAAAAGCCGTAGTGTTACTTTCTGGTGGTTTAGATTCCGCCACCACCGCAGCGATCGCTATAAAAGAAGGTTATGAAGCGATCGCCCTTTCTTTCCGTTATGGTCAACGCCATGAGAAAGAATTACAAGCAGCAGCTAAAATTGCTCAAGCTTTAAATATTCAGCAGCACCATATTATTGAGGTTAATCTTTCTCAGTGGGGAGGCTCATCTTTAACCGATACTAATTTAGAGATCCCCCAAGAAGGAGTGCAACCTGATGTGATTCCCTCTACTTATGTACCAGGGAGGAATACCGTTTTTATTGCGATCGCTCTTTCCTTAGCCGAAGCTACAGGTGCAACAGCTATTTATTTAGGTATTAATGCAGTAGACTATTCTGGTTATCCTGATTGTCGTCCTGAATATTTAGACGCATATCAAAAGTTAGCAAATCTTGCTTCTAAAACTGCGATTGAAGGTAATACTATCCAATTGGTAGCTCCCCTAGTAAAAGACACCAAAGTAGATATTGTGAAACGTGCTTTAAACCTAGGTGTACCTCTTGCAGAAACTTGGTCATGTTATCAAGGAGGAGAAAAACCCTGTGGCGTATGTGATTCTTGTCGTATCCGCGATCATGCTTTAATCGCAGCAGGGCGATCGGATTTAATCAGCAGTAATTATTAATTAGTAATCAGCGATTTCTAAGTTGGCATTTATTCCTCTTCATCCCTCATACTTCATCCTTTCTAGATAATCCTTCTTAACAATAGCTTGCCTAATAACTCAAGTTTGTTATGATATTAAAGCCTTATTCTGGAGAGGTGGCAGAGTGGTCGATCGCGCTCGACTTGAAATCGAGTGTACCTTGCGGTACCGTGGGTTCGAATCCCACCCTCTCCGTATTCATTTTTAACAGTATTGCATCAAAAGCATTACGCAGTCACCAACGCCGTCCCTGGAATCCATAAAGAGCCATTGATGAATCTTGTATTTCTTGGGAGAGCTTGTCTTATATAAGGAACATCACTTATACACATCAATATTGTCTTCACATTAACTACAGCTTTTTTCTGTTCAGAAACGATTTTTACCCCTGCTGCTGCCGTAATTTTGCTTCCAGAGCGATGATTGTGCTATTCCAAACTGTCATGATATAGCCTTTACAGGCTAGGTTTGTAGCCATCGAGCCAACCATTAACTTTAGTCTGATAAAAGCAATTTTTTGGTTCATTATTTCTTGAACTAATAAAATTTTTTGTAGTTATTGTGTATGTTCACGAAGTCAGAAATCTGAAGTCGTGATGTCAGTCGTTTTACCTCTGCCTGAAGTCAGAGGATTCAATACTTGAATATATTTTGTTTCTCTTCGCCTTTAAAGGCGAGGCGCATACTCCAACTTCGGGCTTTATCTAACTCCTGACTCCTGACTCCTGACTCCTGACTTCAGCCCGAAGGGCGTGGTAATTTTTACTAACTTTATATTAACTACTATTGTAATTAAACTTTTTTTGACCTAGTAATTACCTGCTGTGATCTCGATCGCTTTAAAACTAGCTTTCAAATACTAATTATTTACTTTAACTTTATTTGTTAAAATCAGTAATTTTCCAATTACAAAATACTAATTGCATTTTATATACTTAGGTTAAAGCAATTTTAATACCTAAGATATATATAAACAGATGTTTCATTACGGCTTACTTTTCAACGAAGAAAAAGATACTAATTTAGTAAAAGAATTATTAAAAAACAAGAACAGTATTTCCAAGCAATTGGAACAAAAAGAGAATTCAAGGCTTACTTTTGATGGGAATGAGGTAGTTTCTGCAAATTCTAATGCAAAAGAAAATAATGTCAGTGATCTCAATCTTATTAAACGTAAAAATGGTTGGATCGATCAAAAATTCAGTGTAGTTAATAATCAAGAAGATTCTGTTCTTTTAAGCTGTAATTGTTCTAGTTGCTGTAGAGAATCAGCACCAGAAAATTCGGAATCAGGATTATTTGTTTCTCCTTTAGACACTGCTGCTGCATCTTCCAGTAATATATCTCAAGATGTTATCGATACTTTATTAACTACCTATGCATGGAGTGATAACACTATTACTTATAGTTTTTACGACGATAGTGTTTTTAATAATTACTATGGAAACGAAGCAAATGTTAGTGAAGTGAGTGAAGCCGTCAAAACAAACGTCAGAGAGATTTTAAATTTAGTCGAAACATTTGCCGATCTCGAATTTGTTGAGGTAGATGAAAGTGAGACTGGTACTTATGGGCAGATTCGTTATATGTTATCCGATAACCCTGGCTACGCCTATGCCTATCTTCCTTTTGGTAGTCGTTACGATTTAGCTGGTGATGTTCATCTTAGAACCTCTTACGACCACGCTACCAACACTAATGGGTTTCAAAACGATCCTGGTAGACATGGTTATACAACTTTAATTCACGAAACTTTCCACGCTTTAGGTTTAGAGCATCCGCACAGTAGTGATGATGGTGATTCTTTAGATTCTCGGAAAGACAATATGTCTAATACAGTCATGACTTATGATTTCACAGGAAATTCTGCGGGGACAGCTATGCCTTATGATATTGCAGCTTTACAGCACGTTTACGGTGCAGCAGATCATAATACTGGCGATGAGACTTATGTTTTTGGCACAACCACAGATGTTTACACAGTAAATGGTCAATCTCCTTTTACCACTTCCCATAGAGTTAAACAAACTATTTGGGATAGTGCAGGAACTGATACTTTGGACTTTTCTGGTTTGAGCTTACAAAGTGGTGGCTACTTATTTGACCTCAACGAAGGAGGTTGGCTAATCGCCAATGCACAAAAGGTTACCAAAAATAGTGGAGAAACATATTATAAGTACGGAACATCCTTGGCTTATGAGATGACCATCGAAAACGTAATTAATTCTCGTAGTAACGATACGATTGTGGCTAATGCTGTGGCAAATACTTTTAGTGGCTATACAGTAGGTACAAGGGTTGGAAATGATATTTTAAGAGATACTGATGAGCTAGATACTTTAGACCTATCTAGTTATAGTGAGTCTAATGTCACTCAAACACCCGCAGGGGATAATTTAGTGATTGATTTAGGTAGTGATGGTTCAGTTACTGTAGAAGACTATTTTGCTGTTCCAGAAGCTAATCGCCTCAGTATTTTGTTAGAGCCAGACTCGCCAGAGATAGAAACTATTGATGAAACTACCAACGTTGCGATCGCAGAAATTGGCAAAATCACTAATCTCAACCACAATGAGCAGACGATTACTTTACAGAATAACTATGAGAATCCTGTAGTTTTTGCTCAACCTCTCTCTTATAATGGAGCAGACCCTTCTGTAGTACGTATTACTGATATTAATAGCGCAAACGATACTATTTCTTTCTATTTACAAGAAGCTGAATACAAAAACGGTTGGCACACAAACGAAAGCTTTAGCTACATGGTAGTAGAAGCAGGTACTTGGCAATTAGAAGATGGTACTCTCTTAGAAGTTGGCACATTAGATACCGATCGAGTAACTTCTTCTGGTTGGGAAAATATTAGCTTTAATAATGACTTTACAGAAACACCAGCAGTTTTAAGCCAAGTACAAACTAACAACGACAACCAATTTGTACGTACCCGCCAACAAGATGCTGATGCTAATGGTTTTTCCGTCACTATGGAAGAAGAAGAAGCTTTAAGATATTCTGGTCATTCAGAAGAGACTATTGGCTGGTTAGCTATTGATTCTGGTTCGGGAGAGTGGGATGGATTTACCTATCAAGCTGGTAATACAGGAGATGTCGTCACTCATAATTGGCACGAATTAGATTTGGACGATTTTGACACTGCACCCAATTTATTAGCTTCCATCGCTACCTATGATGGTTCAGATGCTTCAGGACTACGTTATCGCGAGATCGCTGGAGCAAATGGCAGCACGATTAAGATTAAAATTGAAGAAGATAAAAGTGCCGATGGAGAAGTTCGACACACTACAGAAGATGTTGATTTTTTCGCTATTGGAGGAAGCGGAATTTTAACCGCTCAAGCTTACGATCCTCTATCTTCTACGATCGCGCAGCGCCTCGCTTTCAGCGAGATCGCAGAAGACAGTTTACTAGAAGATAACATGGCAATAGAAACTGATTTTATTTAAATTAACGCTCAATTACCACAATTTTCCATTGTCCTAATTGACTGGCTTGGAAGGCTATCTGACGACCATCTCCACTAATTGTCGGATTGTCTACCGAGCCTTTTATGTTAGCAGTCAATAATTCTGCTTTTTGGGTTTCTCGGTCGTATAAAAAAATATCAGTTTTGCCTCGTTCAGTAGAAACATAGACAATGTAACGACCATCTGCGCTAATCGCTGGTCGATCTTGACTGGAGTTACCGCGATTAAGATTTGGTAGAGAGACTAATTGATTTTGCTGCAAATCATATAGAAAAATATCTCTTTGACCACGGCGATCCGAAGCAAAAACCAAATAATTGCCATCACTACTGTAAGCAGGAGATTCTTCAGGAGAATTACTATTGATCCCTCCTGGTAGTAGTGGCGGTGTAACAGCATTAAAACTTTGGCAACCAACAACCAATCCAAAAAGTATTAAAAACAACAAAAAATAGTAGCTAATTTGCAGTTTTTTCATCTATTATTCATGAAGATAAACTAAAGTAGGGATAATTACTGACCAATTTACAATCTGTCAATGTAGAATGAAACATTATTGCCCTGCCAGAATAGGTTATTTTTAGTTACTTTTAATCATGAACAGTTCTAGCTCTCGTTCTACTGTTACTTGGCTAGTATTTGCTAGCGATATTTGCGGGCTAATTCTTGGTTTTAATTTAGCTTTTACTTTGCGTTTTGAGGAAATCCATCAATGGCGATCGCCTTTAGCCTATGGTTTAATTGTAGTTTATTTACTAGGACTATATCTAACTGATACCTATCGTTTGACAGAGAAAGTATCGGGCTTTTGGCTATCAGAAAGAGTTTTACTGGGAATCATCATTACGGTTTTTGGTATAACTTGCTTGATTTATCTCACTGGTTTATGGGGTAGTTCTCCTATTGTGGGTCGTGGAATTTTATTTATCACAGTTAGTTTTTTTACGGCTTGGGCGATCGCTTGTAGAACAATTGCTTGTAAATGGGCTAGCAGAAACCAAGAGCGCAGTCGCTTTCTAATTTTGGGAGATAGCGAGAAAACAGCTAACTTTGCCCAAGAATATCAGACAAAAAAGAGCCAAGCTGAATTTGTCCTCTTGCGAGAATCAACATCTCAGGCTAGAACGAATCAATCTTTCAAAAATAGCAGAGTAATTGGCAATTCGATACAAGCAGAGGTCAACACCTCGATTGGATATGGCGAGGAGACTTCGCCATCCCTCTCGGTCATTTCTAAAAATACAACTAATTCTCATTTTAAAACCGATACTTTAGATAATTTTGAACTTTGGAGTGGACAATCTTGGTCGGGAGTTTTAATTAGTGATAGTAATCAAGAGCTTTCTCAATCTACTATTAGAGATTTAATGGAAATGCGTCTTAGAGGCATCTATGTTTATAGTTTTGCTGATTTTTGCGAGCAGTTTTGGCAAAAAATTCCTCCCGCTTGTATCGAAGATGATTGGTTTGCTTTCTCATCGGGCTTTAGTATTCTGCACAACCCAGTGAATGTCAAGCTAAAAGAAGCGATCGATCGAGTATTGGCTGCTATACTAATTCTGGTTTCTTTACCCGTTACCATCCCTATAGCGATCGCTGTTAAATTAGATAGTCCTGGTTCGATTTTTTATTCTCAGGTAAGAACAGGACTAAATGGCAAAAAATTTAAAGTACACAAGTTTCGTTCCATGCGTTCTGATGCAGAAAAAATGGGCGTTCAGTGGGCGCAAGAAAAAGATCCCAGAATCACCAGAAGCGGTCGTTTTATCCGTATGACCAGAATAGATGAATTACCCCAGTTATGGAATGTTCTTAAGGGAGAGATGAGTTTAGTAGGTCCTCGTCCCGAACGTCCTGAATTTGATAGTCAACTACGCCAAGCAATCCCCTATTACGATTTGCGTTACCTAGTTAAGCCAGGAATCACAGGTTGGGCGCAAGTTTGCTATCCTTACGGTGCTTCTGTAGAAGATGCTTATCAGAAAGTAGCTTACGACCTCTACTATATTAAAAATTACTCCTTAGTCTTAGATGCAGCGATCTCACTTAAAACCGTCAGAGTAGTGATTTTGGGTAAAGGAAGATAATTTAAGCAGTTGTGAATTATTATTTATTAGTTATGAAGAAAGAAACAATTCAGTAAATCACAAAATTATTTTCTAGAAGGCGAACGCAAGCTTCAGAAGAATCAAATAAATAAGTTATATTCATGTTACACCTCTAAAAGACTCAAGAGTTTATCCCAGAGGAATAGAAATAGTTTCTACGATTTGAAAAATTCGTTCAACATTATTTATCTATCTAGCTATTGTTGATAAATATAAGATAAGTCTTCCAACTTTTGAGCTTAAAGCTTCTTTTCCAGCTAGTATTCTTGATTTATGTCCATAAATCTAATTAATCCTTTATTTTTAACCTGACGACATATTGCTTCAGTTCTCGAAATGAGGTTTCATCGTCAGACTCTCCCATCACAGTAATGCGATCGCTCATCTCTACTCTAGCTTGATAATGACCGCATCGATTTTGCCATCAGGACTGGCAAAATCGATGCGGACTTCTTCCCAAGTTTGGTCTGTTTCATCTATTGCTAAAACTCGACCCGCTTTATAATAATCCAACCATTGCCAACCTTCTTGCTAGGGTGTTGACTTTTCAGGAAAAAGCCAGGTAAATTTACAAGCAAGTTTTATGTCAAAAGGAAATTAGCCTACCAGTGAGCCTAGAAAAGTCTAAAATGCCTGTAAGCCGCCAAATTAGGTACTTGATAGGAAGCAGAGATAACTGGAAACACAATGCAGCTAAAAAACAGCAAAAAATCCGCGAATACGAGCAAACAATTCGCTCTTTGAAAATAAGTAGAGATAATTGGAAAACTAGAGCGAAAGAAGCCGAAAAAAGGCTGAAAGAATTAGAAAAAAAGCTCGAAAAACAAGAACCAAAAAAGTATAAAATCTCTGAAGAAAGAGGAGCAGAAACCCTAATTGAAAATTTGACTCAAGTAAAAAGGCATCATTATAAAGTTCAAACTATACAGGTATGTATCCAGCAAATCCTAGAAACTGGCAATAGTTATCGAGGATTTGCTAAGACCATGAAGATTTTATCTCAAAACTTTAAAACAGAATCTCCTCATTATAGTACCATCAGACAATGGTTAGGAAGAATTGGATTATATGAGTTAAATCGCCAAAAAGAAAAACTCCAAGATTGGATATACAGCGGTTTGCAGGTTTATAAGGGACAGTAGCAGCAGTGGGCAAACCAGTTACGCAGATGTTGGGGATTCATTAAATCCATCGCTATTTTAATCAGGGTATCAACCCTTTTGGAAGTTCTGGGAGAGAACTGCCTCAAGAAAGCCTTTAGCTGTGACCACCAGTGTTCAATGGGATTAAACTCTGGAGAATAGGGGGAAAGCTCTAAAACTCTCGCTCCTAC
>NZ_LR214037.1 GCF_900659865.1 Hyella patelloides LEGE 07179
CTCGAAGAAGATCGCTCTTGAAGTCAAAAACAATAATCGCTGCCTCTTGATGGATTCGGGAGACTTAAATCAAAATCTAACATTGTGCTAATATATTAATAGCCGAGTTAACACGGTTGAAAAAAAATCAAATGAATCAAATTTCAACAAATAAAAAAAGCCAATCGCAACCCAGAGAGCGAGGGAAGTTTGCTCCCATTGGCGATGAACCTCTCTCCAAAAAAGTAACTGGAGTGAGATTGCCCGTTTCTATTCATCAGTGGGTACACGATAAACCGAATTATACGGAATGGGTCAGAAAAGCGATTGCTGATGCAGCAGAAAAAGAAATGAAAAATGTCAGTTGAGTTTAGGAGTAACTTAAATTATGGTGTTCGCCATAGCCAGACAACCTTTAACATTAGATGAAGCAGAACACAAGACGCTCAAAGCATTTGGTCGTACTTCTTTTCGTCGCAAATCAAACTTAGCTATTGAATCTTTACTAACTCCCGCACAAGTTGATACTGCGGTAAGTCATCTTGTTGAAAAAGGCTTGGTTAAAGTAAAACCAAACCAACATTCAGACTTTGATGAAAGAGTTTATTTAACCTGGAAAGGGGGACAAGTTAAAAGACAAATCAGCACAAATCTTGTGAAGTTTCCTCATCATGTAGAACCTAATATCGACGATAAGTTACAACGGCAGATTGCAGAGCTAAAACAATAACATTTAATAGCTCTAGCCGAATGTCTATTGATATTTCAGAACCATTTAGTAGCTACGATCTAATTGCTACTCTGACTGCTGCGATTATGACTTGGGTTGATGCCCAAAGAGATATCTGGATACCTCCTAATTGGGCAGTCAGATGCCAAATTTATGGTTTAGTAGGTATCCTCTCATTAGTTAATGGTTTTATTACCTATATTATTTACCCAATATTTGCCCAAACTACAGGCATTCCCTTGGGGTTAGAAGCATTATTGATCGGAGCGGGTTATTTTTTGCTACTACGAATTATTGCCGTAAAGTTAAAGTTTGGCGAGAATGAAACCCCCGAATTGAGTTTTAGCAGCTTAATATATGAACCCTTACAAGCCCTACTTTTTCGCCGTATTGACGAAATTATCGATCCTTATCTAGAAGCAGAAATTGAAAAATTAAGCGCAAAGCTCACTTTAGAAGAATTGACTTTTAGAGTTTACAATCGCATCAATCGAGTTAATTCCAAGTTGTTAGCTCCTGAGAAAAAAGAAGAAGTCAAGCAATGGCTGTCCGATACATTAGCCAACAACACTCAGGAACAAATCAAGAAAAATATTCTGGCTCAGGTTTTAGTTACTAAGAGATTTCAGGTTTAACTCTATCTCGTCGAACTCAGTTCGGCTTCATTATCATGACAACTACGTCTTTACCCGATAAATTACCCGACTGGTATGGTTTAGAAGAACCAAAAACCAATAATCAATCAGCAAGTCAAGGTGACATAGCAAAAAGTAAAAAACCAATATTGAAACAAAAACAACCAGACAAGGGATGGAGTCCTCAAACCACTCACATCAAAAATATTACAGAAACTTGGTGGGGTAAAGATATTCCTCCAGCCAATCAAACCCCATCCACAATTGAACTAGATAATCTTAGTATTCTCAGCCCCCTACAAATAGGAGGAGGAGCATTACCTGAAGGACATAATTTACCCGCCCAAATAAGTGGAGTATCTTGTATTCCTGGTTCTTCTTTGAGAGGTTCATTTTTAAGGTGGATCGTTAGTTTATGTCAAGAATACGAGCGAAGTATCATCATTCTGACTTGGTATAAATGTTTTCCACAATTAGTCATAAATAATCCTTCTCTAAGTTCTAAGATTGCAATTTTAGTCAAAAAATTAGAACGAAACAATTTAGAGGAAGCAAGCTTGAGCGAGGAGGAATATCTATTTTGGGATAGCTATCTATTTCGTCAAGATCGGAGCATTGGCTGGAAGCCCAAAGCAATTCGCTTTGAAACTACTTATCTGAAAAATTTAACGGCTTTTCCTTTACATCCTCAACAGGATTGGCAAGTGTTTGGCAAAAAAGATAATAAGCTAGCTGTTATGTGGCAATTTCCCGCGATCGCACCACAAAATACACCAAAGAATTCAACAACGAAGAATAAGGCTATTGAACGGTTTTCCAAAAATAAAAATTCCGATGATAACCCGATCTCTCCACTAAAAATCACTTTCCATAACTCTCTAGCCTCAAATCAAAAAGAATTTGTCAGCAAGCAACTAAGAATGATGCTTCTATATCAAGGTCTTGGTAAAGGTCTTGCTTCTGGTTTTGGCAGGATAGGGAATAAAAATAAGATTCCTCCTGGTAAATGGAAAATTAAGTTAAAGGGAATGAAACCAGCTATTGAAAATAAAAAAGATTATCGCTGGAGTCCTCAAGTATTGAGGGCTTGCTTGAGAGGGCATTTTATTCGTTTGGCATTAACCATGCTTAACAGAGATGATGCGATCGCTCTTACAAATACTATTTTTGGTAGTTCCGATAAGCTAGGACAGTTATCTTTAACCAGCTATTTAGTAGAAATTAAAAACCGAGCAACTTCTAATAGCAAGAAACTGTATTCAAATATTCCCAAGAATATTGTTGATGAAATCTGGATTATTAACGTTGACTGTAATCGAGAATTTCATTTCTTAATAGATAATTTATTATCTTTTACCAGTCAAATAGGAGGTTTAGGAAGAGGATGGCGTAGACCTCGACACCACGTTGAGAGAGAAAAGGAAGGAAAAGACGGGCAGCTAATTCCTTTTAGTCTTTATTTTGGCAGTAGTTTTGAAGTCAATTCTTCTTCCATCGAACAAGAAGAGATTGCTTTAATTCATAATTTACAATCTCAAATCAAACAATTAGCGATCTTTTATCAAATAACTACAGAATTTCCTCAAAAAACCCTTGATGACAATCTCAACGGTGCTATTATCAGCCTCTGGAAATCAAAGCAAAATATTAAACAACATTATCGTAATGAGTTAATTCACTGTATTTGTTCAACTAATAAAAGACGGAGGAATAATCAAGAAAGACCTGATTGGTGTGGTGATAATGAGAGTAGACCATCTGGTTATGCTATTAGCGATCGCGGTCATTATAATTTAGTTTCTGTTTTTGACTCTGAAATGCACAAATTACTAATCAATGAAGAAATAGCTGCTCTTGATTTTAATTTATGGAATAATGTTTGGTCTTGTTGCTAATAGTATTCGAGGGATAGCGTCAATGGCTGAAACACCCATTATTTGGTATAGCTCCGTCGATGGCTTGTACTGTATAAGTTACAGCGATTTTAAAGGTGGTTTATTGCCATTAATTATGAATAAAATTCAGTTTTTCAACTATCCCACGAAAAAGCGTCCTGAAGTTCAGTCATATTAGGGCTTTTGAAGCCCAGTCTTTTGATTCTTGTTAGAAAATATTGAGTTGAAACCCAGTACACCTTCAGTATTTTGGCTGATTTGGGTGTTTTGTCTTTTGATTCTTGTTAGAAAATATTGAGTTGAAACTTATTTTTATAGATATCAATAACTTCATCCTAATCAGCTTTTGATTCTTGTTAGAAAATATTGAGTTGAAACCTAATCCTAGCCAAGAATACTTATCCTCTTTTTTACTCAGCTTTTGATTCTTGTTAGAAAATATTGAGTTGAAACCTAACATCCATCTAAAAATAATGGATATTCCATAAAAAAAGACTAGCGATCGCTAGTCTTGTAACTAATTTATTGTCAAATAAAACTAAGTATTTTTTTTCTGACTATCTTTAAATCTATTTGTCCAAAACTGAACTGTATCTCCAATTTCAATCAACAATTCAGCAATAACCATTTGCCTTTGAGTTTGAACATTTAATAAATTAGGATCATCATTATAGAGTTTTTCATTGAACTCATTAATTAGAGTATCTTTATCAATCCCCCAACTATCATCTATTATTTGACACAAGACTTCTCTAGCAACTTGCCAAGCAAAATAACTAACTTTACTTGAATTCTCCTCATCTTTTTTAAAAGATAAAGCCCAAAATCTTAAAATTCCCCAAGTTGCGACATAATCAGAAATTTCGCTAGCTTTACCCTGCCAATTTCCCAAGTCATTTTTTCTATGTTCTAGCCTTTTGAAAACTTCATAATCAATACTATTAAGTGAGATTGCCATTACAGTAACTACTATTTAATAATTTTAGGTGGAGGATTCAACTGAGGGGAGTTTGCTGACTTTTTATTGAGTTGCTTGTCTGATTTATTGTCATTTTTAGTGGTTGTTTTCTCTTCTTGAAAAATAGATACCCGACCGTAACCGATACTCCATAAACCACCAACGTAATGCTCGTCTCGTAAAAACTTTACCCAACGATCAGTATCTATAGCAAAATTATTTCGAGCTTTTTCTGCGGTAAAATCTTGAGCATAGCGAGAATTTCTCGTCGTCCAAGTAAAGTAAAAGATTGCTCCTGGCGGTAGTGCTTCGACAGAAAATAAATTTTTTACTAAAGAATTATTCTCTTCAGAGTTTTCGTTAGATTCGTTTTTCTCTAAATCATTCCAGTACTCTTCGCGACTTTTCAAATTAACTCTGGGTTGTCTAACTAAACCCATATCGACAAAAAGTTTAATCCGATCGTCTGATACAATCAAACATCTGCTTTTATCCATTTCTGAAGTAATTATCGGTAAATCTTGAGAAGCTGTATATTGCTTAATTTCACTAATTTTAAGCCAGCGAAAATATAAAGGTTTTGAGCTTTTCTCCTGCATCCAATAAACGTCATCCCGCTCGCAAGTAAAAGCAAAACTAGAATCGCCGTTTAGTTGGTGATAGCGTTTGAGCCAGCCAGAACAAGTAATCCACCAATTCCCATGACCCAAAATATTCACTGGAAACCAAAGGGGAAAAGCCCAACCTAAAGCGATCGCTCCTGGAGTGGTTTGAGTTTCTTCATAGTCATTATCGGTATTCTCTGTTTTCCCAGAATTATCTTTTGTTTCCCGACTAACTTCTTTGCCAAACCAAGAATCGACAGATACTCGATATTCTTCAGATACTCGATATTCTTCGGCGTGTTCTCGTAAAGCACCTTTTAAAGAACTTCCAGGTATTACAGGAGTTCCGTCGGGAAGGCGATAGATAGGATTGCGATTTCCCCTGCTGTCGCTGTCTGCACCGCCGATATGAACGGGATCGCGACAAACTAACCACTCTAATTGTTTCATCTTAAAATAACCATAAATGTCCGTAGCCCAAAGCCCAATTGTTGAAACGCTTTCTCGATTTATCTATGCTAGAGTCATCTTGAAGAGTACCAGAACGAGTCATGGGACTATCAAGCTCTTTACGCCAGAGATAAACCGCTCCTGCTGGAGTTAACCACTCCCCTGGTGTCAGAGTATAAGTACTTGGCTCGCGATTGCGACCGTATTTAATCTTTTTCCAAGATTGCCAGGGAATAGCTGGTTCGGCTGCATATGCATAGGCAAAGACTTGATTGGAATGGTTAAAAATAGGGTAAGGAATAGAAACGGGCAATCCTTTGTCCTCTTTGTCTTCTTTGTCGGCTTTAGCTTGCCACAAAGCACCAGTAAGCAATACCGCTCCTTCGGGATTTTCTGGAGTGGAGTCTAACCAATCCTCTCTAATCTTTTCAAGAGGATTAATCGTAACGGGTGTCGCTCCCGCTCCCAAACAACTGTATTCAGGAGGACTGTAATCACCAAAGATTTTAACTAAAATACTCCATCCAGGCTCGATAAGAGTTACCATCTCAGCAAAAAAACCTCCTTCATCTAAGACTTGATATGCTTCTCTTCGGTTATGAGTCAAGATTAGAGACTGCCAAACTTTTGCTATTGGGACTAAATCGGCATTCCTCATCCAACCATTTTGCCAGAAGCTTCTAAAATGAGTTCCTCGAATTAGATACTGTCCGCCGATGAAAGCTACTTCGCAACCTTGGTGTTGTTCTTGAATTTGCCAGCGATCTTCTCGCCAATAACAACGATAAATCTTTTTTGGCATAGGGTCAGTACTCACTAAGTCTTTTTCCAAACAATAAACAGTTTGAGGTAAAACAAGATAAATTTCATTAGACCTCGAAGTATTGTGCCAAAACGCTCCCCAAAGCTGACAGTTATTGGGTAGTTTCAGACAAGCTGCTAGATGGTGTCCGTTAGGAGGAAAGCGACAGCCTACTCGACCGCTATTTTGACCCACTGGAGTTAGATTGCCCAAAGCAACTCCTCCTGCGGGAACTAGAGAATACCAACTGCTCATGATTTCGCTACTTCCTGTGCTTCCTGGAATACTTGACTTTTCCATTGTTCTTGTTTGAGTTGTTGGCGAGCCAAAAAAGCTCGAATACTGACCCAATCTTGCCACCACTGCCAATTTTCGATCTCTTGACGACCATCATTTCTAACTGCGCGACGAACATTATCCCAATTAAGAGCAATACCGACGCTTTCTAACAAAGCAGTCAAAAGTTTTTTTACCTGAGTGCGAGAATTAGCTTGAGGTTTTGTTCTCTCTATATAAAAAAGTAATTTTTCCCAACGATTTAACGCTGTATTAACTTGAGTATCGGGTTGCGTTTCTTCCATCAACAACGTCCATAAAGACCAAGGACAAATCCACTTAAAGGATTGATTGCTATTGAATAAGATATTCAAACAAACGCGGTTTTTTCCTGCTAGTTTGGCTTCTTTGTAAGCCTTTTCTAAACCTCGATGCCACAAAGATTGCGGAATTCTCCTTTGAGCGATAACTATTCCCAAACTAAAGTTAATAAATTTACCTGGTACGGGATACCGTTGTTGTTCTGGCTCAAACTTTACCCAGCCCTCATCTTCAGTAGGAGAGGTGATTGTGGTTGCTTCTCCTCGCCAAAGACGATAGAGATTGCTAGTTAAAGGAATGGCATCGTGCAAACCGCCTAGAACTAGAAAATCATCTCCACCAGCAAAAATAACTTTACCGTAATGCTCTTTTTCGCTAAGGTGAATTAAGAGTTCATTCCAAAATTGAAACAAGGTCAAAAAATTGAAGATTCTAGCAAGATTGCAATCTTGATATAGCTGATAGCCATTTGGGTGCCAATGTATTCCTCGATGTCGGGTAAATTTATCTTCTGCTAAATGCCATTGTTCTTTATCTAGTCTCAACTTCTGAAATTGCTCTTCAGATATCCAAGAGCCTATATCGTCTCCATCCCCCCGCCAGCCCACCGTCCATTCGATAGTGCAGTCCCAAGAAGCAGGAATAGTAGCATCCCATTTTGCCAACTTATTTTGTTGTATTTTTTTAAACTTTTGAAATCTTGATTTCCAATAGTCCCTGACATTCCTTCTTTCTAGAACACGAGGATGTCCGTAATTAAAATCGTTTTTGTCTACTTTATCAATTCCCCATTTCGCAGATGCTTTCGATTTTGGTAAAAATGTCTTTTGCCAACTACTAATTTGTTTGTTCCAGTAATTTGCAGCAACCCCATCAACAATCCAAGTTGCAGCAGCAGCCGAACTATCGGGAAATCTTTCCCAAGGGCAAAGTGGAGGCTTTCTACTCCAAATTTGTTCTAAAGTAGGCTCGATAATTTTCGGTAAAGAACTCAATCTCTTTATCAACTCCAAACTATTCAAGCGATCGCTTGAATCGAAGATTCCCGTCTTGCGATGAGAAGATGCTAGTTTTTCCCACCAGAGATTTAATTCGCCGTAAGGCATTCCCCATCTACCTTTTCCTTGAGGATTATCGATCGGTTGCATTCCTGGATGCCAGATGGAAAGACTAGCATCAGTAGGGCTAGTGCGTCCCGCCCACCAACTTTTATTCCAGCGTCGCCCTTGTTTTTGAGTGTCAATTCTTTGGTGTAATTGAGAAATTGTTTCTGGTAAAGTGCTGGGGTCTAGGGGAAAAGAATCGCTATACACTGACCAAAGACAGTCGCAATCTCTTTTTATCGTTTTCCAGCCTATACCGTTGATTGAGTGGCGGTAGTTTTCAGGACGGATCGTTACTGTTTCTAAATTTTTTACTAACTTTTGCCATTCTTCTCGGACTAGGCTTTTTGCAATTTCTTGCCAATTATCTTGAGAATGCAGTCCTGTAATTACATTGGGTAAGGAGGCACGCCAAAATTCTTCTGTAATAGGATATTCCCGTTCGTTCGATAACCACTTACTCAATTTGCAGTTGTAGGTTAAAGGCATTAATACCTTACCTTTTAAGTCTCGTTCCCAACGATCAATAATTGCTGCTGTTAGATAATGACATAGCCAAGAACCTACTGCCCAATCTCTTAACTTTCTCCCCCCACCTAAGAAGGCTTGCACTGGACTGAAAGTAAGAACTCCTACTTGAGTGTATTGCTGAGAAACCGATTCTATTTGTGCCATTAAATTAAAATAAATCTTTCATTAGAGATTCGTACTGTTCTTGATAGACTTGAATTTTACGATCAATTTCTTCTACTATGCCACTCAATTTAAGAATATATTTAAGCCTTTCTACTACTTCACTAGCTTGAACGGCATCTAAATCTCGATCTAATTTATCTCCACATAGATTGTGATAGAGTTTATTTCTTAGCGAACAAAATCCCAACTGACTTCCTTGTCCAATTTTCCAATTTTGGCAATAAAATTTATTAACAAAATCATTCCATTCTGTATCTATAATTTTGCTTACTTGAAGTTCGATTTCTTTTTCTTGTTTATCTTTATTCGTGTCTTCAAATTTATGTAAGTGTTGGTAACTTCCTTTGGTTAACAATTTTTGAACCAAGTCATTTATACTAATCTTTTCTATATTGATTTTTTGTTTTTTCTTCCTAGCTTCTTCTAGTTCAAATTCAAATACTAATTTAGGAAAGAAATTAGAAGTTTCCCATTCATAAGTCGTATAACTATCATTATTTTTTTGCCCTATCAATAAAGACCTTTGATGCTCTATTAAGAATAGCAATGCTAGTTCAAAAGCTCCTGCTATTCTTAGATACCAGTGCATCCAATGTTCGACTTCTCTGAAAGATTGTTCGCTCCATAAAGCGATCGCGATCCTTTCTAAAATATCTTCTTTCGTCTTTAGCTTTTTCTCAATTAGATTAAAAGAAACTGCTTTATCTAGATTTATTAGCCTATCTTTTATTAATTCGATTTGAGAGCTATTAAAGGGTGCATCTTTAACAAGCTCTAAAGCTCCACTAAAATCTTTAATCGCTAACAATTTTCTAATTAATGGTAATTGTAGATGCCATTGCCAATGATTTACTTCATGAGTAATAGTCTCTTCATATAGATATCCTTCTTCTTCACTAATATAAAGAAATTCAACAAGATAGCCAGCTAATTTCTTCTCCATTCCCCAAAGATATAACGCACTTGTTAAGGAAGGAGTCCCAGTTGAATGTTGAATAATGATTTTTTCGATCTCAGTTTCTTGTGTACCATCTTGATAATAGAGTTTACCGTTTTTTTGAGAAATATAGTCTTTTAATAAGGAAGTTATTTTATAATCTGAGGCTTCCCAATCAGCAATACCGTATTTATCTGAAGCACTAACTTTAAAATCTATTAGAGAGTAATTATAGTTTTTT
>NZ_LR214038.1 GCF_900659865.1 Hyella patelloides LEGE 07179
TTGAGCGATCAAGAAGAATGGGCGGAACAGAAAGAACTAGAGAATTCTAACCAACAAATCGGACAATTGGTTGCTAAAGATGGAAAATGGGCAAAGTCTTTTTTAGAAAGCTGGTTAAAAGAAAAAAACTATAATTACTCTCTAATAGATTTTAAAGTTAGTGCTTCAGATAAATACGGTATTGCTGATTGGGAAGCCTCAGATTATAAAATAACTTCCTTATTAAAAGACTATATTTCTCAAAAAAACGGTAAACTCTATTATCAAGATGGTACACAAGAAACTGAGATCGAAAAAATCATTATTCAACATTCAACTGGGACTCCTTCCTTAACAAGTGCGTTATATCTTTGGGGAATGGAGAAGAAATTAGCTGGCTATCTTGTTGAATTTCTTTATATTAGTGAAGAAGAAGGATATCTATATGAAGAGACTATTACTCATGAAGTAAATCATTGGCAATGGCATCTACAATTACCATTAATTAGAAAATTGTTAGCGATTAAAGATTTTAGTGGAGCTTTAGAGCTTGTTAAAGATGCACCCTTTAATAGCTCTCAAATCGAATTAATAAAAGATAGGCTAATAAATCTAGATAAAGCAGTTTCTTTTAATCTAATTGAGAAAAAGCTAAAGACGAAAGAAGATATTTTAGAAAGGATCGCGATCGCTTTATGGAGCGAACAATCTTTCAGAGAAGTCGAACATTGGATGCACTGGTATCTAAGAATAGCAGGAGCTTTTGAACTAGCATTGCTATTCTTAATAGAGCATCAAAGGTCTTTATTGATAGGGCAAAAAAATAATGATAGTTATACGACTTATGAATGGGAAACTTCTAATTTCTTTCCTAAATTAGTATTTGAATTTGAACTAGAAGAAGCTAGGAAGAAAAAACAAAAAATCAATATAGAAAAGATTAGTATAAATGACTTGGTTCAAAAATTGTTAACCAAAGGAAGTTACCAACACTTACATAAATTTGAAGACACGAATAAAGATAAACAAGAAAAAGAAATCGAACTTCAAGTAAGCAAAATTATAGATACAGAATGGAATGATTTTGTTAATAAATTTTATTGCCAAAATTGGAAAATTGGACAAGGAAGTCAGTTGGGATTTTGTTCGCTAAGAAATAAACTCTATCACAATCTATGTGGAGATAAATTAGATCGAGATTTAGATGCCGTTCAAGCTAGTGAAGTAGTAGAAAGGCTTAAATATATTCTTAAATTGAGTGGCATAGTAGAAGAAATTGATCGTAAAATTCAAGTCTATCAAGAACAGTACGAATCTCTAATGAAAGATTTATTTTAATTTAATGGCACAAATAGAATCGGTTTCTCAGCAATACACTCAAGTAGGAGTTCTTACTTTCAGTCCAGTGCAAGCCTTCTTAGGTGGGGGGAGAAAGTTAAGAGATTGGGCAGTAGGTTCTTGGCTATGTCATTATCTAACAGCAGCAATTATTGATCGTTGGGAACGAGACTTAAAAGGTAAGGTATTAATGCCTTTAACCTACAACTGCAAATTGAGTAAGTGGTTATCGAACGAACGGGAATATCCTATTACAGAAGAATTTTGGCGTGCCTCCTTACCCAATGTAATTACAGGACTGCATTCTCAAGATAATTGGCAAGAAATTGCAAAAAGCCTAGTCCGAGAAGAATGGCAAAAGTTAGTAAAAAATTTAGAAACAGTAACGATCCGTCCTGAAAACTACCGCCACTCAATCAACGGTATAGGCTGGAAAACGATAAAAAGAGATTGCGACTGTCTTTGGTCAGTGTATAGCGATTCTTTTCCCCTAGACCCCAGCACTTTACCAGAAACAATTTCTCAATTACACCAAAGAATTGACACTCAAAAACAAGGGCGACGCTGGAATAAAAGTTGGTGGGCGGGACGCACTAGCCCTACTGATGCTAGTCTTTCCATCTGGCATCCAGGAATGCAACCGATCGATAATCCTCAAGGAAAAGGTAGATGGGGAATGCCTTACGGCGAATTAAATCTCTGGTGGGAAAAACTAGCATCTTCTCATCGCAAGACGGGAATCTTCGATTCAAGCGATCGCTTGAATAGTTTGGAGTTGATAAAGAGATTGAGTTCTTTACCGAAAATTATCGAGCCTACTTTAGAACAAATTTGGAGTAGAAAGCCTCCACTTTGCCCTTGGGAAAGATTTCCCGATAGTTCGGCTGCTGCTGCAACTTGGATTGTTGATGGGGTTGCTGCAAATTACTGGAACAAACAAATTAGTAGTTGGCAAAAGACATTTTTACCAAAATCGAAAGCATCTGCGAAATGGGGAATTGATAAAGTAGACAAAAACGATTTTAATTACGGACATCCTCGTGTTCTAGAAAGAAGGAATGTCAGGGACTATTGGAAATCAAGATTTCAAAAGTTTAAAAAAATACAACAAAATAAGTTGGCAAAATGGGATGCTACTATTCCTGCTTCTTGGGACTGCACTATCGAATGGACGGTGGGCTGGCGGGGGGATGGAGACGATATAGGCTCTTGGATATCTGAAGAGCAATTTCAGAAGTTGAGACTAGATAAAGAACAATGGCATTTAGCAGAAGATAAATTTACCCGACATCGAGGAATACATTGGCACCCAAATGGCTATCAGCTATATCAAGATTGCAATCTTGCTAGAATCTTCAATTTTTTGACCTTGTTTCAATTTTGGAATGAACTCTTAATTCACCTTAGCGAAAAAGAGCATTACGGTAAAGTTATTTTTGCTGGTGGAGATGATTTTCTAGTTCTAGGCGGTTTGCACGATGCCATTCCTTTAACTAGCAATCTCTATCGTCTTTGGCGAGGAGAAGCAACCACAATCACCTCTCCTACTGAAGATGAGGGCTGGGTAAAGTTTGAGCCAGAACAACAACGGTATCCCGTACCAGGTAAATTTATTAACTTTAGTTTGGGAATAGTTATCGCTCAAAGGAGAATTCCGCAATCTTTGTGGCATCGAGGTTTAGAAAAGGCTTACAAAGAAGCCAAACTAGCAGGAAAAAACCGCGTTTGTTTGAATATCTTATTCAATAGCAATCAATCCTTTAAGTGGATTTGTCCTTGGTCTTTATGGACGTTGTTGATGGAAGAAACGCAACCCGATACTCAAGTTAATACAGCGTTAAATCGTTGGGAAAAATTACTTTTTTATATAGAGAGAACAAAACCTCAAGCTAATTCTCGCACTCAGGTAAAAAAACTTTTGACTGCTTTGTTAGAAAGCGTCGGTATTGCTCTTAATTGGGATAATGTTCGTCGCGCAGTTAGAAATGATGGTCGTCAAGAGATCGAAAATTGGCAGTGGTGGCAAGATTGGGTCAGTATTCGAGCTTTTTTGGCTCGCCAACAACTCAAACAAGAACAATGGAAAAGTCAAGTATTCCAGGAAGCACAGGAAGTAGCGAAATCATGAGCAGTTGGTATTCTCTAGTTCCCGCAGGAGGAGTTGCTTTGGGCAATCTAACTCCAGTGGGTCAAAATAGCGGTCGAGTAGGCTGTCGCTTTCCTCCTAACGGACACCATCTAGCAGCTTGTCTGAAACTACCCAATAACTGTCAGCTTTGGGGAGCGTTTTGGCACAATACTTCGAGGTCTAATGAAATTTATCTTGTTTTACCTCAAACTGTTTATTGTTTGGAAAAAGACTTAGTGAGTACTGACCCTATGCCAAAAAAGATTTATCGTTGTTATTGGCGAGAAGATCGCTGGCAAATTCAAGAACAACACCAAGGTTGCGAAGTAGCTTTCATCGGCGGACAGTATCTAATTCGAGGAACTCATTTTAGAAGCTTCTGGCAAAATGGTTGGATGAGGAATGCCGATTTAGTCCCAATAGCAAAAGTTTGGCAGTCTCTAATCTTGACTCATAACCGAAGAGAAGCATATCAAGTCTTAGATGAAGGAGGTTTTTTTGCTGAGATGGTAACTCTTATCGAGCCTGGATGGAGTATTTTAGTTAAAATCTTTGGTGATTACAGTCCTCCTGAATACAGTTGTTTGGGAGCGGGAGCGACACCCGTTACGATTAATCCTCTTGAAAAGATTAGAGAGGATTGGTTAGACTCCACTCCAGAAAATCCCGAAGGAGCGGTATTGCTTACTGGTGCTTTGTGGCAAGCTAAAGCCGACAAAGAAGACAAAGAGGACAAAGGATTGCCCGTTTCTATTCCTTACCCTATTTTTAACCATTCCAATCAAGTCTTTGCCTATGCATATGCAGCCGAACCAGCTATTCCCTGGCAATCTTGGAAAAAGATTAAATACGGTCGCAATCGCGAGCCAAGTACTTATACTCTGACACCAGGGGAGTGGTTAACTCCAGCAGGAGCGGTTTATCTCTGGCGTAAAGAGCTTGATAGTCCCATGACTCGTTCTGGTACTCTTCAAGATGACTCTAGCATAGATAAATCGAGAAAGCGTTTCAACAATTGGGCTTTGGGCTACGGACATTTATGGTTATTTTAAGATGAAACAATTAGAGTGGTTAGTTTGTCGCGATCCCGTTCATATCGGCGGTGCAGACAGCGACAGCAGGGGAAATCGCAATCCTATCTATCGCCTTCCCGACGGAACTCCTGTAATACCTGGAAGTTCTTTAAAAGGTGCTTTACGAGAACACGCCGAAGAATATCGAGTATCTGAAGAATATCGAGTATCTGTCGATTCTTGGTTTGGCAAAGAAGTTAGTCGGGAAACAAAAGATAATTCTGGGAAAACAGAGAATACCGATAATGACTATGAAGAAACTCAAACCACTCCAGGAGCGATCGCTTTAGGTTGGGCTTTTCCCCTTTGGTTTCCAGTGAATATTTTGGGTCATGGGAATTGGTGGATTACTTGTTCTGGCTGGCTCAAACGCTATCACCAACTAAACGGCGATTCTAGTTTTGCTTTTACTTGCGAGCGGGATGACGTTTATTGGATGCAGGAGAAAAGCTCAAAACCTTTATATTTTCGCTGGCTTAAAATTAGTGAAATTAAGCAATATACAGCTTCTCAAGATTTACCGATAATTACTTCAGAAATGGATAAAAGCAGATGTTTGATTGTATCAGACGATCGGATTAAACTTTTTGTCGATATGGGTTTAGTTAGACAACCCAGAGTTAATTTGAAAAGTCGCGAAGAGTACTGGAATGATTTAGAGAAAAACGAATCTAACGAAAACTCTGAAGAGAATAATTCTTTAGTAAAAAATTTATTTTCTGTCGAAGCACTACCGCCAGGAGCAATCTTTTACTTTACTTGGACGACGAGAAATTCTCGCTATGCTCAAGATTTTACCGCAGAAAAAGCTCGAAATAATTTTGCTATAGATACTGATCGTTGGGTAAAGTTTTTACGAGACGAGCATTACGTTGGTGGTTTATGGAGTATCGGTTACGGTCGGGTATCTATTTTTCAAGAAGAGAAAACAACCACTAAAAATGACAATAAATCAGACAAGCAACTCAATAAAAAGTCAGCAAACTCCCCTCAGTTGAATCCTCCACCTAAAATTATTAAATAGTAGTTACTGTAATGGCAATCTCACTTAATAGTATTGATTATGAAGTTTTCAAAAGGCTAGAACATAGAAAAAATGACTTGGGAAATTGGCAGGGTAAAGCTAGCGAAATTTCTGATTATGTCGCAACTTGGGGAATTTTAAGATTTTGGGCTTTATCTTTTAAAAAAGATGAGGAGAATTCAAGTAAAGTTAGTTATTTTGCTTGGCAAGTTGCTAGAGAAGTCTTGTGTCAAATAATAGATGATAGTTGGGGGATTGATAAAGATACTCTAATTAATGAGTTCAATGAAAAACTCTATAATGATGATCCTAATTTATTAAATGTTCAAACTCAAAGGCAAATGGTTATTGCTGAATTGTTGATTGAAATTGGAGATACAGTTCAGTTTTGGACAAATAGATTTAAAGATAGTCAGAAAAAAAATACTTAGTTTTATTTGACAATAAATTAGTTACAAGACTAGCGATCGCTAGTCTTTTTTTATGGAATATCCATTATTTTTAGATGGATGTTAGGTTTCAACTCAATATTTTCTAACAAGAATCAAAAGCTGAGTAAAAAAGAGGATAAGTATTCTTGGCTAGGATTAGGTTTCAACTCAATATTTTCTAACAAGAATCAAAAGCTGATTAGGATGAAGTTATTGATATCTATAAAAATAAGTTTCAACTCAATATTTTCTAACAAGAATCAAAAGACAAAACACCCAAATCAGCCAAAATACTGAAGGTGTACTGGGTTTCAACTCAATATTTTCTAACAAGAATCAAAAGACTGGGCTTCAAAAGCCCTAATATGACTGAACTTCAGGACGCTTTTTCGTGGGATAGTTGAAAAACTGAATTTTATTCATAATTAATGGCAATAAACCACCTTTAAAATCGCTGTAACTTATACAGTACAAGCCATCGACGGAGCTATACCAAATAATGGGTGTTTCAGCCATTGACGCTATCCCTCGAATACTATTAGCAACAAGACCAAACATTATTCCATAAATTAAAATCAAGAGCAGCTATTTCTTCATTGATTAGTAATTTGTGCATTTCAGAGTCAAAAACAGAAACTAAATTATAATGACCGCGATCGCTAATAGCATAACCAGATGGTCTACTCTCATTATCACCACACCAATCAGGTCTTTCTTGATTATTCCTCCGTCTTTTATTAGTTGAACAAATACAGTGAATTAACTCATTACGATAATGTTGTTTAATATTTTGCTTTGATTTCCAGAGGCTGATAATAGCACCGTTGAGATTGTCATCAAGGGTTTTTTGAGGAAATTCTGTAGTTATTTGATAAAAGATCGCTAATTGTTTGATTTGAGATTGTAAATTATGAATTAAAGCAATCTCTTCTTGTTCGATGGAAGAAGAATTGACTTCAAAACTACTGCCAAAATAAAGACTAAAAGGAATTAGCTGCCCGTCTTTTCCTTCCTTTTCTCTCTCAACGTGGTGTCGAGGTCTACGCCATCCTCTTCCTAAACCTCCTATTTGACTGGTAAAAGATAATAAATTATCTATTAAGAAATGAAATTCTCGATTACAGTCAACGTTAATAATCCAGATTTCATCAACAATATTCTTGGGAATATTTGAATACAGTTTCTTGCTATTAGAAGTTGCTCGGTTTTTAATTTCTACTAAATAGCTGGTTAAAGATAACTGTCCTAGCTTATCGGAACTACCAAAAATAGTATTTGTAAGAGCGATCGCATCATCTCTGTTAAGCATGGTTAATGCCAAACGAATAAAATGCCCTCTCAAGCAAGCCCTCAATACTTGAGGACTCCAGCGATAATCTTTTTTATTTTCAATAGCTGGTTTCATTCCCTTTAACTTAATTTTCCATTTACCAGGAGGAATCTTATTTTTATTCCCTATCCTGCCAAAACCAGAAGCAAGACCTTTACCAAGACCTTGATATAGAAGCATCATTCTTAGTTGCTTGCTGACAAATTCTTTTTGATTTGAGGCTAGAGAGTTATGGAAAGTGATTTTTAGTGGAGAGATCGGGTTATCATCGGAATTTTTATTTTTGGAAAACCGTTCAATAGCCTTATTCTTCGTTGTTGAATTCTTTGGTGTATTTTGTGGTGCGATCGCGGGAAATTGCCACATAACAGCTAGCTTATTATCTTTTTTGCCAAACACTTGCCAATCCTGTTGAGGATGTAAAGGAAAAGCCGTTAAATTTTTCAGATAAGTAGTTTCAAAGCGAATTGCTTTGGGCTTCCAGCCAATGCTCCGATCTTGACGAAATAGATAGCTATCCCAAAATAGATATTCCTCCTCGCTCAAGCTTGCTTCCTCTAAATTGTTTCGTTCTAATTTTTTGACTAAAATTGCAATCTTAGAACTTAGAGAAGGATTATTTATGACTAATTGTGGAAAACATTTATACCAAGTCAGAATGATGATACTTCGCTCGTATTCTTGACATAAACTAACGATCCACCTTAAAAATGAACCTCTCAAAGAAGAACCAGGAATACAAGATACTCCACTTATTTGGGCGGGTAAATTATGTCCTTCAGGTAATGCTCCTCCTCCTATTTGTAGGGGGCTGAGAATACTAAGATTATCTAGTTCAATTGTGGATGGGGTTTGATTGGCTGGAGGAATATCTTTACCCCACCAAGTTTCTGTAATATTTTTGATGTGAGTGGTTTGAGGACTCCATCCCTTGTCTGGTTGTTTTTGTTTCAATATTGGTTTTTTACTTTTTGCTATGTCACCTTGACTTGCTGATTGATTATTGGTTTTTGGTTCTTCTAAACCATACCAGTCGGGTAATTTATCGGGTAAAGACGTAGTTGTCATGATAATGAAGCCGAACTGAGTTCGACGAGATAGAGTTAAACCTGAAATCTCTTAGTAACTAAAACCTGAGCCAGAATATTTTTCTTGATTTGTTCCTGAGTGTTGTTGGCTAATGTATCGGACAGCCATTGCTTGACTTCTTCTTTTTTCTCAGGAGCTAACAACTTGGAATTAACTCGATTGATGCGATTGTAAACTCTAAAAGTCAATTCTTCTAAAGTGAGCTTTGCGCTTAATTTTTCAATTTCTGCTTCTAGATAAGGATCGATAATTTCGTCAATACGGCGAAAAAGTAGGGCTTGTAAGGGTTCATATATTAAGCTGCTAAAACTCAATTCGGGGGTTTCATTCTCGCCAAACTTTAACTTTACGGCAATAATTCGTAGTAGCAAAAAATAACCCGCTCCGATCAATAATGCTTCTAACCCCAAGGGAATGCCTGTAGTTTGGGCAAATATTGGGTAAATAATATAGGTAATAAAACCATTAACTAATGAGAGGATACCTACTAAACCATAAATTTGGCATCTGACTGCCCAATTAGGAGGTATCCAGATATCTCTTTGGGCATCAACCCAAGTCATAATCGCAGCAGTCAGAGTAGCAATTAGATCGTAGCTACTAAATGGTTCTGAAATATCAATAGACATTCGGCTAGAGCTATTAAATGTTATTGTTTTAGCTCTGCAATCTGCCGTTGTAACTTATCGTCGATATTAGGTTCTACATGATGAGGAAACTTCACAAGATTTGTGCTGATTTGTCTTTTAACTTGTCCCCCTTTCCAGGTTAAATAAACTCTTTCATCAAAGTCTGAATGTTGGTTTGGTTTTACTTTAACCAAGCCTTTTTCAACAAGATGACTTACCGCAGTATCAACTTGTGCGGGAGTTAGTAAAGATTCAATAGCTAAGTTTGATTTGCGACGAAAAGAAGTACGACCAAATGCTTTGAGCGTCTTGTGTTCTGCTTCATCTAATGTTAAAGGTTGTCTGGCTATGGCGAACACCATAATTTAAGTTACTCCTAAACTCAACTGACATTTTTCATTTCTTTTTCTGCTGCATCAGCAATCGCTTTTCTGACCCATTCCGTATAATTCGGTTTATCGTGTACCCACTGATGAATAGAAACGGGCAATCTCACTCCAGTTACTTTTTTGGAGAGAGGTTCATCGCCAATGGGAGCAAACTTCCCTCGCTCTCTGGGTTGCGATTGGCTTTTTTTATTTGTTGAAATTTGATTCATTTGATTTTTTTT
>NZ_LR214039.1 GCF_900659865.1 Hyella patelloides LEGE 07179
CCCGAAACCGCCGAAAGACGTTTACAAGGTACTGCGGAGTTAGAATTTAAAGAGCAAAGACAAGGAACAGAAGGAGAATTTGCAGCAGAATCTCAAGTCAGACAACAACTGCAATTACAACTAGCTATTTTGCGTCAAGAAGAGCTTGCACCAGAAAATTCTGAAGAAATTACCCAATTGCAAGAATCCCTTAAAGCATCTAACGAAGCTGTTAGTGGTTTTTTTGATTCTGTGGATTTAACAGGAAAGAACCTAGAAGATGCTCGTCCTCAACCCAACCAAACAGGAAATGCTTGGGAGGTAGCGATTAACTTCGATGATGAAGGTGGTAATAAGTTTGCCGAACTGACTAAAAATTTAGCAGGAACAGGACGCGCTTTAGGCATCTTTTTAGATAATGAATTGATTAGTGCGCCTAGTGTTGGACCACAATTTGCCGATTTAGGAATTACTGGCGGAAGAGCCGTTGTTACAGGTAATTTTGATTTAGAAGGTGCTAGGGATTTAGCAATTCAGATTCGGGGTGGTTCGTTACCTTTTCCTGTAGAGATAGTAGAAAATCGCACTGTAGGGGCAACTTTAGGACAGGACAGTATTAATCGCAGTAAAATAGCAGGTACCGCTGGTTTGGTTTTGGTTTTGATTTTTATGGGTATTTATTACCGTCTACCAGGAATTATTGCGGATATTAGTTTAGTTATCTATGCTTTACTTACTCTTGCTTGTTATTCCATTGCAGGAGTCACTTTAACCCTACCTGGGATTGCGGGTTTTATCCTCAGTATCGGGATGGCGGTAGATGCTAATGTTTTAATCTTTGAACGCACCAGAGAAGAGTTACGTAATGGCAAAACTCTTTATCGTTCTGTGGAGTCGGGCTTTTTCCGTGCTTTTTCTAGTATTTTAGACAGTAACGTTACTACTCTCATTGCTTGCGGTGCTTTATTTTGGCTTGGCTCTGGTTTAGTTAGGGGTTTTGCTCTTACTCTAGCTATTGGGGTTCTAGTCAGTATGTTTACTGCCGTTACTTGTAGTCGTACTTTGTTGTTATTAACTGTACTGAGTCTCCCCAAAGTAAGACAAAAACCAGAATTATTTTGTCCCAATTTAGAAGTAAGTAATAGTTAATAGGTAATAGCTCACAAGTAGCCCTAAAGGACTCGCTATCGCGTCGCAGTAGCAAGTAGCAAGTAGTGAGTAGTGAGTAGTAATTAGCAACTAGCGAGTAAAAACCACTAACCACTAACCACTAACCACTAACCACTAACAAACACCAACCAAAAAATTATGATTAGTATTGTTAAAAAAAGCAGTTTATGGTGGGGTATATCAGGTTTAGCTGTGATAGTCAGTATCGCAGCTATGGTTATTTCCTTTACCAGTTTAAATGCGCCGATTCGTCCTGGTTTAGACTTTATTGGTGGTACTCGACTGCAAATTGAAAAAGATTGTTCTGTTGCGGGAAATTGCGATAATCCCATTGAAACTTCTGAAGTGAGAGACATACTCGATAATTTGGGCTTGGGCAATAGTACAATTCAAATACTGGGTAATCAGCAACAAACCCTCTCAGTCAGGACGGAAAACCTCGATGTTGATGGTAGAACTGAACTACAAAAAGCTTTGAGTGATGAAATTGGTCAATTTGACCCTAAAACTACTCAAATAGATACGGTAGGGCCAACTATTGGGAAAGAACTCTTTGTGTCAGGAATACTCGCCTTGCTTGTGGCTTTTTTTGGCATTATTGTTTATCTCAGCGTGCGTTTTCAGTTTGACTATGCTTTATTCGCCATTGTTGCTTTATTTCATGATGTTTTCATTACGGCTGGTGTATTTGCAATTTTAGGTTTAGTAGCTCAAGTAGAAGTTAATAGTTTATTCTTAGTTGCGTTGTTAACTATTATTGGTTTTTCCGTTAACGACACTGTAGTAATATACGATCGCATTAGAGAAACCATTGCTAATGATAATGATGAAAGTACTATCAACGATATTGTGGACAGTGCGGTCAATCAAACTTTAGGACGCTCTATTAACACTACTGTTACTACTCTGTTACCTTTAATTGGGATTTTTCTATTTGGCGGACAAACCCTTAAATTATTTGCTTTAGCTTTAATTATTGGTTTTGCTTTGGGAGCTTATTCCAGTATTTTTATCGCTAGTACTTTACTTGCTTGGTGGCGTAATAGTAGAGGGGATAAAGCCGTAGCAGTTTCTTCTTAAGTAAGATTTAGGTTAATAGGCTCAAGGTTCAACAATGGAGTTTCAAAGTATTAGTTTAATTAAGGGTTATCATGCTCACATTTATTATGATGAAGCAACTTTTGAACAGGCTAAAGTTTTATGTGAAACAGCAGGAAAAGAATTTTCAGTGACAGTAGGTAGGCTACATCGTAAACCTGTAGGACCTCATCCTTGTTGGAGTTGTCAATTAGCATTTGATTGCGATCGCCCTGCCGATCTGTTATCTTGGTTAGCATTAAATAGAAGAGGTCTAACAATTCTAATTCATCCCCTGACGGGAAACGATATTTTAGACCATACTGCTTATGCTTCTTGGATGGGACAGCCAGAGAATTTAAAGTTAGAAGTGCTTAAATAATGTAATGCTGCTGCAATAATAAAATTCTTTTTTTGATTATTATTAAATTCCTAATTACCGCTAAACTTTATGGATAAATCGGACTTTGATTTCCAAAAAAAAGTCGATAGATATTATCAGCTAACTATTTATCTACGCTGGATAGTTGTGTTGCTACTCTGGTTCACCTTGGGAGTCTATGGTGTTTGGGGTATTCGTCATGAAATCAAACTCTGGTTAGATTATTTTACTTGGTCGGCAGTTCATTATGGTTTAGCGTTTAATTTGGTTCCTACTATTTGTCTTGCTATTTGTATTGGGATGACTGTTTCTGTTTTGCTATGGCAAAGTAGCCATATACTTTGGGGATTATCAGATCGAGAAAAATACTATTTAGAAAAAAAAGTGGCAAAGATTTTAGCTACAGGTTCATCTCATCCTTTCTGGAAATGGATTCATAAATAAACTTCTAGGCTGTCAGATATTTAATAAACTTGTTGCGGTTAATGGTAGAGTTGAAAACTAAATTGTTATAGGATTTTGGTAAACCAGTAATTTGAGATTGTTTACAAGACAACTAAATTATCAGAACAATTCATGATAAAGCTAAGGAAATATCAACCAAAAGACTGGAATGCCATTGCAGCCATTCACGATCGAGCAAGATTAGATGAACTAAGCGCGTCAGTTGGAATAGAAGCTTTTCTCTCATTGGCGGATACTGCTGAAAACGAGGGATTATTTGATGGGGAAGTGTGGGTAGCTTGCGATGAGGAAATTGTATTAGGATTTGTCGCCTTTTCTGATGATGAGGTGACTTGGTTATACGTATCGCCTGAGCATTATCGACAGGGAATTGGACGGCAATTACTGAAAAAAGCGATCGCGCAGTGCCAGGCTTGCCTGATCGCAAAATGGGGAAAAATTGTCCATACTTCTGTACTAAGTGGTAATGACATAGCATTAAATCTCTACCTCAGTGAAGGATTTAAAATTGTCGAAACCAAGACAGGAAAACTCGATGGAAATGAAAGTTTTTCCGCAACTGGACATATCCTTCAGCTTGACCAAAAACTATTTTCTGTCTCTTAGCATTAGTGGTGTTGCTGAATCAAAACATGGTTTTAAATTTTGATTACTTTGTTCCAAATATTACAACAACTATTAACAACGAGCCATATTATCCCGCCTGACGGGACGAGCTACGAGCTACGAATGAAAATGAAAATGTTTGATTCTCCTTATTCCTTCATTCTCATTTTTTTTACTCCTGACTCGGTGATTTGGTGACTCTCTATGGCTCGTCTTCCTAGATTAAAATTCGATCGCGGTACTTTAATTTTGCATCCACCACCAAGGGGTAGATCGTGGTTGGATTTTGCTACTTGGGACGATCGCATTGAAAAGTTTCGGATTCCCGCAATTTACTATCGTCCATTAATGGAAGCTTTACAAGAGGATGATAAAAAAATTATTGATGAGGCGAAAGAGTTTTACAATTTAGAACTCAGTAATAGTAGTTTGTCTTATGAACCCTATCTCCACCAAAAAGAGGCTTTACAAGCTTGGAAGCAACAAAAAAGGCAAGGAGTAGTAGTTTTACCAACGGCTGCGGGAAAAACTTATTTAGCACAGTTAGCAATCCAATGTACTCCCCGTACTACTTTGATTGTTGTCCCTACTTTGGACTTGATGCACCAGTGGTACGCTCAAATTGAGGCTGCTTTTCCTAATATTGAAGTAGGGTTATTAGGAGGAGGTTCGAGAGATCGCACACCGATTTTAATTGCTACATATCATAGTGCAGCGATTCACGCGGAAAAAATTGGTAGCAAGTATGCCTTATTGATTTTTGATGAGTGTCACCACTTACCAACGGATTTTTTTAAAGTAATTGCCGAATATGCGATCGCTCCTTATCGTTTGGGGTTAACTGCCACACCAGAAAGAAGCGATGGTACACACAAGTTTTTAGATACCCTCATTGGTAGAGTAATCTATCGTAAAAGCGCGGAAGAGTTATCTGGTTCGGCTTTAGCTTCCCATAAGGTAGTACAAATTAGAGTCAAACTATCGAAACAAGAAAAGACTAAATACGATAGTGCTATCGAAACTCGTAATCGGTTTTTGCGTCAGTCTAATATTTCTTTGGGTAGTTTGGATGGTTGGCAACTGTTTGTCAAAGCCAGTGCGCGATCGCTACAGGGCAGAAAAGCGATGTTGGCACACAGAGAGGCTAAAGAGATTGCTTTAGGTACAGATGCCAAAATGAGAATTCTTATAGATCTTATTACGCAGCACGACCCCGAACGGATGTTAATTTTTACAAACGATAATGCAACGGTTTATCGTATTTCTCAACAATTTTTAATACCTGCAATTACTTATCAAACTCCAGTTAAAGAAAGACACGATATTCTGACAAGATTCAAAGCAGGAGATTATAAAACCTTAGTCGCTTCCCATGTACTTAATGAAGGGGTAGATGTACCTGATGCGAGGATAGCCATTATTTTATCGGGTACTGGTTCATCACGGGAATATATTCAACGTTTGGGTAGGGTATTAAGAAAGGGGAATACTACGAATAAACAGGCAATTCTTTATGAATTAGTTACCCAAGAAACCAGCGAGGAAAGAACTTCTGAAAGACGTAAAGGTAAACCAGAATCAGAACAATCCTACCGCCAATTATCCCTCGTACCCGACAAGTATGAAACCAAACCCAAACCCAAGTTAAAAGCTGCGGAAAAGGATACTGATTGGCAAGAATTAGATTAGTTTTTTAAAAAATAGTTAACGATTAGCAATTGTAACATTTATCTATTAAAAGCATGGTTATAAAAGTTGCAAACTACGTATTTATTATTAATTTTTTACAAAAAAATCCTAGTAAAACCCAAAAATGCTACAACAAACATAGAGGTAATTTTCTTGAGGTGAATAGTACTCCTGTGTTTTGCGACCAAGCTTACTTTCACTCATTGAAAATGTTTTGAATTAAGAAATTAAGCAAGGAGAAGTTAATCTAATGAATAACAATGCTTTTGCTTTCATGAATGACGAAGACTGGCTGAATCAAGGAAAATCCGATGCTTGGGCGGGAAAACCCAAACAAACCCCAGAACACGATCCTCAAGCAGCTAGTATGTATGATTTGGGTTACTGTGAAGGAGCTATAAAGCGATCGCCAATTAAGGACACCAAGAAAAAGAAAATAAACAAACAATAATCCTAAACGATCAAAAAGAAAATAATTGGATAAGTAGCCAGACATAATTAATTACACATTTAGCTTTCTCTATTGCCTATTACCTATTGCCTATTGCCTATTGCCTATTGCCTCTCTCAACTAGGAAATTAATTTTGTCCAACTGCTTAAGTATTGGTAAGTTAAAAACACGATCTGGCTTAACTTTCTCCCACGGCTATAAACCTCATAAGGGTAGGTTTTTCACGAGCGAAATAAACTCCTGAATTTATTTCGGGAGATGCGCCCTCACTTTCGTTATGAGTAGGCATTTTTATAAGTATTAAACTTTAGCAAAAAGGTGTTTATTCACAGTTAAAATCCCGAAAAAATCTGCCCTATTCCCCAATTTTCTTAACCATTGAAAGTAAAAAAACTACCCTTGTAAAAATCTCTAAAAAAATTGCTGTTATGTATAAAATAGTCAATGCAATCAAAAATGAAAAGCTACACTCTCACACAAACTCGCAATCAACATGGTGAAGTATTTGATAAAGCGACAGTCGAACCAGTGCTAATCACCAAACAAAAACGACCAAGCCATGTTATTCTCTCCGCAGAAGCCTATCGGCAATTAATAGCTAGACTAGAAGAATTGGAAGATTTGAACTTGGGTTCATCAGCAGAAACCGCACTAACTCAATCCTCAATGGTAGGAAGCCAAGATTTTACAGCTACTTTAGAGCAACTAGCTAATGGCTAAACTCGATGGATTAGAAAAAGATTAATTCTTGGGAATCCTAAACTCTATTATTTGTAAGACTCTACCACTTAAGTTTACTTGTTCAAATTCTCTGGCTATTTTCCCACTGAGTTTTTCAGGAATTCTTTTGCTAGGAATATTTGCTTTGTCAACAGGATAAATAAGTTGCTCATACTCTAAGTTATTATCAGCCCATTTCTTGAGAGCAGCAATAGTTTCTAAACCATAGCCATTACCATGAGCCGACTTTTTGAGCCAAATACCGAGTTCTGGACTTTTGCCATTGATATTGTGTATTCCAGCACATCCTAGAAATTCTTGTGTATCTTTATCCAAGATGACACAATGCAAGTCTTTTTCATTTTTCATTCCAGCTATAGAATCTTCAATAAATGAGCGAGTTTCTGAAATATCTCTAGCTGGACAAGGATACGTATAGGTGGTTATTTCCTCATTGAATTCTTTAAATATATCGTCTTCATAAACTATTGATATTGGCTGGAGCAAAAGGCGTTCGGTTACTATTTCTACATTGAGAAGAATATGATTCGGAGTCAACATTATTTTTTGAAGCTGGTTAGAAATATATTTGAGCATTTTAATCAAAAAACTCATTACTCATTACTCATTACTTCCGAAGCTTGTCAATTTTAATGTCCTAATTTAATTTTCTACGGCTATATTATTGATTGTCGTAGTGCTTAATAAACTTATGTGTCAATGAAACGATTTCGCGCACGATCAATCTATCGATCTGCGAAGCGGTACTTTTTTTAGGGAAAATCTTGCTCAATATCTGGTCGTTGACAATACTCTTAAGCCAGTAGCACCATCATTATTATAAAGTAAAGCAGCAATGCCCAAGTCCACCAAGAATTGAGACTATGCCAAGTGATTCGATCTTTGTATTGTGCAGCAACTTCTATCGGTAATGGAGCTAAAAATCGTCCTAAACTTGCCAATACTAGACAAACAACAACACCAATCACGTTATAGAATAACCAAGAAATATTCGTCAACCAGTCCACGGCAAACACAGCAACCACACCGCCTAACAGTCCTACTGTTGCCCAACTACCACTAATGCGACGGGTGAGAAGAGCCAGTAAGAATATTCCCAAAATAGGGCCATAAAAGAAAGAACCAATTTTATTGACAGCCTCAATTACAGAACCCATATTTTCCACAAAAAAAGCAGCGATAGTTGCATATAAACCCCAGCCAATAGTGAGCCAACGGGAAACTTTCAGGTAATGGTTTTCTGAAGCATTTCTTTTAATGTAGCGACTATAGATATCCTTTACGGAAACGGCTGCTAAGGAGTTAAGCACCGAATCGAGACTGGACATTGCAGCAGCGAAAACACCAGCAATTACCAGTCCAGTAATACCCATTGGTAATTCTTCCACAATGAATGTGGGAAACACCTGATTTACATTGTCAAAAGCACGATCCTGGTAAAACACATAAAGCATGATGCCAATCCACAGAAACAGCAGCATTTGCGGAACCATTAGTAAGCCAGCTATCATTAGAGACTGCTTGGCTTGATTCTCCGATTTAGCCGTCAGCATCCTTTGTACCTGGCTTTGATCTGTGCCAAAGTAGGAAATATGCCAGATGACACCGCCAAGCAACCCTGCAAACAAAGTGTAAGTTTCAGTTATGTCCCAAGATGGATTTAATGCATTCAGAAATTGCTTTTCTTGGGCTACTTGAACCACACCTTCCAGCCCACCTGGTACACTCTTGAGAACCAAAAAAATACTGATACCAGTACCAAACCATAAAAAAACCATTTGTACGACATCTGTCCAAATTACAGCACTAATGCCTCCCATCACTGTATAAGAAACAGATAAAAAAGCCATAATTAAAATACAAATGCTTACCGACCAACCAGTCATTACAGAAAGCACCAATGAAGGTGTGTAAAGAATGACTCCTGTTGCTAGACCACGAGCCACGAGAAAAACCACGGCAATGGTTGTCCTTGTTCCAGAGCCAAAACGGTTTTCTAGGTACTCATAAGCAGTAAAGATTTGGGCGCGATAGAAGAAAGGGATTAAGGTACTAACCACAAAAGCGACAGCAAGAGGAACATTAATATAGGTTGTAATCCTTTCTAAACCTCCTTCATAGCCCCAGCCAGGCGCACCAATAAAAGTAATAGCACTAGCTTGGGTTGCCATTACAGAAAGACCAATCGCCCACCAAGGAATGTTTCGTCCCCCTAAGAAAAAATCTTCTGTGGAATGTTGTTCTTTGCTAAACCTGGTGCCAAGCCAAGCGACTCCCAACAAATAGAGACAGAGTACAATATAATCAATAATTGTCATCAGCTTTCTTCTACCGTTGTTTGATTGGGAATTAGCAAGATGGTACAGAAAATTGTATTATAAACGTTTAATGAAAATCTAATCAAATATAGTCATAAGCAGTTACACAACATAAATTTCACAGTCTAGAGAGGGAATAGGGAACAGGCAACAGGCAACAGATAATAAATACAGACATTTTCAGTTAATATCAAAATGTGTAAACAATTTTGTTTAGGTACTTGCTGAATATGCGGTGAATTAAAGATGGTTTTTTAGACTGATTCGAGATCGTTAATTTTCTAAATTTTGAATCGCCTCATCACATTTCTCTACTTTTTGATCTAATTTCATTGCTTGATATAGTTTTCTCGCATTTTCATAAGCTGTTTTAGCTTCAGATTTTTGCTGTAAGTTTTTCCGACTATTTCCCAAATTAAACCAAGAATCCGATTCTCCTCTTTTGTCGCCGATTTCTTGTTGAATCTCTAATGACTGTTGAAGGTAATTAATTGCCCGTCTAGATTCTTCCAGAGAGTTGTAAGCATAGCTTAAATTATTCAAATATCTAGCTTCAAAATTGCAAGTGCCTATTTTGTGGCTAATATCTAATGGGTAATCGTTCATTCCCCCCTAAAAAATTCCCAGGAAAATTAGGCGCGAGGAATCCCCGCAGATTAATTACAAACAGGAAAAGGTGGTGGATTAATTCCTTTTCTTGCCCCTCTCAAAACTTGAGCG
>NZ_LR214040.1:0-2067 GCF_900659865.1 Hyella patelloides LEGE 07179
CTAAGACTATCGTTGGGAAAATTATTTTTACTGTTTTATTTCGTTCGCTGTTAATATTTGAGTACTATAATAGAAGAGGTATAGACCAACTACATTAGTAGTATATTAAAATAGTTATCATTAAGTTTACAATAGTTAATAAATTAGTGTATTCTAGTAATATACAAAGAAAGTAAAATTACTACCCTATTGGTTCGCCAGAAGAACATGAAACCGACCAATACAAGGTGAAACTAATCCCACAATATATAGCCGTAGTTAGATGAGAAAATCTAGCTGAAAGATTAAAATTCTTAACAAAAAACAATCCTAGTTCTCATAAATCCCACCACATTCTAGTCCGACCAAGACCTGTTTGTAATGAATTGGGACTACAAACTCTTAACTAAAGCTCAGAAAATCCCATGAAAACAGCCAGAAAATCTAACGACCTAGTAAGAAGCTACCTGAAAGAGATCGGTCGTGTACCTCTTTTAACTCACGAAGAAGAGATTCTTTATGCCAAAAGAGTACAAAGAGAAATTGCTCTGTGTCAGATCAAAGAGTCTCTCCAGGAAAAATTAGGTGAAGGACCCACGATAAAACAGTGGGCGGAAGCTGCTCAGGTATCTACAGAAGAGTTAAAAAACGATCTTGAAGCAGGAGAATCTGCTAAACGTAAGATGGTAGAGGCTAACTTACGTCTGGTAGTCTCTGTGGCAAAAAAATACTTAAAGCGTAATCTCGATCTACTAGACTTAATTCAAGAAGGCACAATTGGTATGCAGAGAGGAGTTGAAAAATTCGACCCCACTAAAGGATATCGCTTTTCTACCTATGCTTATTGGTGGATTCGCCAGGCTATTACAAGAGCGATCGCTGAGAAAGGTCGTACTATTCGTCTACCAATCCATATTACAGAAAAACTTAACAAAATCAAAAAAGCCCAACGACAACTAGCTCAGCAGAAAGGTAGAACAGCCACTATTGCCGAATTAGCGGTAGAGTTAGGTCTTACTCCAAAACAGGTAAGAGACTACCTGGAAAAATCTCGTCAACCCATATCCCTTGATGTCAAAGTTGGAGATAACAACGATACAGAGTTAGGAGATATGTTAGAAGACATGGGACAGTCTCCAGAAGACTATGCAACTCATTCTTCACTGAAAAAAGATTTGGCTATGCTGATGTCTGAATTAACCTCTCAGCAACAAGAGGTTATCTCCCTGAGATTTGGGCTAAAAGATGGTAAACCAATGACTCTAGCTAAGATTGGCGAATCTTTAAGTATTAGTCGCGAAAGAGTCAGACAAATTGAAAGAGAAGCACTTTCCAAACTAAGAAAGCGCAAAACTGCGATCAGAGAATATTTGGCTAGCTAGTGATTTGTTAACATTTAGGTAATAAGATTACACGGAACAAGGAAAACACTTCAACGGTTTTAGCCCCTTGTTAATTAGTTAATTAATCGACAAAGCAGGAAATATTTGCTCAAACAATTTGGCTAAATTAACATCCCAAATCCCAAATTAAACAAGCATTGAATACAGGGGCGAACCTTCATTCGTCCCTATTATATTTATGAGAAAAATATTACCTAACACCTGTGCTCATAAGCGTTCTTTATTTCTTTAAGTTGGTAGCTTTGGGTGAAACCTCTACTTCTATAGGTTCGGTTTTACTAGATGCGAAGAGAATATACAATGGTTAATATTTAGTAGTTAGCGATTACTTAATTATATTTAGTTAGCATTTGTCTCATCAACTAAACTCCCTCAAACTTACTTAATCTCTAGGAGGTAATAGATGGAAAGCGGAAATCGACCTCAAAGCGTATTCGGCAATGAAAGCGAAGCTAATCAATTCTGGCAGTACGTACAGTCTCTTAGTTCTGAAACAATATCTCATCTCTCTAAACCAGACTCTCAAGAGGTGTTTCAAGTTATGGAGCGCAATATTATTGGTCTATTAGGAAATCTTCCCAACGAACAGTTTGATGTTGCGATTACTACCAACAGAGAGCATTTAGGAAGATTACTAGCATCTGCCATGATGAGTGGTTATTTCATTAGAAATGCCGAACAAAGG
>NZ_LR214040.1:2240-9594 GCF_900659865.1 Hyella patelloides LEGE 07179
ATAAAAAAATCGGAGTTGGGATTATTCACAACGAGCGAGGACAAATTCTCATAGATCGCAGACTAGCTGAAGGTGAAATGGGCGGTTTGTGGGAATTTCCTGGTGGAAAAATTGAACCCAACGAAACTATTAAAGAATGTATCAAAAGAGAAATTAAAGAAGAGTTAGGTATTGAAATATTAGTGAGAGAATCTTTGATCACTATTGAACACCAGTACCCTAAGTTCAAAGTGACGCTGTTTGTTCATCACTGTCAGTACCTTCAAGGTACACCCCAAGCCATTGAATGCGAGGAAGTTCGCTGGGTAAATCTTCTAGAGCTAGATAAATATACTTTTCCTGAAGCTAACTATGAAATTATAAATCTTTTAAAATCTTCTGTTCAGAAATACTGACAAAACCTTAAATAAGATGACTTTGATATCCTCCTCTGAAGACCTGGTTATTCGAGAATTTACTAGCCTAAAGCAAATCAGATTCTTCAAATCTCTTCAAGAAGCTGGCATTACGGGAAAGTTGACCTTTATCAATCTTAAAAAGGGTTTTGAATGGTATTTCTATCTTCATTTGGGTCAGATTATGTACGCTACTGGTGGAGAGCATCCGTTTCGACGCTGGGAGAGACGTATGGTGTCTAAGTTACCAAATGTATCTTTTAATCTGATAGCGTTAGAGCAAGAATTAGGCGATCGCGCTGAAGATTTTGGGAATAGTCTTTGGGAATATGACAAGCTCTTGTCCTTGTTTGAACAGAAAAAAATTACTCGTCAGCAATCAAGTGATTTTATTTGGTCAGTCGTTAGTGAGATTCTTTTTGACATTACCCAAGGAAGAGAGGTTTTATGTACTTTAGAAAAAGACTCAACTTTATTTCCTGCGTTGGATTTAATTGAACCAAAAAAAGTTATTGAGTACACTGACTCGATTTGGCAACATTGGCAAAAAGAAAAAGTTGCCGATCGCTCTCCTAACTTGGCGGTTGTGATTTTACAACCAAAACAGCTACAAGAGAAAATCTCTGGTTCAATTTATGATAATATTTGCCAGTTACTAGATACTAACAAAACGTTAAGAGATTTAGCTCTACACTTAAAAGCTTCTCCTTTAGAGGTCACAAAATCTTTAGTCCCCTATATTCAATCAGGAGTTTTAGATTTAGTCCCTATCCCCGATTTGTTAAACAGTGATAATTTTAACGGAGTAGTTAGTCCTCTGAACCATAAAAAGCATTTAATTGCCTGTGTTGATGACAGCATTATGACATCTCACATGATGGAAGAAATTATTTCTGTTGCAGGTTATCGCTTTATCGGGTTTAACGATCCTATAAGAGCGATCGTTCAACTAGCAGAGCATCAACCAGACGTAATTTTTTTAGATATTGTCATGCCAAAAATGAATGGTTATGAACTATGTACTGAGTTAAGAAAACAGCCAAATTTGGCAGAAACTCCGATCGTATTTTTAACTAGTAATGATGGTTTTGTTGACCGTTTGAAAGCAAAAATGACTGGTGCAACAGATTTTATGACCAAAACAATAGATGCAGATCGTCTACTGAGAAAGGTTATGGAGCATTTACCCTCAAAAGAAAAGCAGTAACGATTAGTATTGCAATTTAAATTAAGTGATATTTTTAACTCTGTCTTTATAATCTCTTTGATGTTTAAAGCATATTTTGGGAACAATAAACTAGAAAGTCTTTATTAAAATATAGCAACGATTGATGGTTGCCAAGTATGCATTTTGATTTTGCTAAGAGCAATCTTAATCATAATTACTTTATAAAAATACACTGAACTATCAAGATAGGATAAATAAACGTAATAATTCCCTTTAGTAATTATTGATTAGAGAAAAATACAGATAAAATACATACTATTACTAAGAAGTAAAAAATCTGTATATCAACAATAGTTAACTTTAGCAATCTATCATCAGAGATTATACCGTCAGTATAATGAACCAACCTCACTCAAGTCATCATATATTAACTATCGAAGAGCCGAGTTTTAGAAAAACAGTCATTTTAGAAGAAGCAACCTATTCTTTGGGTCGTCATTCTAACAATGATATTATTCTTGCTGTTCAAAAAGTATCTCGTCATCATGCTACCCTTTTGCGTAGAACAGATGTCAAAACCAATAAATATTCTTATTGGATATTAGATGGTGATTTACAGGGTAACAGAAGCCGTAATGGAATTTATATTAATGGCAGACAATGCTTAGTTCATGAACTAAAACATGGAGATGTCATTAAATTTAGCCGAGAAATTCAAGCAAAATATCAAATTTTATCTGATGTTGCTCAAACTAAAATTAAAGATGAATCTTTTGTTTCTACAGTAGAAGTAGAAGTAGAAGTTGCTTCTCCAATTAGCGATCGCGAAACTTTATTAAATAAAGAAACTCTAATTAATTCTCAAGAAGAGCTTCCTGCTTCTAATAGTGCTGAACTACTAAGACTATCATCTTTTGCTGAATTAAGTCCTCAAGCAATTATAGAAGTCGATCTCGAAGGAAATCTTACTTATGCTAATTCGACAGCAGGTTCACTCTTTAAGCACGAAGAAAATAGCCATCCTTTAATTGCTGATTTGCCTGCTAGATGCAATCAGAAAAATATTTCTTATACTAGAGAAGTTCAAATTAAAAATAATTATTATCAGCAGTATTCTTATTATTTAGTAGAGCAAAAATTAATTAGAAGTTATCTTACTGATATTACTAGACAAAAAAGAATTGAAAACAAACTTGAAGAACAAGCAAAGCAATATAAGATAATTTTTGAAAATAATTTTTACGGAATTATTATTATTAGCGCACATAGCAGAAAAATCAGGGAAATTAATAATATTGCTTGTAAATCTCTAGGCACGACAGAATTAGAGATGGTCAATAACTACATAGAAGATTTTGTTCTCAATCAAGAAAAGCTAGTTGATATTTTGCAACAAATGCTTGCAGATCAAAGAGATTACTCTGGTACATTGATCTTAAAAACTCAAGACGGAAATTTAATTAATACAGAATTAGAAATCAGATTAATCCATTCTGAAATCGAGCCAAAATTTTGTTTTACAATCAAAAAAGAAAATAATATTGCTTTCACTTTACCCAAGGATAAAGTAAGTAGTTTGCCTCGCCTTAAGGTATTAAAAAAACAATTAGGAACTGCGATCGCTAATGCCGATAGAAATCAAAAATTATTAGCAGTTTTGGCGGTTGAAATTAACAACTTTGCCAATGTTAGGGGTGCTATTAGTAAAGAACAAAAAATTATTTTATTATCCAGCTTTTCGGAAAGATTAAAAGCTTGTTTGCGTTTTGGAGATACGGTAGCCTACAACGACGAAGATAAATTTTCGATTTTAATGCAAGAGATTAGCACCATTCAAGAAATAGCTAAAATTAGCCAAAGAATTGTGGATTCTTTACAGCAGCCATTTAAAGTAGGAGAGCAACAATTAAGTATTACGGGAAATATTGGTATTGCCGTATATCCCCAAGATGGAGACGATCCAGATACTTTACTAAGTAATGCTAATTTGGCTCTCGAAAAAATATCCGAATCAGAAAATTGTTTTTATCAATTTTATAACTCAACAATGAACTCTCAAAACTCAGTGACACTAAAACTAGAGAGTTTTTTACATGATGCTTTAGAAAAAGACGAATTCATTCTTTATTATCAACCACAAATTAATGTTAAGAGTGGTACTATTCAAGGAGTAGAAGCTTTATTACGTTGGCAACATCCTGAATTAGGCTTAGTTTCTCCTACTAGCTTTATTAACTTAGCAGAGCAAACAGGATTAATTGTTCCCATTGGTCAGTGGGTTTTAAAAACTGCTTGTCAACAAAATAAAATATGGCATTCTCAAGGATTTCCTCCTCTAAGAGTTTCTGTTAATCTTTCTCCACTACAGTTTAAACAGCCTGATTTTCCCTTAGTAGTAAGTCGTATTCTAGAGGAAACCCAATTAAAACCCAACTTGTTGGAATTAGAAGTCTCTGCCAGTACCGTAATGAAAGATTTAGAATATTCCTACCATATGTTGTCTCAATTACAGAGTCTGGGAGTATATATTTCCATTGACGACTTTACTACCAGCTATGCTTCTTGGGAGCGGTTGAAACATATTCCTTTCGACACTTTAAAAATTAACCGAGATTTTGTTCGTCAACTAAAAAACGATCCTCAAGACCTAGCTATTATTTCTGCTATGGTATCTTTAGGAAGAGGTTTTAACTTGAGAGTTGTTGCCGAAGGCGTAGAAACCCTGCAACAAATCGAACTACTGAGAAGTCAAAATTGTGAGCAAATGCAAGGTTTCTGGTTTAGTCGTCCTTTAGCAGCAGAAGAAGCTACTAAATTACTACCTTTTGATTATAACGTGCTTTAAATATTGTAAACATCAAGCATCTCCATACACAGGAATTGCTGCACCACTAACATCTTGAGACGCTTCTGAAGCCAAAAAACAAATCACTTTAGCTAACGATGCTGGCTTGACCCATTGATTGGCGTTTTCTTCTCCCATAGCCTCACGGTTTGTAGGAGTATCAATAACGCTAGGTAAGACCGTGTTGGCGGTAATATTAAATTTTTGGGTTTCCTTAGCGATCGCTTGAGTGAGAGCAACTACACCTGCTTTGGCAGCAGAATAGGCTGCTAGTTGGGGTGCGGGGTCAACTGCACCTCTAGAACCGACAGTGACAATTCGACCGTAATTATGTTCTCGCATTGACTGAAGAGAGTGTTTGCAGGTTAAAAAAGTAGTTAGTAAATTAATATTAAATGTTTTGTGCCAATCGTCTAAAGAATATTGATGGATTTCTCCCATGTCAAATCCTCCTACCAAGTGAATCAAAACCTCAACCTTTCCCATGTCTTTGACGATCTGGCTGACGTTACTTTCTTTGGTTAAGTCGGCTTTTACCAATGTTACTTGCTCTAGCTGCTCTTGAGTAAGCATTCCTCGAACCGAATCGGCATATCTTTCTTTGAGGTAGGGAATAACAACGGAAGCTCCCTGAGAAAGAACAGACGGCAAAATTCCCCGTCCTAAGCCACCAGTTCCACCAGTTAAGAGAACTTTTTTGTCTTTCACTTCTTATTACTCCTTTGACTTTCTTAGGAATTAATACCTTATACTTACATTATCTACTGAAAGCTAATTTCAGAAGAGCAAAAGAGGAAAAACGGCTCTACTATTTTCTTCTTAGCGATCGCTCTTTCTCCCGTTACCCCGAAGGAAAACATAGACAAAGTAGGACAGACTTCCATAGTGTAAGGGTTGTGAGCCGATAGTTTTTTGCCAATGCTACCAAAATTACCCCAAAATTCAGTACTTTAATACTGTTTTTTAGCTCTAAAATAGGGGAATTTTGTGAGGTCGCGTTGCCTGGGGTTTCCCCAGGCACTCGTGACGACCGTCCAAGTCTGTCCTACTTTGTACTAGTTTATTGGACCCCCGATCGCCCTTTCTGCGGGAATAGTTATGTTATCTACAAGTAAAGTTCCCGATTGATTACCCCGTAAACCGAGGGCATCCCATTTTTTAGGTTCGGCTTGCACTTCGTCAGCATAAACTAAAAAGCAAGATAAATCAGAATAATCCCCATCAAAGATTTAAAGTTTTTTTTAAAGCTGTAGAGTTTTGTTATTTATTTTAAAATAAAAGCGATTTTATTTAGCAAAAGTATAACTAGGTACACTTGTGATATCAAGTTATGACTCTTTGATAAATGCCAAAGGAACAAGGAACAAAGAACGAGGAAAACCTTCGTATAAGCGTATCTTAAGGGCGCAAGTCCTCAATCCTCTTTCCTTAAGTAACCTAATTATTTTCCTTGATTACTCCATTTTTCTAACCAGATAAGGTTTAAAATCTTGAAAATACTTAATTTTTTATTAATGAAGAGCTTAACACCGCACTTTATCTATTAAAAGTATCATTAAGTCTACAGAAATTCGTCTTAGAATTAAATAAATATTCATAACATGAGTGGTAAAAACCCATAGATGGAAAAAAATCAAGGTTACGATGGTAAAATTCAATCGGGAAAAACAAAACTGACCGAATTATCCATAAACCAAAAAAATGTCTATCAGAATGTTTTGTAGGAGTTAGATTGTATGACCACCAGGGTGGCTGGTGTTCTCAGTCCAGGTGTGTTACTGGCTAGTGGAGAATATCAAGTTTCTAGAGTTTTAGGACAAGGAGGGTTTGGTATTACCTATCAAGGGGTAGATACAAAACTTAATCGGGCAGTAGCTTTGAAAGAGTTTTTCCCCGAAGGTTGTTGGCGAGAAGGGACAACGGTGGTTTCAGCTGGTAGATGGGACAAGTCTACCTATACCGATGCTAAAGAACGATTTCTTTTAGAAGGGCAAACTTTAGGGCAATTTAATCATTCTGGTATTGTCAGAGTATTTTATTATTTTGAAGAGAATAACACCGCCTATATGGTGATGGAATATTTAAAAGGCAAAACCCTCAGTGAGCTATTAAAGTCAAAAGGCGGTACACTTCCAGAATTCGATGCTCTTAACTACATTCAGATTATCGGACAAGCTTTAGATATAGTGCATCAAGCCCAAATGTTACATCTGGATATTAAACCAGAAAACATTATGTTGGCAGAAGATGGACGAGCAGTTTTGATTGATTTTGGTGCAGCTAGAGATTTTGCAGGGCGCAACACTACTAGATTTACAACTTTGTTGACTCCTGGATATGCTCCTTTAGAACAATATGGTCAATCTCTACAATGCGCTGACCATACTGATATTTATGCTTTGGGCGCGACTTTGTATCATTTGGTGACAGGAAAAGTCCCCGTATCCGCAATTGAAAGAGCAGCAGGAGTACCTCTGAAAACAGCACAAAAAATGAATTCACAAGTCAGCGATCGCACTTCTTGGGGAATCGATCGAGCAATGGCAATGAATATTAACAAACGTCCCCAATCTATCAAAGAATTTCTCGATTTGTTGTCTTTAGACACTTCTATTTTAAATTCAACATCACACAGAAAAATTAGCTTTTATCAATCGACTCAAAATCCTTGGGAAATTTTTGATTCTCTAGATTCTCCAGAAAGCTCTGATTCTTCCAGTAATGGAGATCGCTGGTTTTGAGATTTCCCATTTGTCATTTATCATTAACCGTTAATCATTTATTGGTTCTATTAACTGTGATCTTTTCCCGTAGCTTGAACCCTATTTTGCCCAACTATCTATGAAACTAAAAGATATCAAAATAACCATGCTAGGTACAACTGGTGCGGGAAAAACCAGTTACCTTTTGGGAATGTATGCAGCTATGCAAAGTGGGATGAGAGGT
>NZ_LR214041.1 GCF_900659865.1 Hyella patelloides LEGE 07179
TTTTTTTGGTACGACTGCAAATAGTAATACTGAACTTGCCGACGCGCCTGCATCTATTTCGGTTAGTGCTAGTATTCCACTTACCATCTTCGGTTTAGGCGCAGGACTTGAGTTAAAAATTTCAGGGGGACAATCTCTTGTACCCATAATTACAGTTACTGGTTCTATAGGATGGGGTTTCGCTGCTTCTGCCAAAGGAAACAGACCAGGAGGAGGCGGAGGATCGTCGTTGCCCATACCAAGACGAAGACTTCCACCTGGTAACGATTCTGGAATTGAAATTGTACCTCCACCCTACAGTGAGGACGTAGAAGATGGATTTGAGGAAGCAGAAGACCAAATTCGGCGACGATATTACGACCCTCTAATCTTAGATTTAGATGGAGACGGTATCGAATTAACTTCTTTAGAAAACTCTGGCGTTCATTTTGATATAGATGGCGATGGTTTCCGTGAGGCTACTGGCTGGCTCAAATCCGATGATGGATTGTTAGTTCTAGATCGCAACAATGACGGTTATATCAATGATATTTCCGAACTGTTTGGCAATCAGACTATAAGTGGTTTTACCGAACTACAAGAATTGGACAGTAACAATGACGGTCAAATTACTGTCGCCGATACTGACTTCACAAAACTGCAAATCTGGCGTGACCTAGACGAAGATGGACGTTCTGATATCAATGAACTTTTTTCTCTTGCAGAACTCAACATTACTAAAATTGATGCCGTTGGTAATCCCGTCAACATCACTAACGAAGGACATCTAATCAATGAAACTGCAAGTTTTGAATTATCAGATGGTACGCAGCGCGAAGTAGCAAATGTTTGGATGAGCCTTGACCAACAAGATTCTTACTACGACCACAACTCAACCTTTAATTCACCCGTAGTCATCACCGAACAAATTCTCAATCTGCCTAACCTTAAAGGCTATGGCAACTTACCCGACCTACGTATTGCGATGGCAAAAGATTCAGAGTTGCTAGCTTCGGTCGAATCTTTTGCTGAAAATGTAAATTCGGGGGATATTGGAGCAGCCCGTGAATTGGTGCGCCCCATTCTGCTACTCTGGGCTGGTGTTGATGGCGTAGATTCTAGCAGTGGTAATTCCAGTACTTTCGCTCTTGAACTAGAATTTCTCGAAAAATTTGTCGGTCGTGATTGGAACAATACTAATCCTAGTGGTGCAGGGATACAAACAATCAGAAATACTTTCGCTCAACTTGCGAGCGAATTAGAAACCAGACTACTCGTTCAAGTTGTCGAATCTTCTGTAGGCTACAATACTACTTTTGAAAGATATGAGTTTTCTGGCGACATACAAGAAGCAGTAGAGCAATTCAAGCAAGTAGTTACTGGCTCTCAAACTGACTCTTCAGAAACCCTCGATTTTGAAGTTGTAGCACTAGCCGAACTTATTCAGCAGTCAGCACTAGGTAGTGACTTGATATTCAATGTATTTACTACCAATGAAGATGTCACTTTAGAGGTACTAGCTACCGATATACTGAGTACCGAGATCGAGCTTAATAGCGACAGCTTGAGCTTCAGTAGCATCAATGATGCAGTCAATGGAACGGTCATCTTAAATGATAATGGGAACATTGAATTTACCCCCCATGCTGACTTTAACGGTATTGCTATATTTGAGTACACTGTCTCGGATGGCACGAAAACTCTTACTGGATTGGCACAAGTTAATGTTTCCCCTGTAAACGATGCTCCTCTTGCCAATAACGATACTGTCACTATAGAGGAAGATACGTCCATCACAATATTGGCTACCGAACTACTTACCAATGACAGCGATGTTGACAGAGATCTTCTTAGCATTAGCAACGTAGACAATGTAGTCAACGGAACTGCAATTGTCAACACAGACGGAGACATTGAATTCACTCCCGATGCTAACTTTAACGGTATTGCTAGCTTCGATTACACCATCTCGGATGGCATCGATAGCGATACAGCATCGATAGAAATTGTGGTGAATCCCGTCAATGACGCTCCCATTGCCAATAACGATACCGCTACTGCGATTGATGAAGATACATCGATAACAATACTCGCTACTGAATTACTCAGTAATGATAGCGATGTTGAAGGAGACAACTTTAGCATTATCAATGTAAATTCAGATAGCGGAACAGCAATCTTAAATGCTGATGGAAACATCGAATTTACCCCTGCCGATAACTTCAACGGAACAGCTACTTTTAATTACACTGTCAGCGACGGCACGAATAGCAGCACGGCATCAGTAGAGCTTGTTGTCAATCCCATTAACGACATTTTGATTGCCAATAGTGATACTGTTACTACTGATGAAGATACACCTCTAACTATTTTAGCCAGCGAATTATTTGCCAATGATGTTAATGATGACATCGAAAAAAGCTTAATCGTTAGCCAAATAAGCAATTCAACTAACGGAACGGCAGTTATCAATGGGGATGGAAACATAGAGTTTACCCCCGATGCCAACTTCAACGGTACTGCTAGTTTTGACTATACTGTCACCGACGGTACTGATAGCGAAACTGCATCTGTAGAAGTAGTGGTTAATTCCATCAATGATGCTCCTATTGCCAACAGTGATACCGTTACTACTAATGAAGATACACCCGTAACAATATTAGCTGCTGAATTACTCGGTAATGATATCAATCTCGATCTAGAAGATAGCTTAAGCCTCGTTGCAGTAAACAATGCAGCTAACGGAATCGCAGTTATCAATGGAGATGGAAACGTTGAATTTGTTCCCGATACTAATTTCAACGGTACTGCCAGTTTTGATTATGTTGTCACTGATGGCATAGTAAATGAGACGACATCAGTATCCGTTGTAGTTAATGCTGTTAATGATGCTCCTATTCTGACCAATCCAATTCCCAATCTTACCCTGGCTAAAAATGCACCCAATAGCGTTATTCAACTTGCCGACTACTTTGAAGATGTAGAAGATGAAGATAACTTAGCCTACAACCTTAGTGCAACCATTTCTTCTTTCCAAAGTAGCACTGGTAGTAATCAATTCTTCGATATCTTTTCCATTGACAATACCAAAACCCTAACTTTAGGCTATGCAGATAATGTTTCGGGAACTGCTGCAATTACGGTTAAAGTTACCGACAGTGCTAATGAATCGGTCGAGACTACTTTTAACGTTTCTGTAGTTAATGTTGCTAACAATGCTCCTATTGTAACTAATCCAATTCCCGATCTTACCGTTAATAAGAATGCTCCCAACAGTGTAATCAGCCTTGGTGACTATTTTGAAGATGTAGAAGACGGAGATAATTTAGCCTATTCTTTTCGAGCAAGTTCTTCTATTCAAGGTGGTACGAGTAGCAAGTTCTTCGACCTTTTCGCCTTTAATCCGTCAACTAAATCATTAACTTTAGACTATGCTGATGGGGTGATTGGAACTTCTACTATTACAGTTAAAGCCACCGATAGTGAAAATGAATTTGTTGAGACTACTTTTAACGTTTCTGTAGTCGATTCGGTCAATAACACACCAAATGAAGATTCTATTACCGCTGTTGATGATGCGATCGCCACAGTTGAAGATACATCTGTAGTTATTCTCGCTACTGAATTACTCGGTAACGATATGGGAGACAATCTAAGTATTAGTGGCGTAGATAGTTTTATTAACGGAACCGCGACCGTTAATGAATATGGGAACATTGAATTTACACCCAATGCTGACTTCTACGGTACTGCTAGTTTTAATTACACCGTCACCGACGGCACAGAAACGGCTACTGGATTAGTATCAGTTGATGTCACTCCTATAAATGATGCTCCCGTTTTAACCAATCCCATTCCCAGTCTTACCCTTACTCAAAATGCTCCTAATAGCGTTATTAAACTCTCCGACTATTTTGAAGATGTGGAAAACGGCGATAACTTAGGCTATTCTCTCAGGGCATCTTCTTCTATTCAAGGTGGTACTAGCGGTAAGTTCTTCGATGTTTTTTCCCTCGATGGAACTAAAGCATTAACTTTAGACTATGCAGATGACGTTATTGGAAGTTCTACCATTACAGTTAAAGCCACTGATAGCGGAAATGAATTTGTCGAGACTGCTTTTACCGTTTCTGTAATTGATGTCAGTGAAAATGGAGATACATTATCAGGCGGGGATGGTAACGACTATCTTGTGGGAAAACAGGGTAACGATACTTTAAATGGTGGTGCTGGTAGCGATCTCCTGGTTGGCGGTACGGGAGAAGATAGTTTTGTCTTTAACAGTCCCCATGAAGGAGTAGATACTATTACAGATTTCTCACCTGAAGATGATACTTTGGTATTTTCTGCTACTGGTTTTAATGGAAATTTGACAGCAGGTACGATCAGTAGTGAAATGCTTACAGTTGGTACTGCTGCGACCAATAACCAGCATCGCTTTATTTATGATGCTGGTAGTGGTGATTTGTTCTACGATAGCGATGGCATGGGGGATAACGAGCAGCAAAAACTTGCCAGCCTGAAACCCGATCTTGCTCTAACTCATAATAATTTCTATATTGAGTTGTAAGAATGTAAAAAATAGACTGAAAGTAAGACTAACAAATTCGCTATCTATAAACCCCTCCTAAAAGGAGGGGAACTAGAAAAAAATTAGATTAATTTAGATAGAGGGTAAATTAATAGCCAATATAGCCAGGATTCTCTTGAAGAGATGTCGTATAAGGATTACTCAAGTCTCTAGTTTTCATGGGTGAACCGACTTGAGATTGTTGTTCGATAACATTTTGATAAACCATATCCATCAGCTTGCCATCTGCGGAGATTTGATTATCAGGAAATCCTTTAAAACCCAGGATAGTATTTAACTGTCCAATAAAACTACTATTTTGGTAGTTATCTCCAGTATGGACGAAATAAGCTTCTTTAAAAGTATCATTTACAGATATAGGTTTGTTTGTTGGCTCTTCAGCTTTAGCTTCCATAGCAAACAAACTAGAAATAGCAGTTATTAACAGAATAGAACTTAATTTAGTAAACTTAATAGACATTGCTTAAATTTTGTTAAACTTCTGCTCGATTCTAACTGAGGAATCCACAAATCGACAGTAGTAAAATCATCAGGAAACACACTTAGCTTATGAATAGTAACCTTACTTCTAGCTCTTCTTTACTAACTGCTAGCAACGAAGATTTGCGTAGCACTTTATTAGATTTAATAGTTAAATATGCCTACCGCGAAGGAGATTTTGTCTTATCTTCAGGGGCGCGTAGCTCTTATTATATTAACTGCAAAGAAGTTACCCTAAGAGCAGAAGGAGCTTTAATTATTGGACGTTTAATATTAAATGCTTTACCTTCTACAACAGATGCTGTTGCTGGTCTTACTTTGGGTGCCGATCCGATTGTTTCGGCGGTTAGTGTAGTATCTGCGCTTTCTGATAGACCAATTCCTGCTTTAATTATTCGCAAAAAAGCAAAAGGACATGGTACTCAAGCTTATATCGAAGGACCAAGCTTACCTAAATCGGCAGAAGTTGTTGTTTTAGAAGATGTAGTAACAACAGGAAAATCAGCTTTACAAGCGGTAGAAAGATTACAAGCTGCTGGATATAAAGTATTACAAATTATTTCTTTAGTAGACAGAAACCAAGGAGGAAGAGAGCTTTATCAATCTCAAAGATTAAAGTTTCAAGCTTTGTTTACAATTGAAGAACTTCAAGGATACGCAACTTCAACTTAATTTACTTTTCGTGATGTTTATCGGGAACAATATTAGTTAAAGTAGATAGTGTAATACTATTAATCTATTATTTTATGAATACTATTCCCTTAAGACGTTTTAGAGTAATAAATTGGCAAGCGATCGCCATGTTTGCTTTGGGTTTTTGGCTCAGTGCTAGCCTAGTTTTTGATTGTTTAGTTATTCCTGGTTTACTATCAGCAGGAATGATGCAAGAGTCTGGATTTGCTGGTGCTAGTTATCTACTTTTTGGCACTTTTAATCATGTAGAGCTATTGTGTGCAGCTATTGTTTTAGCTAGTGCTTTGGTGTTAAATTATCGTCATAATTTATCTACAATAAAACTTGATAAGTCAATTATTATTGCAGGATGTTTAATGGCGATCGCAATTTGCTATGCCTACATTCTGACTCCTCAAATGAGTGCTTTAGGGATGTCCCTTAATGAATTTAATGGCACAGAATTATTTGCTAACTCCATGATAAAAATGCACGTTATCTACTGGGTATTAGAAGCTAGCAAACTGATTTTTGGCTCAGTACTACTTAGTAAGTTTTATCGCAATTCTTGTAGTTTAATCTAATTTCAATTTGCATCATTCAAAAAATATTATAGGGGTATGGCTTTGCCATACCCCTACTTAGTATCAACAGAAAAAACTAATTTAACTTTCGGTAGCTTCTTTTTCTGTAGTTTCTTGTTCGGTAGTTTTTTGTTCTGTAGTTTCTTGCTTGACGGCTTCTTGTTCTTCTTTTTCTTGAGCGCGTTTTTCTCTTTGTTTACGGCTAGCTTCTAACATATCTGCCATTACTTTGAGAAGTTGCTCCATTTTATCCAAATTACCACGATATAAATCGAGGTCTTTTGTCATTTTTTCCCCTGGTAGATGTAAATTTTCTGCCAAGGTTTCAAAGACTTGATTACTTTTCTCTTTATCTTTTAATAACTCAAGATCGGCTTTTTCTAATAAAGTATATAAGCCAATAGCAAACGGACGGCTATACTTAAATTTTTCGTTAGTTGCTATGGCGGAAATGGGAGCTACTAAACTTTCTTCTCCCTCTGGGTTACTCAACCAAGCGATCAACTCATCAGGAGATTTTGATTCAGCTACGGAAAGTAGTTTTTCTGCTTGAGCGCGATAAAGATCGGGTTCTTGATCGACTGCCCGACAAAGAGCATTAAAGATAGATACCTTATCGGTTTCTGGTTGATACCCTTGCATCAAACGCTCAAAAGAGCTAACCACCCCTAAATAGTAAATAGGATCGTGTTTAAAATCAGCATTAACCGAAAGTAGGTGCATTTCTACCATTAGCTCCTCAACAACCCTTCTGTAGACAGAATTGATAGGTTTTAGATGATGAGAATAAAAAGCTCTTTTAGTCTCTGAGACAGTTTTTACATTAGTCACAACTTTAGTTTCCGTAACAGTTTCGTTCATTCTATAATTTTTTAGCTGTAGCTATATTTTGTAGCAATTTTCACTAAAGGGTTTTTAAAGTATCCCCAAACTTAATATTAAGCATTTTCGGGATCAAAAAGAAAGGATCGGTTATCCCGCATTGGAGTGTTGTTTACCAAGGAAAGTATTATGTCTGTTCTACAAGAATTAATCCCTCTTAAGGTGTTAGTTATAGGTGCAAGTCGTGGTATTGGGTTAGGTTTCGTCGAGCAACTTCTACAGTATCAAAGTATTACTAAAATTTATGCTACTTACCGTTGTGAAGAGTCAGCAACCGAGTTATTTAGTTTAAGGGAGCATCATAAAGACCGTTTAATTGGTTTCCCAATGGATATTACTGATGAGTCTTCTATTGTCTCAGCAATCAAACAAATTAGTCAGCAAACAAAACAAATACATTTAGTAATTTATTGTGTGGGAATTCTTCACGATGGAGATTTTCAGCCAGAAAAAAGTTTAAGGCAAATTGTTCCTGAAAATTTAATTCGTTACTTTCAAGTTAATAGTATTGGTGTAGTACTTTTAGCTAAACATCTGATGCCTTTGCTACGTCATAAAGATTCTAGTATGTTTGCTGCTATTTCTGCTAAAGTCGGCAGCATTGGTGATAATCGTTTGGGAGGGTGGTATGGTTATCGCGCTTCTAAAGCTGCTTTGAATATGTTTTTAAAAACAATTTCCCTTGAATATAATCGTCGTTGTCCAAAAACGATTGTGGTAGCTTTACATCCAGGGACAACTGATACTAATCTGTCGCAACCTTTCCAAGCTAATGTACCTCCTGAGAAACTTTTTCCTGTTTCTAAAACTGTTAATCAATTGTTAGAAGTGATGAAGAATTTAGAACTTAAAGATAGTGGTGAGTTTTTCTCTTGGGATGGTAATCTTTTACCTTGGTAAACTGATACCAATTTTTCAAAGTAAATAGTAACTAGGGACATAAATCATTCTTTCCTCGTAAGTTAAAAACTCAAAACCTCTGTTGTTCTTAACTCTTGGCTTATAAAAATATTAGGATGGTTGCTCAAGTAAAAAATCTGCTAATCCTATGTAGCGTATTTCTTGGGGGGTAATTTCAAAGCGCAAGGGTAATATTTCTACTCCTTTATTAACAGCTTCCCGTAAGAGTTTGCCATAGTTGGGATCGTAACTATCACCAGGAGCAAAGCGATCGCAATCTCCTCGATTAATAAAGTATAACATCATAGGTTTGGCATCAGGAATTAATGCCATTAGTTCTCGCAAATGTTTCTGTCCGCGAGTAGTTACAGTATCGGGAAATAAAGCTATACTTCCTTGGGTTAAGGTAGCACTTTTAACTTCTAAATAGATATCTGGTTTATCTATTTTAGTTAATAAGAAATCAATCCTACTTTTATTGTCTTGACCATAGGGAACTTCTCGCCTAACCAGGTCGTATCTGGTGTTTAATTCGGGAAATAGTTTTTGCTCTAAAGCAATTTTGATGACTCTATTGGGTAAATTGGTATTTACTCCTACCCAGGTATTATTTACTCGGATCATTTCCCAGGTATAAGCCAATTTTCGCTTAGGATTATCACTTTTAGATACTTGAACTAAACTGCCAGTTTCACAGACTCCTTTCATGGGGCCAGTATTCGGACAATGTGCAGTAATAATTTCTCCTGTTTCTAATTCAATATCTGCTAAAAAACGTTTGTAACGTTGAATAAGTTTACCTGTTTTTAAAAGAGGATACTGATAAATAACTTGATTCATAGTCTAAATTTTTAATAATTATTAAATAGCTTAGGTAGTTCTTTAGTAAACCTATTTCATTTAAGAGATGACATTATTAGCGACTTTCATGCTTCATATTTGGTGTTTATGTTGATTGTGTAAAATTATTGACATTTTCCATTAAAAATAATAGCTTACTTTAATCGGTTAATTATTAATTTGTGGATAAACACATGGCTACAATTAATGGTACAAATAGAGCGGATTTTCTCGAAGGGACTGTAGATGACGATCTCATCGCGGGACGACAAAACCGTGACGTTTTACTGGGACTTGAGGGCGACGATACTCTCAATGGTGGTACTGGGAATGACACTTTAGACGGTGGTGATGGCGACGACGATCTTCTAGGTCAAGGTGGTAGAGACAAACTGATTGGTAGTTCTGGGAACGATCTTTTAGATGGCGGAGCAGGAAAAGACACTGTTGACTATAGAAATCTTGGAGAAGCTATTACTCTGGAAGTTGCGGGTGCAATTAATAAAGGCTCTCTTGGTGTCGATCGAATTCTTAACCCACCTTCCGCACGTCAAAATGTAATACTTAGGAATTCAGGAACATTAAGCAGTTAATCCTTAAGAAATTCAGCCAAAATAATTGTTTTCGATATGGTTCGGAAATAATATGCTTAGAATGTA
>NZ_LR214042.1 GCF_900659865.1 Hyella patelloides LEGE 07179
CTTACTGAACTATCACCTTTCTCGATCGCGCTGACTATCTTCTCTCGAAAATCCACCGAATAAGCTTTCATTTACGATCTACTTTTACAATGCTTGATTGTCCCACATTTAGATGCAAACCGCTGTATATTTCCGCAGAACCCCGACCCAAAATGGAAAATGCAATTAGGAAATGATGAATATGTTTTTATCAAAGAAAATTATCTAAACACAATTGGAAACTTAACCTTATCGGGTAATAATGGAAAGCTGGGCAACAAAACTTTCTCAGACAAAAGAGATTTAAAAGAAGCAGGATATAAAGACAGCAAATTGTGGTTAAACAAATATTTATCAACTTTAGGCAAATGGGATAAAGCTGAGATTGAAAAACGTTTCGATCGAATCGCTGAAAGGTTCTTAAAAATATGGGAATATCCAACCATTGATGTTCTCGATGAAACAGATAATGGCGAGATAAATATTTTTGAAGCAGAAGACCCAAAATACAAGAAATTAGAATATGCTATTTTCTTCGATCAAAAAATTAAAGTAACTCAGGTTACCAAACTTTATGTAGAAGTGTTTAAAAGATTATTTGAAATACAGCCAGAAACATTTTTTACGACCGACTTAGGAGCGAGAATTGGACTTGCAAAAAATTCGGATGAAAACGGTTTAAGACAAGCTGTATCCATTAATGATACCTATTTCATTGAATCAAACATCGATAATAATGGAAAGTTTGACAGAATCAAACAAGCATTGATTATTTTAAAATTTGAAGATGAGTTAACAATTAAATACGCTAAAAATTAAATAAAATCCTAAAACTACTTTTAAAACTGACTCGGTGACGGGCGTGAATTCTAGCTAGATACCTTCGTCTTTTGTTACTAATGACAGCGCGCTGTTGAGAAATGATATTAGGCTTTGGAGCATTGATTGGTACTGCTAGAAATCCTTAATTTTCCAAAGACTCCCTAATAGAGCGATGTCAATGATTTGAACATCACTCTGATTAATGTTTAACTTTCCAAGTTAGATCCCTTTTTCATTTAGCTGTTATGCAGCAGAAAGGTCTTGGGTTAAGTTGTTTAGTTTTTCATCCAATACTGTTTGGGAAACCAAACTAGGAATGCGCTCGATTATTTCTCCATTCTGAAAAATTAGAATAGTGGGAATGGTTCTGATATCGTATTTAGTAGCGTTCGCTTCATTGTTGTCTACATCAGCTTTGGCTACTTTAACTTTCCTCTGCCATTTTTTGGCAATATTTTCGATAGTCGGATTCATTACCCGACAAGGACCACACCATACAGCCCAAAAGTCTACTAAAACGGGGATTTCGCTATTTATTACTTCGTCAACGAAGTTATCTGGGTTTAAATTGATATATGTAGAGTTATCAGACATAATTTATTGCTCCTAATAATATATGAACATGAATTGCCACTTTTTAATGGCGATTTTTTACTGACGATCTAACGCATTGATAATTTCTTGGGGATCTAGTCTTTGGGTATAGTCTGCATGGGCAAAACTATAGATAACTGTGCCATCAGCAGCGACTACATAAGTAGCAGGAAGAGGTAGCTCAAAGGTGAAATCGTCGTTATAGGCTGGGATATCGATTCCAAAGTTGCTGTAAATTGGTCTTAATGATTCGGGAAGAGTGAATACTAAACCTAGTTGCTTAGCTACAATATTAGCGCGATCGCTTAAGACTTCAAAAGACAGTTCGTTTTTTTCTTTGGTAGAAAGAGAGTGGTCGGGGGTTTCGGGAGATATGGCGACCAGGGTTGCTCCCTTGGCTTCTATTTGGGGCAATATTTCTTGCAGGGCGCGTAATTCTAAGTTGCAATAGGGACACCAGCCACCGCGATAAAAGGAAATTACTACTGCACCTTTAGCTAAGAGAGAATTTAACGAGATTTCTTTACCTAGGGCATTGGGTAAAGTGAAATCAGGAATTTTTTGCCCCGTACTTAGGCTATTTTCGGCAATTTTGGTGTTAATTAGGTCTGTAGTAGCCTTTGCCATGACTGATTTAATTGTTTCTGGCTGATTAGCACTAAAATTTGCTTTCAAGGCATTTAATTCTTGAGTTAAATTCATTATGAGTTACCTGTTTTTGAATGTTTGTTCCAGAATTGAGCAAAAAAAGATATTTTTTAGTGGGGGCAAAGGGTTATTTATCTTTGAGTTTGATATCTTTAATCCAATACCAAAAGAATGACATCGACAATATTATTGAGGATTTGCGGATCGCGATTGACCTTACCCATTACCCTCAATCCCTGCAAGTTGGAAGTAAGGTATTGAGCCATAGCATCTAAATTGCGATCGCTATTGATTTCCCCTTTAGCACGAGCATTGGTTAGGGCGTGTTTAAAAGAGCGTACCATTTGACAAACATGGTTGTTAATTCTGTCCTTAGCTTCCGCGTCATGGGAGCTAAGCTCTACTGCTGTGTTGGTCATCAGACAACCGTAGCAATTTTGCTCTTTCGCCATTGCTTCCACCAAACCGCGAAACAACTCTACTATAGTTTGTTTATCTGCATCGGGAGTCATCAGAGAGCCTACAGTATCTTTAACTACTGTTTCCTCGTAATGAGCGATCACTGCTAAAAACAAAGAGTGTTTATCTCCAAAAGTATCATAAAGACTCCCGCGATTAATGCCCATAGTCGATACTAAAGTTTGCATCGATGTCCCTTCATAGCCTAGACGCAAGAAGGTTTGCATTGCTTTGGTTAACACCTCTTCTTTATCAAACTCTTTTTTTCTTGCCATTGCCTCCTAATTTTTGCTCTTGAAAATACTCTAGCATATTTTTGAATGACTGTTCCAAAAAAACTTAATCTCAAATAAATTTATATGTCATCACTTAAATCATCAACGGCGTACATGATAGTTAACTCGATTTGGCAAAGTCAAGATTATAGCGATCTCTTTTATTCAAATCTCTCACAACAAAGTTTTGCTTAACAAAAGAATTTCCCAGATCAATACAATTAGCGTTTAATCAAGACAAATACAGCAACAGCTAGCACAAAATAACCAAAGCCTTTCTGAAGATTTTTAGCATCGATAAAGCCAGTTAAATAAGCACCTGCGAGAGTGCCTAAACTAGCAGCAATGGTAAAAGAACTTACCAGATTCCAGTCTAACTCTACCTGGGATAGATAGCCGAGAAAACCAGTAGCAGATTTAAAGGCGATAATGAGTAAAGAAGTACCGATCGCTTCTTTCATCGGAATACCACCTAAAAGTACTAGTGCTGGAATAATTGCAAAACCACCACCCACACCCACAAAGCCAGTAAGGATACCAACTCCTAACCCTTCTAAGGGAATTGCCAACCCGTGACGGTGCATACAAGCCGAGGGCAGAGTCAGCCCCTTACTTTGATGGCGAAATGATAAATCGGATTTTTTGGCGGAAAAAGCTTTTTGTTTCTGGGATGATTTGCTATCCTTGCGGATCATTAGCACGCTAGCAATGACCATCACCAACCCAAAACAAATCAGTTGAAAAGTCTCCGTAATAAAGGGAAAAGAAGCTAAACTCGCCCCAAGATAAGCCCCAACCATAGCAGCAGGGGCAAAGATAGCAGCGATTCTTAAGTTGACATTCCCTTGTAACCAATGAGGAATCGCACCAATCAAACTAACAATACCCACAATAGCTAAACTCATAGCGATCGCAGCTTTGGGTGCTACCCCCATAACGTAAATGAGAATTGGTACAGCTAAAATCGAACCGCCACCGCCAATTAAACCAAGGCTCAGACCGATACATCCAGCCAATATGTATCCAATTATTAAAGTCATACTTACGTAAACTCCTCTTTTTTTATTAATTACTTATCGACTGAGTGTACGTAAATAACTGCGAGCAAAGCGATCAGGAGAAGAATCGAGTTGATAGGCAAATCCGATTGATGTTAGTTGCTCAAAAAACTGTTCTTCCGTCCATTTTTCTTTGGTAGCTAGTGTTAATAATGTCATCAAGCTCGCGCGGGTAGCTGAAACACATCTTGTATAAATTGGCTTAGGCACTGACTCAATGGTTTGCATAAACATCTCCAGTGAGTCTCGATTAATATTGTGACGGTATACGGGAACGCTGAAATATCCCAACCCGTGAGCTTCTACCAAAACCGCATTGAGTTGATTCCCCTCTTGGGCTGGACACAAATCGATAAATGTACGATATCCTTGCTGCACGATTTCTTGCAGTTTTTGTGCTTCAGCAGCATTGCCAATTGCCAGTTCTTCAGTAATTCGATAAAGCAAAAATTTAACTCCTAATTTGATATGAAATATAGTTAATTAATTACTGACACTACCTTTCCACAACGCTCGTTAGCAGGCACAGCCTCCATAATCTTTTTGGGATTGGGCAGGTTAAGGTTATCCATGAAAGTAATAAAACTTTCCCGATTTTTGCCGACAAAGCGAGGATTAAAGCGTTTTTCTTCGCCAATAGTGGAAACAGTTTGTCCTTTATAGTCGTGTCCTGGATAAACTAACGTCTCATCGGGTAGGGTAAACAACTTTTGCGTAACGCGATCGTACAAAGTTCCTGCATCCCCGCTTTGGAAATCGGTACGTCCACAACCACGAATAAATAAAGCATCGCCAGTTAAGACATGGGTGTTATTCACCAGATATGCCATGTGGCTGTCAGTATGACCGTAGGTTTCGATCGCTTGAATTTCAAGATCTCCCACCTTTAAAGCTTCACCATCTTTGATATATCGATCCGCACAGGTAGCATGAGCATTTTCGGGAACAATTCCTTCACAGCCAGTCATTTCCCTTAATTTACCAGTGCCAGTAATATGATCGGCATGAATGTGGGTTTCTAAGCAATATTTCAACTTTAAATTCAACTCGTTCAGCAATTTAAAGTCACGCTCTACTTGTTCTAAGACCGAATCCACTAATACAGCCTCTTTGGTATTGATATCTGCAATCAAATAGCTGTAAGTCCAGGTGTCTCGATCGAATAGTTGACGAAATAGCATCTCTTTTTGCCCCTCTGTTTACATTAAAAATATTGAGTACAAGCTAAGTTTAATATTCAAATTCAAATCTAATTATCAAATTACTATATAGTAATATGCTCTCAATTTTATCTTTTAGTCAAGGTCAAAAATGTAATTTTAATATTTTTAAGAAAAAGTAATTATATAACCACATAGTTGTATATTAAAAATAACTAATAAGACTAATTTAGCTTCCATATTCGCCCAAAAATATTGTTAACGAGGAAATTATCGTGTTTACATTCCCACAGCGATCGCAACAGACTCCCAAAAATAGCATTTCATTAACTGAACACTATCAAATTGTCATTGTAGGTGGAGGAGCAGCGGGAATTACTACCGCAGCCCAACTACTCAAGCAGAATTCTCAGCTGAATATTGCGATCATCGAACCTGGCGAAAAACATTACTATCAACCAGGATGGACATTAGTAGGCGGTGGTATTGCACCCATAGACAAATTTATTAGGCAGGAAAAAGATGTTATTCCTCAAGGAGCAAAATGGATTAAAGATTACGTAACTACTTTCGACCCCGAAGGCAACACTTTAACCGTGGCTCAAGGTCAACAGATAGAATACGACTATCTTGTGGTTTGTCCAGGTATCCAAATCGACTGGCATTTAGTTAAAGGATTAAAATTCGCATTGGGCAAGGGTGGGGTAACTAGTAATTACTCAAAAGACTACGCTCCATACACTTGGGAAACCATTAAAAATTTTCAGGGCGGTACGGCGATTTTTACCTATCCCAATACCCCCATCAAGTGTGGTGGCGCACCTCAAAAAGTGATGTATATGGCAGATGACTCCTTTAAAAGTAAGAGCGGAGTGGGTGTAAACACCAAAGTTATGTTTTGCTCTGCGGGGGCGAAAATGTTCGGTGTTCCTGCATACAATGCAACTTTAGAAGGAGTAATTGAAAGGCGTGGAATTACCACCAAGTTTAGTCATAACCTCAAAGAAATCAAAGCCGATACTAAAGAAGCTATTTTCGATGTTACCACCGATCGTGGCGTAGAAGAAGTCAGTATTCACTACGACATGATTCATGTAGCTCCACCGATGAGTTCTCCTGATTTTATCAAACAAAGTCCCTTAGCCAATGACAAAGGCTGGGTCGATGTCAACAAATATACCCTACAACACAATCGCTATCCCAATGTATTCGGCTTGGGCGATGCCTCATCCTTACCTATCTCTAAAACTGCTGCTGCTGCTCGCAAACAGACTCCTGTGGTAGTGCAGAACCTAATTTCTCAAATGAATAATAAACAACTCAGTAGCCAATACGACGGCTATACTTGTTGTCCATTAATTACAGGTTATCACTCGGCAATTATGGCAGAATTTAATTATGAGGGTAATCCCGCTCCGTCTTTTCCCCTCGATCCGAGTAAAGAACGCTACTCGATGTTTCTTGCCAAGGTATACGCACTACCTTGGATATATTGGAATCGGATGCTAAAAGGGGAATGGTTTGAAGCGGATATCTTTAAGCCAATTAATCAGCTACTACAAAACAACGGCGACAAAAATCCTATCTCAAAAGCAAGAGATCGAAGCAGTACTTGCTAACAAACTTGAGTTTGGGATAATAAAATGGAGAGATAGTAAGCTGAAAATCAAACTTTCTTCGGTGAAGCAGGAGTAAGGGACTCCTTAACCACCCTGACCCATAATTTTCAGCATTTCTAACTGTTGACTTTGCTGCTGAAATTGAGCTGAGAGAGCATCACAAACTAAATCGCACAACTCAAATAAGAAGGGATTGGCAATTTGATAGTAAACACAAATTCCTTTTTGTTCGCGGGCGACGATACCAGCTTTGGTCAGCATATTCAAATGTTTGGAAACGTTGGCTTGTCCCAAACCTGTTTCTGCCACAATTTCGCTGACATTTTTAGCACCAGTTTTCAAGCTACAAACAATTTGTAGCCGACTAACTTCAGACAAAACTTTGAAAAAGTTAGCCATCAAGCCCAATGCAGCAGGTGAAAGTTTGGCAATTCCACAATCATCAGGCTGACTGACTTGCTGGATTGTAGGTTTAGCAGTTGTTTGACTAGACATAAGATTTATTTGGCAATTTAATACAGAATTAGACTATAGCTAAGTGGGAATCTTAATTATTTTACCAACTATATTACTAAATGGTTGTACTGTATACCAACATAGCTTACCAAGAAAGATAGGTTGTTATTAAGTTTAAGTTGAGTTTTCCTGGTAAATGTGACACATAGTCTATAGACACATAGTCTACAAACAACTGAAATAGACTTATGAGTCAGACCAAAAAATCTATTCTTCTAGCTTTAGGACGGCTGATCAAACATAGAAGAAAAGCTCAGAAATTATCTCAAGAACAGCTTGGATTTCTTTCTAATTTAGATCGTACATACATTTCTGGTGTAGAACGAGGAATTAGGAATCCTTCTTTGACTGCTCTAGTCAGTTTAGCTAGCGGGTTAGATACTACTGTGTCTGAATTACTCAAAGATTTAGAAACAGAAGTAACCAATTTAAATTTAAATGAGTAAAGATGACTTAGTAGTGAAAATTTTGTCACAGTTCAAACCAAATGCAACACAACGCAAGGTTTTTGAATTACTATCTGATAAACAATGGCATTGTCGCAGTTGTGAAGGTAAAAGCATAGCTTCAGAACAGTATGCAGGAGGCGGAGGAATACAAGGTTTACAGAGAGGAACTAAAAATCGTCCTGGATTAGTTATTGCCTCAAAAAATGAATTTTGTTCTCAATGTCAAAAAACAACAAGATGGGATTGTTGGACAGGAGAAATAAAACAAGCTAACGCTGCTGCTAATATTCCTAAAAAATTAATTCAAAAAATCTTGAATTTTTATTCATATACGGATATTATCGAACAAAGACAAAGAGCAGCACATGAATTAGTCATAGATCACCGTTTTCCTATGGAAAGATGGGGAAGTATTGAAGAAAGTCTCAGCGTAGATATAGGTGAAGATGAAATATTTAAAAAATTTCAGTTACTTAAAAAAGATGCTTCAGGTAATCATAATCTCTTAAAATCGAGAGCTTGTGAACGTTGCATTAAGGAAGGCAAAAGAGGAACTCCCTTTGGCATACAGTTTTGGTATGAGGGAAATGAAGTATGGACTTCAAATTATCAGTGTGGTAGAGAAGCAGAGCAAGGATGTATTGGTTGTGGTTGGTATGACTTTGATACTTGGAGGAAAAAACTAAATGAGAAATTATCTGAATTGGAAAAAACTAAATAGTTAGTCGGTATTGATTTCCTTATTTGCAGCAACCTGATTTAAGTAGGGAATTAAAGCGTGACCAATATTCTTGGCTAGTAATGGTGGAACAGCATTGCCAATCTGCCACATTGCTTTTTTCATAGAACCTTCAAAAATAAAAGAATCAGGAAAAGTCTGTAATCTTGCCATTTCTCTTGCTGAAATCACACGATTTAGATATGGATGAATATGAGTCCCACCATGATTTTCTTTTACTGTCATACTAGGTTTTCCTGGATACTGACGTTTAAAGGCATCTGCATAGGTTTCATACAAAGAACCACCAGGAGGTACTTTAGCTATTCTTTCCATGTATTCTTTAGAATGACGAGTCCACTCATGATTAATTTCTGGAATACGAGAATATTCAGGTAGATCGGAAATTGCTGACTCTATCGATACATATTGTTCGGGTAATAACTGGGCTTGTGGATAAGGATTATTAAGGTTAAATCGATTGGCAATGAAAATAGCTCTAGGGCGAATTTGCGGAACTTTATAAGCAGCAGATTCTAGTATGGCTACAGATGCAGAATAACCGATGGATTCAAAAGCATCAAATATGGCTTGTTTAACTTTGCCTTTTTTTAGAGTAAGTATCCCTGGTACATTCTCCATAACTATGTACCAAGGCTTTATTTCTGCAACTACTTTAATAAATTCGTAGAATAAGCGATTTCTAGGATCGTTTGTATCTCTTTTTCCTGCTACGGAAAAACCTTGACATGGAGGTCCTCCAGAAACAATATGTATTGGATTATAATCAATTTGTTGTAACCAATCCTGAGACTTAAATTCTTGTATATCTCCACAAAAGTGATGACAATTAGGAAAATTTCTCTTGTGGGTTGCTGATGCTATGGGATTAATTTCAACACTTGCAATTGGTCTAAATCCTGCTTCTGATAATCCTTGTGTAATTCCACCTGCACCACTAAATAAATCAAGAAAATTGTATTGTAAAGACAGTTTATCAGGGTTTTGAACATCTACATAAATTTTATAGGGATTATCATCATTGTTCTCTAATTCCCTTTGTAACCTTTCATAACGCCCCAATTTGGCTTTTTTTGCAGTTGATGTAGGTTTTTTTTTTCTCTAGTGGAAACAGAGATAGTTGTTTTGCTTTCACTTGTTGTTGATTAGATTTTTCACAAACAAATGTGACATATAGTCTTCAGATTGTCAAGTTTGCTTTATTGCCATGCTGGGAT
>NZ_LR214043.1 GCF_900659865.1 Hyella patelloides LEGE 07179
CTGGAGATCATATTACTACCGCACAAGCGATCGCTAAAAGAATGGGGATTCAGAAAGCAGGGCAGGTTTTAGCCTTTGAAGGGCAACAATTGGCACAAATGGGCGATCGTGAAATTGCTCAATCGATTGAAGATGGAGTTGTTTTTGCTAGGGTTGCCCCCACCCAAAAACTGCAACTAGTGGAAGCACTCCAATCTAAAGGGGAAATCGTCGCCATGACTGGAGATGGAGTAAACGATGCTCCTGCCCTCAAGCAAGCAGATATTGGGATTGCTATGGGGAAAGGAGGAACCGAAGTGGCACGAGAGTCTGCTGATATGCTACTCACAGATGATAACTTTGCCTCTATAGAAGCTGCGGTAGAAGAAGGGCGCACAGTCTACCAGAACTTACAAAAAGCGATCGCTTTTCTCTTGCCTGTCAACGGCGGTGAATCGATGACCATTCTGATTAGTGCCTTGCTAGCAAGAGATTTGCCTATTCTCTCCCTACAAGTACTCTGGCTCAATATGATCAACTCGATTACTATGACCGTTCCTCTGGCTTTTGAACCCAAATCTCAGGGTATTATGCAACAGCCAGCGCGCAATCCCAATCAACCCTTGCTCACTCGCAAATTATTAAACCGAATTTTAGCAGTGTCGGTATTCAACTGGATTTTGATTTTTGGGGTGTTTGAGTGGGCTAAATTGACAACGGGAGATATTGCAGTTGCTCGCACAATGGCAATTCAATCACTGGTTGCAGCGAGGGTAATCTATCTTATAAGTATCAGTCAATTAGGGATAAGTCTGGCTAATTATGCACGCCGTAGAGCAACATCTATCACCAAAGCACCGATCCTCATTGTGGGTATTGTTGCTGCTGCTGTCTTACAAATTGTCTTTAGCCAGTGGGGTGTAATGAACACGCTATTTGAAACAGCACCACTAACCTTGAATCAGTGGCTGATCTGTTTACTGCCAATGCTCCCAATGATACCCATGGCAATCTGGGCTCACTCTATTGACCCACTTTAAGACCAAGTGAAAAAATGTTGACGATAGATCGAACTAAAATCAGGTAGGGTGAGGTACACCTCGCCTTACTTCTCTATACTATCTATTGAAAACACAAATAGAAATGTCTGCAAATAGTAAAATTTATTGACTTGTTCGCTATATAATTACTCAAGTGCAATCTAAAATTAGAGTTCCGCAGATCGCACCAACTTGGAATGCTTAATTTGAATAAAGTTAAAGTAGAAAAATTAACACAGTGACAGAACAGAAAACAAATCGATATGTTGATTATGAAGTCTTCACCACCTGCTAGCGCGAGGAGGTGTTATCTTGTTCTACAATAGCTATAGGCTGTGACCATAACATCGAAAGCTTTACTCGACTTCTAAGTGATAAACGGAATCTTTTGTCTCGTCAATCCTGTGAGCCATTTCTGCTCATCAGTTGAGATTTCAAAGCATTGATTGCGACAAGCAAGCACACCGAGTTTTGGGCTACATTGAGAAATACAGTAAAAATCCTCCCCACAATAGTACTTGGTCTGGGTATTTTCAGGCTAAATTGCACGGGGCATACAAGCACCCCGCCCTTCGAGGAGTCCGCTCCATCTGGGGTCTCCCCAGATGCTCGCCCTAAAGGATACCGCTCCGCATATGTCGGACGTGGCGGTGTCAGCCCCTCACGAATGCCTGGCGATTGGACAAGACAAACTTCATTTTATATGCAGCCAGATGAATAATGTTTATTCTTTGTTTGAAGACTATAAAGACACAGAAGCTTTAAACTTGCTCAAACAAATTGAAGAAGAATGTTGTTAAAGTTTTGTAATCCTTAGCCAGTCAGATTAGATGATTTTTATGGAGCAGAAATAAAAATATTTTAAAATACAGCAAAAATTTTGGCGCGAGAAATTTGGTAGGTGGTTAATATTTTTCTAATTAAGTTTTAAAGTTTTGTAAAAAATCACAACAATGTTCTTTAATATACACTGATATTTTGGTATAAAATTAAGTAAAGCAATCTAAATGTTGCAACTAACAAAATTCAGTCTTTTTTCTTTTTCAATATCATTCATATCAAACAAACTGAGTAATCGAACCTACTTACTTATTTGGTTGCTTCTCAAGTCGATTTTTCGTCTCTGGCCTCGGAAACCGTAGCGAAAATCGATATTTACCCTTTTAGTCAGGAATTTTTGGTTTATGAAACTGCACAGCATAGAGCGAGTGCATTCCTACGGGATTGATTCGGTTCTAGCAAAAGATCGGCCAACTAAAAAACGTGATTATGCATTTGCATACTCTACAGATCGCGAATTAAAGCTAACTGAAGAATTCGAGGTTAATGCAGCTTATTTTTCGCTAAATGAGCGGAAAAATGGATATAATTTCTGTGAAATTAAGTCTCCAACAGAATTATCATTAGTAGAAACGGTTTCTGCTCCTCCTCATACTATCGATTTCGAGCCAAATTTATTAGAGCAGCACTATCAGCCTGAGTATTTATGGTTTCATCGAGAAGTAATAAAACCCCAAATTTTGGTAATAGAACATCGAGATGATAGTCGTAATTTGATAGCTACAATCTTACGAGAAGAAAACTTTCAGGTAATTGAAGCTAAAGATAGTAATACTGCGATTAATTTAGCAAAATCTGAACGTCCAGATATAATAATTTGTGAATTAATGATGCCAATAATTGATGGTTATGGTATCTTAAATTTACTGCGTCAATCTGAACTTACTAACAAAATACCCCTACTATTTATTGCAGTTCAGTTGCCAAAAAATAAGCAAAATTCAGAAATAATGTTAGTAAATGACAAAGAAACTATTGAACCTTTAACTGCGGAAAAGTTGTTAACAGAAATTACTCATCGACTCTATATAGCGATCGCTAAAAGATAGTTGAGAAAAGGTAGTTTAATAGACATAAATACACAACAATAAATTTATATCGTTCTTGGTCGTTTGTTGTCGATAATTTGTAATTAGTAGTAAAAAATGAATGACTAATATAGCACTACGTATAGACGTTAGGACATTTTTTAAATTGCTACTTGCAGTGCGACAATAAATCGGTTTTATTCATCGAGCGGTCAGACCCCGCGTTATGTGCGATGCCCTAAAGGACTTCCTTCGGTCGCGCGATGCAGAGCGAGTCCTAAGGCGGAAGCGGTATCCGTGATAGACGCTATCAGAGGTGTGCGGGGAGGGAGTAGCTTTTAATAATTTGTTTATTTGCCCTAACATTTTTATTATTTGGCTTTGAAACTCCTCCTACCGCCACTACAGATGGAATATCCGAACCGCTTCCGCGTACCTAGCAAACGTCCGTCACAATGGAGGTCTCCTCCAAAGACGCAGACTTACCAAACGCTGACCAAGACAAGCAAAGCACGCCTTTGCCACTTAAAGAAGTCAATAATTTTTGGTTTTAGCCCAATCTTGTACGGCTATAACTATTGACTAATAACCATAGAAGGAGGATGTAAATGACAATTAGCCCTTCGGAATCGGAGCAAAAGGCAAAAGTTGTCGTAGATAACAATCCCGTGCCTACTTCTTTTGAGAAGTGGGCAAAACCAGGACACTTTGATCGCGCCCTAGCGCGAGGTCCTAAAAGTACTACCTGGATTTGGAATCTACACGCTGATGCTCACGATTTTGATAGCCACACCAGTGATTTAGAAGACGTTTCTCGTAAAATATTTTCGGCTCATTTTGGACATTTGGCAGTAGTCTTTGTCTGGTTGAGTGGAATGTACTTTCACGGTGCCAAGTTTTCTAACTATACCGCTTGGTTAACAGATCCAGTTGGTATTAAACCCAGCGCACAGGTAGTTTGGCCCCTCGTTGGTCAAGATATACTCAATGCTGATGTGGGCGGTGGTTTCCACGGCATTCAAATTACTTCGGGCTTATTTCAGTTGTGGCGAGCCTCTGGTATTACTAACGAGTTTCAGCTTTACTGTACTGCAATAGGCGGTTTAGTAATGGCTGCTCTAATGCTATTCGCTGGCTGGTTTCACTATCACGTCCGCGCTCCCAAGTTGGAATGGTTTCAAAATGTCGAGTCGGCAATGAATCATCACTTAGCAGGATTGTTAGGTTTGGGTTCATTAGGCTGGGCAGGACACCAGATTCATGTATCATTACCCATTAATAAACTTTTGGATGCAGGAGTCGCTCCTAGTGAAATTCCCTTGCCCCATGAATTTATTGATGCGAGCAAAATGGCAGAGCTATATCCTAGTTTTGCTCAGGGTTTAAGACCTTTCTTTACTTTGAATTGGGGAGCTTATTCTGACTTCCTAACTTTTAAAGGGGGTTTAAATCCAGTCACGGGGGGTTTATGGCTCTCGGATACTGCCCACCATCACTTAGCAATTGCTGTTCTGTTCATCATTGCTGGTCACTTTTACCGTACTAACTGGGGTATTGGTCATAGCTTTAAGGAAGTTCTAGAAGCTCACAAAGGTCCTTTTACTGGCACTGGTCATAAAGGGATGTATGAAGTCTTTACGACCTCTTGGCACGCCCAATTATCTTGGAACTTAGCTTGGATGGGGTCTTTAAGTATTTTGGTTGCACATCATATGTATGCGATGCCTCCCTATCCTTATCTGGCGACAGACTATGCTACTACCCTTTCTTTATTTACTCATCATGTATGGATTGGTGGTTTTCTAATAGTCGGTGCTGCTGCCCATGCTGCTATCTTCATGGTGCGGGATTACGATCCTGCGATGCACGTTAATAATAATCTTGATCGCGTATTACGTCACCGCGATAGTATTATTGCCCATTTAGTTTGGGTCTGTCAGTTTTTAGGCTTTCACAGTTTCGGAATTTATCTTCACAACGACACCCTGCGGGCTTTTGGTCGTCCCCAAGATATGTTTTCCGATACAGGGATTCCTTTGCAACCAATTTTTGCTCAATGGATTCAAAACTTCCATGCTTTAGCACCTGGTTCGACTGCTTCCGTGTTAAATGAGCCTGTTAGTTATGCTTTTGGCGGTGGCGGAGTATTGGCAATTGGCGATAAAGTAGCAATGATGCCGATTCAATTAGGCACAGCAGATTTTCTCATTCACCATATCCATGCTTTTACGATCCATGTCACCGTATTAATCTTGCTCAAAGGTGTACTGTACTCTCGCAATTCTCGTTTAATTCCCGATAAAAGTGAGTTAGGTTTCCGCTTTCCCTGTGATGGACCTGGTCGTGGTGGTACTTGCCAAGTGTCGGCTTGGGATCATGTCTTCTTAGGACTGTTTTGGATGTATAACACAATCTCAATGGTTATTTTCCACTTTTTCTGGAAGATGCAATCTGATGTCTGGGGAACAGTAGGCGCAGACGGCACAGTAAATCATATTACGGCGGGTAATTTTGCCTCTAGCTCGATTACGATTAATGGTTGGCTGCGAGACTTTCTCTGGGCGCAAGCATCTCAAGTTATTACTTCTTACAATAGTGCGCTTTCCGCTTATGGATTAATGTTTTTAGCAGGACACTTTGTCTTTGGCTTTAGCTTAATGTTCTTATTTAGCGGTCGTGGCTATTGGCAAGAGCTAATCGAATCTATTGTTTGGGCACACAACAAGCTCAAAATTGCGATCTCAGTTCAACCCCGCGCCCTCAGTATTACTCATGGTCGTGCTGTAGGTGCAGCTCAGTACCTATTAGGGGGAATTGTTACTACCTGGGCTTTCTTCTTGGCTCGTATGGCAGCAATTGGGTAGATAAACCAAATCAAAAAATCTGTAAGGGCGATTTGCCAATCGCCCCTACCAATCAATTTAAGTAATCACAATCGAAATTTGTTAAATTATGGCTACTAAATTTCCTAAATTTAGCCAAGACCTTGCTCAAGACCCGACTACCAGACGTGTTTGGTATGGGATAGCGACGGCACATGACTTTGAACTTCATGATGGTATGACGGAAGAAAATCTTTATCAAAAGATTTTTGCTTCTCACTTCGGTCATATTGCTATTATCTTTCTGTGGACTTCAGGTTTACTATTCCACGTCGCATGGCAAGGCAACTTTGAACAGTGGGTTCAAGATCCCTTAAAAATTTCTCCCATAGCTCATGCAATTTGGGACCCTCAATTTGGGCCAGGAGCAATTGAAGCCTTTACTCAAGCAGGAGCTTCTAATCCCGTAAATATCGCTTATTCTGGCGTTTATCACTGGTGGAACACAATTGGGATGCGCTCTAACAATGACCTTTATATGGGGTCGATCTTGTTATTGTTACTAGCATCAGTAATGTTATTTGCTGGCTGGTTGCATCTGCAGCCCAAATTCCGCCCCAGTTTGGCTTGGTTTAAGAATGCAGAATCTCGCCTGAATCACCATTTAGCTGGTTTATTCGGGGTTAGTTCTTTGGCTTGGACTGGTCACTTAATTCATGTGGCAATCCCTGAATCTCGCGGACAGCACGTAGGTTGGGATAACTTCTTAACCACTCCGCCTCATCCCGCAGGTTTAGGAGCATTTTTTAGTCTCAACTGGGGCGCATATGCCCAAAACCCCGATACTGCCAATCATATATTTGGCACATCAGAAGGTGCAGGCACAGCGATTTTAACTTTTTTAGGTGGCTTCCATCCCCAAACCGAGTCTTTGTGGCTGACAGATATGGCGCATCACCATTTGGCGATCGGCGTTATCTTCATTATTGCAGGTCATATGTACCGCACTAACTTTGGTATTGGTCACAATATTAAAGAGATGACTGAGGCTGTACAAGGACCCGGTTGGGGTGGTTTTTTTATTGCTCCTCAAACTGGTCGGGGACACAAAGGTATTTACGATACCTACAATAATTCGTTGCACTTTCAGTTAGCATGGCATTTGGCTTGTCTGGGGGTAATCACTTCCTTAGTGGCACAGCATATGTATTCGATGCCTCCCTATGCTTTTATTGCCAAAGACTACACCACTACGGCTGCTCTCTATACTCATCATCAGTATATTGCTGGCTTTTTGATGGTTGGTGCATTTGCTCACGGTGCAATCTTTATGGTGAGAGATTACGATCCAGAATTGAATCGGGATAATGTCCTAGCCAGAGTGCTAGACCATAAAGAGGCAATTATCTCTCACCTCAGTTGGGTATCTATGTTCCTTGGTTTTCATACTCTTGCTTTGTATGTTCATAACGATGTAGAGGTAGCATTTGGTGCAGCAGAAAAGCAAATTTTAATCGAGCCTGTATTTGCTCAGTGGCTACAAGCTATTCACGGTAAGGGACTATACGGCATCAGCACTTTGCTTTCAAATCCTGATAGTATTGCCTCTACTGCTTGGCCCAATCATGCTAATGTCTGGCTACCTGGGTGGCTTGAAGCTATGAACAGTGGTACTAACTCACTGTATCTAACTATTGGCCCTGGAGACTTCTATGTTCATCATGCGATCGCCCTAGGTCTTCACGTTACTACTTTAATCTTAGTTAAAGGTGCGTTAGATGCTCGTGGCTCTAAACTGATGCCCGACAAAAAAGACTTTGGCTATTCTTTCCCCTGTGATGGCCCTGGACGTGGTGGTACTTGCGATATCTCTGCTTGGGATAGTTTCTATCTGGCTACTTTCTGGATGCTCAATACTTTAGGTTGGATTACTTTTTATTGGCACTGGAAACACTTAGCAATTTGGGAAGGTAATGTAGCTCAGTTTAATCAAGGCTCTACCTATCTCATGGGATGGTTTAGAGATTATCTTTGGGCAAATTCCGCGCAGTTAATCAATGGCTATAACCCTTATGGAACAAACAATCTAGCTATTTGGGCTTGGATATTCCTCTTCGGACATCTGGTTTGGGCGGTTAGCTTCATGTTCTTAATTACCTGGCGCGGTTACTGGCAAGAGCTAATTGAAACCCTCATGTGGGCGCACGAACACACTCCATTATCCTTTGGCTATCCCAAAGATAAACCAGTAGCACTATCAATCGTGCAAGCTCGCTTAGTAGGTTTAACCCATTTTACCGTCGGTTATATTGCCACATACGGGGCATTTGTCATCGCTTCAACGGCGAGTAAATTTGGTTAGCGTTTTTAAATTTTGTCTTTTGCCCTTTGTTCTTGATTAGTTGTTATCGATTTCCAACTAACAACTAATGACGTCCTCTGTTCTTAAAAGTATCAAGGATAAATTACGACGGACTTGGTTAAATATCCTGATTACCTCGTTTCTCATACCTTGCTTGACAAAGGGCAAAGATTAACAAGTTTGGGGGATTCTCCTCTCCCAAAATCGACAATAGCCCGATCCTAATTGAGCGTCGGATCGGGTTTTCTTCCCCAATTAATAATTTAGTATTTGGCGATCGCCAATAGAATAAACTACTAACCAATAATCACTAACAATTTAAAAACATGAGTGAAACTATAACCCCTAATTTTTCTCAAGCTTATACAGAATCAGAACTAATTAAACCCTATAAAGGCGATCCTTGTTTGGGTAATCTTTCTACTCCCATTAATGACTCTGAACTGGTTAAAGCTTATATGAGCAATTTGCCAGCCTACCGTGAAGGATTGAGTCCTTTTATGCGTGGCTTAGAAATTGGTATGGCTCATGGATATTTTTTGATCGGCCCAGAAATTGTCTTTGGCCCATTACGAGAAACTTCTCACGGAGCTAATATAAGTGGCGTAATCACCGCTATTTACATCACTGCCTCAGCCGTTTTAGGAATTTCTATTTTTGCTCTGGCTACTTTTCAAGGCGATCCTAGAGGGGCGTATAATTCAAATTCCAAAGACGATCTAAGACCTTTGAGACACAAAGATGACTGGTTTCAACTGGGAGGAGGTATCTTTTTAGGGGCAATGGGTGGTGCAGTATTTGCCTATGCTTTACTAGAAAATTTTGACGATCTCGATGCAATTTTACGTGGTGCAGTTAATGTTAGCCAGCATCTTACTCCCTGGCTCTACGGCTAGACTTTTAACTTCAATCATCAACAACTGTACAAACGCTTTATTGAATGTACAGACGTTTCATCCGAACATCTCTAACTACTAAAAATTAAGAGGATTATTATGACCGACATGACACAAATGACAGGTGCTTATGCTCTTTCTTGGCTTCCTTGGATTCTAATTCCTTTGATTACTTATATTTTGCCTTTTCCCATATTCGCTCTTGTATTTCTTTGGATTGAAAAAGAAGCAGTGGAAGAAGAAGTTTGAGGTTTAATCAAATAGGTAAATGACAAGTCTTGAAACCTAACCAAAATTATTTACAATCGAAAAAATGAAGAAAAAAATATTGCCTTTAATCTTAGCAATAGTAATTTGTTTTGCTATAACTCCTACTGCTTCAGCAGATGG
>NZ_LR214044.1:0-1387 GCF_900659865.1 Hyella patelloides LEGE 07179
GGTAAATGACAAGTCTTGAAACCTAACCAAAATTATTTACAATCGAAAAAATGAAGAAAAAAATATTGCCTTTAATCTTAGCAATAGTAATTTGTTTTGCTATAACTCCTACTGCTTCAGCAGATGGCATACTAGTAAAATGTAAAGACTCTCAAGCTTATTCAGAAAGAGTTGCTAGTTATCCCGATAATTATTACTTTAATGAACCAAATCTGGCCTACTCAGAATATTTACCCTGTGGTGAAGATGATGGATTACCTCATTTAGTAATCAGTTGGAAAAATGCCTTAGATATTGCGATCGCTTTTAGTATGTTTTTCTATATTACAGGTTTTATTGGTTGGTCAGGACGTTCTTATTTACAAACAATTAATAAACAGAAATCTCCCGAACAGTCAGAAATATTTATCAATTTACCTGTAGCAATTCCATCTTTAGTTCAAGGTTTGCTGTGGCCCGTATTAGCAGTCAAAGAATTATTGAGTGGAGAATTAACTGCTAAGGATAGTGAAATTCCTGTATCGCCTCGATAATGCATTTTATTTCAATCAACTGTTAGTTAAACACGATTCTAAATAGAAAAAAATCATGCAATATTTCATCAAGTATTTAACCAGTGCGCCCATATTGGCTACTTTGACTGTGGTCTTTTTAGCTGTTACTTTTATTGAATTAAATCATTTTTTTCCTGGGTTGCAATACGGTACGTATTTTCATGCTTTACCATAAAGGGCGTTGCTGAATAGCTGGAATTTAGACTAATAAATTAATTTAATTAAGCAAAAATTAAATCAATAGGAAAATCAATAAAATTGATTTTCCTATTGATTTCTCAATCGAATTTTAGTCTAAACGACTGTCACAAAAAAACTATTTTGGAACAACGCCTGACTATTTATGGAATTCAATTATTCATCAAATTAGAGTAAATCTTCAAGGGAGGTTAGCTATCTGTTGAGTAGTGCTGGATAAAGTTAAATCTTGTTTATAACATAGGCAAAATCATAATAGTTAACATCTCTATTTTTATCAATCGAGTGTTGGAGTTTAGACCAAAAGTAAAACCTAGAAATAAATTGGTTTTTTCTTTTTTTAGTTTCAACTCCAGGCTCAGATAATTGCACGTCAAGTCGGCACTATAAAAGCCTATTTTTAAAACGGTTAAGCTGCTTGGTCAGGTTTTTTAGCAGACTTTTTGATAGGTTTAAATTTCCGAGAAAATTGTACAACAGATTTATTGTTTTCAACAAAAAGTTGACGTAATTTATACTGCTTATCAACAATGGTTAATCTGTTTAGGCGATTATTAATGTTCATATTTTTTTTATTCAACTCATTATGGACATAAGTATAAACCAAGAAAAGTGACATTTTTATGACTAAATTA
>NZ_LR214044.1:1770-9335 GCF_900659865.1 Hyella patelloides LEGE 07179
CTAGTTAAGCTGCTTTATCTGTTTCTTCAGTAGACTTTTTGAGATATTTATATTTTTGAGAAAATTGTACGACAGACTCATTATCTTTATCAATAAGTTGGCGTAATTTATACTGCTTATCAACAATGCTTAATCTGTTTATACGATTGTTAATGTTCATATTTTTTGTAAGTACACTCATCTATGGTCATAAGTATAAAATACGAAAAGTGACATTTTTGTGACTAAATAATGTTGAAAATTCTATCTAGATAAAAATCCGAAAAAAATACCAATTTTAAGCTAGATTATCTAGATTTATGGGAGTTTGGTAGCCGAAAATTTAGTAGATTTGTACAATTAATTTCAGCTAATCAAGAACATGGGCTAGATCTAGCCTTAATCAGAGAATTTCAGTCCGCAATTGGATCAAAGCCATATCCAGTTTTTGATTCTCTATCCTTAATAATTTCTACCAGTTGAATTTTTGCTTGAGCGCGATTGCCAGAAGAAAGGAAACTAACAGGATTAGAAGCACCAGAGGCAGAAAAATCTGACTTAGAAAGAACCTGTTGCATTCCTATTCGGTTAGGATTACTCTGTAGCGACAATGCTTGTATTAAAGCTTGTGTGGCATCGTAAGCCATGGCACTTATCCAGTTTACTTCTGCCCCCCAAAGCCTTTTAGATTTGAGGCTAAATTTTGAATCGGGGTCGGCATCAATGTGCCAAAAAGCTCCTATCACCATATCAAGGACATTTTCAGCACCAAATTCTAAAGTCTTAGGTGAATACATCACATCTCCTCCTAAGAGCTTTAACCTTTGTTTGCTTATTTGAGCGACTTTTATTCCCAGTCTTATTTGAACAGCATTGTCAGGCATTAACATCATTACTTCTGCTTCTCTATCAATTGCCTTAGCAACTTCATGATTGACATTAAAATTGTCAATAGACCAATCAGACTGCATAACAACTTGTCCCCCCAAAAAATTAACAGCCCTAACAAATTCTTTTCTCAGAGACATACTGTATTTGCTATTGGGATCGTAGAAAATTGCTACTTTATTTTTTTCCCATTTTGTTAACATATGGTGGGCTAGTGCTTGCGCTGTTAATTTATCACTAGGGGAAGTGCGAAAAACATAATCGCTAAAATTCTCGATCTCAGTAGAAGAACTCAGAGCAATGGCTACAAGTTGGTTATCTTCGTAGGTTTTTCCTGTTGCCAAAGTTCTACTACTATAGTAATGACCTACTACACCTAAAACTTCCTTATTTTGTCCCAATTCTGAAGCAATATTTTTAGCCATTTCTAGGTCATCACCATCATTGGCTATCACCACCCTAAGGGGTATGCCATTAATTCCACCAGCTTGATTGATCTCATCTTGAGCTTGAGCAACTCCCCGCAACATTGCCTCTGCTGCCTCCAAGTCAAGACTAATCGGTACCGCCACTGCTATGGTGTAGGTTTTTTGATTTTGAACTTGGCTTCGGGCATTATTCCGATAAATCCTTGTCTCTGGAGCGTTACGGTATTGTTGAAGAGCTTGTTCAAAAAAATTAACAGCCAATAGATAATCACCAGTTTCCATTGCTTTAATACCTTGTTGCTTTGCTAATTGGAATGCTTGATACTTTCCAGTTTGCTCGGTTTCCTTTGGTTTGATTAAAGCTGTTGTACCAGAACTAATAAAAGTTGTATTGGGATTAATATCGACTTCTGAAGAAACTGAAAGTTGTTCAGAAACTTGTGTTTCTTGGCTTTTTTCCGTCAAAAACCAGGAAATTAAGCCAAATAAGGTGATTATTAAGGCGAGCGGTAATGTTATAAATAGCTTTCTTTTAGCTGCATCCCAAGCAGTGGAAAAATGGGTAAAATGATTTACTCCCAACTTTAATGATGTTATTTTCTGTTCTATATAGGGTGTTTTGTCTACTAACGGTGTATTTTTCTCCAGTTCTTGTAAAACTTCTTGACTTGACTGATAACGGTCACCAAAGTGATGGCGTACCATTTTAGAAAGGATCGAAGCTAGACCGTCACTTAGATCCCTTGCCCAAGGTTGCCAAATAATTTCTCCTGTTTCAGAATCTTCTGGAAATTGATTAATATTTAGCCCAGTTGCTGATTGAATTGCAATCATACCTAAAGCATAAAGATCGCTATTGTAGCGGGGACTTCCTCTACCTTGTTCCGTAGGCATATAACCTCTAGTTCCCACAACAACAGTTCCCATAATTTGACTTTCGTAACCTCGAATTTGCTTAACCGAACCAAAATCGACTAAAGCTAATCTTTTATCTTCATATCGTCGGATTATATTATCTGGTTTTACATCTCGATGAATAACTTGATTTTCGTGGACGAAGTCCAAAATTTCCAAGACTTCAACCAGCATTTGGCATATTTGTTTTTCCGACCAAGGTTCACCTAATTTAAGTTCATCACGAAGAGTATCTCCTTTAATTAGCTCTTGAACTAGGTAAAACTCGCCATCTTTTTCAAAATAAGCTAATAATCTGGGAATTTGCGGATGTTCTCCCAGTTTTTCCAGAGTTTCTGCTTCAGTTCGGAACAAGCGTCTAACATCATCCAACATTCCAGAATTACTAATATCTGGCTTGAGTTGTTTAACAAAACACTTAGGACAACTTGGTCGACGAGTATCTTCAGCTAAATATGTATACCCAAATCCACCTTCAGCTAAATGACTAACTATTCTGTAGCGTCCATCTAGTAAATTGTTTGGTTGTAAGACTGCCATAATTAATTTTGAGATAAGATGACGGGAGGGAATGCGATCGCAGTTAAGAAGCTGTCTTACAGCAGTACATGCGGACGACGCGTCCTAAAGGATACCGCTCTGCATAAAGCTAATCCTTTAGGGCTTTAGTGCAAGTCCTTTGTCTAGGTCGGGAAACTCTCCTACAAGGTTGTTGCGCTATTCCATTTATCCAAGAGATGGGGACTTTTGTGTTGACCGAGAGAACTCTTAAAACACAAGCCTCCGCGATTTATCCGTGAGGTTAGCGTGGGACAGCGCCGATCGGGTTCGAGGAAACCTCGAAACACAGCCCCTCGATTTTATTTTATTTCCTATTTATTTTGTGGTATTGTTTTTGTAATGCAAAGAATCAGAATTGTATGGTTGTAACTTCCAATCATATCCTTACAAGGAAATAACATACACCAAACTAAAATAATAAAAACAATAAAACTAAAAGTATCTAATTAGCCATCAAGCCAAGTAAACATCGCAACAGGTTGTCAATGCTTGCATTTTATTTAGTAGTTAGAGTTCATGGGAACCTCCTAAGTAGCTCATAATCTCTTGGTGAGAATACCCACAAATTAGCACGAAGAAAGCTTGCTTTCAGAGGATGCGTATTTATGGGGAGTATATCAATGAAAAACTGCCAAAGTGGTAGAGTCGCAATACTTCTCTATTAAAGATAATTATTAGTCTTTAACGATTAGGCTTCATAATATACTCATCATCAAAAAAGTCAATGGATGGCATGATACAGAAACAGCCTCAAAAATACTGTCAGTGATTTTCATGGCTCGCCACAAAATTTCGTGGCGATTGTTTCAGCTTTGTCTTGATGCAACAGCGATTATGGGAAACCCCTAAGACCCCTAAAGGACTAGCTTCCCTAAAGGACTCGCGCGCTGCATTGCTTTCTCATCAAAGAGGTGAAGTTTTGGGACTTCTTCGTGATGGAAAACAACAAGGAGAGTGAGGTTCATGTAGTGCGATAGTTGATAGAATTATTATACATATCTGGAGCAGTGTTCACAATAAATACTTTGCACTGTCATAAGCATTTGAGGTTGCGGACTTGCGAATCTCACGCTCAAATTACGCCCTCAGAAACCACAGGCTACTAACCATTGGGAAACCAACTCAGTCTTGGAGTTACCTAACGCTCACCCAGCAAAAATTGTGGGCAATTATCGCTGTTCTTGTGGATTTCAAACTCACAGAGAAAGCAATTAGCGATCGCTATAAAGGAAAAAACGATCGACCAGTTATCAGGATTCAATGAATAATTAAATTATTTGTGCAAGCAATTCGATCCCAAATCCTGTTGATACAGTAAAATTTAAAAGTTATGTGAAGGCAGAGAATGCTGTTAAGCCATTCCACAAACGCTTTCAGCACCAGGATAACTGTGGAGATAATTATTTATCCAGCTACAGCCTCTTTGAACCAACACATCTAAATTATTGATATCGGTTAAATCCCAGATGATAGCGGTATTATCATAGCTAGCAGAAGCTAGAGAAAGGTCGTCGGGGCTAAAACTAACACTATGAACCCAATTACCATGACCTCTTAGAGTAGCAATTAAAGAGCCGTCTAAATGCCATAGTTTAACGCTACTATCTCTACTGGAAGAAGCAAGGGTTTGACCGTCATGACTAAAAGCGACACCTAAAACTTTATCGGTATGTCCCACAATGGTATTGAGTAATTTTCCCTTGGTATTCCACAGCTTAACAGTTTGATCGTGACTAGCTGAGGCAATCACTTTACTATCGGGGCTAAAAGTAACTGCGTGTACCCAATTACTATGACCTGTTAGGGTTGTTAATAGTTTACCGCGATCGCTCCATAGTTTAACGGTACGGTCATGACTGGCAGAAGCAATCATTTTACCATCAGGGCTAAAGCTAACCCCATGTACGACATCTTCGTGTCCAGTGAGAGTTTTAATTAATGTGCCATCTAACCGCCAGAGTTTAATTGTTCGATCGCTACTAGCTGAAGCAATGGTTGTACCATCAGGACTAATACTAGCCATGTAAACTTTATCGGTATGTCCTTTGAAGGTGTTGAGTAATGTACCGTCTGTTTTCCACAATTTCACTGTTTTATCCCAACTAGCAGTTGCGATGATGTTACCGTCAGGACTAAAGCTAAGACCATGCACTGCACCAGTATGACCGACAAGGGTTTTTAACAGTGTACCGTCTCTATTCCAAAGTTTTACCGTGTTATCACCGCTAGCAGTAGCTATCATGCTGTTATCTGGACTAAATACAGCAGTGTAAACAGCATCATCGTGTAGCTGTAGGGTTTTGAATAATTGACTGTCCAACTGCCATAGTTTTATTGTACTATCAGCAGAAGCAGAGGCAATGGTGTGACCATCGGGACTTAAAGCTAATCCTAATACACCATCTGTGTGACCAGTAAAAGTTTTACGTAAGCTGTAATCGGAGTTCCAAAGTTTGACAGTGGTATCTCCACCAACAGAGACAATAGTGTGACCATCAGGAGTAAAACGGATATCATGGATTACATTTTCTTCTGACATAGTGTGGAGTAAAGTACCGTCCAGATTCCAAAACTTCATCGTGCCATCTTCACTAGAAGCTGCTAGAGTTTGACCATCTGGGCTAAAGGTAACGCTGATTACTGCCCTTTGATAACCAGAAATAGTTTGTAATAACTCACCGCTAGTATTCCATAGCTTAACTGTGCTATCTTCTCCTGCGGTGGCTAGCATTTTGCCATCGGGACTGTAGGTAACGGCTAATAAACTACTGCTATCAATATCGATGATTCGTTGCAGTTTACCCTGTCGATTCCACAGTTTGATCTGACCATCTTCTCCTGCGGTGGCTAGCATTTTGCCATCAGGACTAAAATTCATCCCAAACATTTGACCTTTATAAGCAGTTATGGTGTCAAATAATTTTCCGTTGGGTTTCCATAGCTTAACTGTGCCATCTTTTCCCGCAGTGGCTAATGTCTTGCCATCGGGACTAAAAGCAACTCGATTAATTTGTTGCTGTTGGGTATCAATTGATGTTTGTAAACTACCATCTTGATGCCAAATAGAGAGTTTACTATTGCTGCTACCAGAAGCAAATATGTTGCCGTCTGGGCTAAAACTAACGCTGCGGATTTTGCCTTCTCCTACCACGATCCGATTGCGCTCTCTCACTCCATAAACTGTCTCTTGGAGGGCTTTAATAACAGATTGTTGTACTTCGGGATTTTGTTTTACCCAAGCGGTTTTTTCAATTTTATCCGCAGCTTTTAAGCTTTCAAGTAAACCATCGAATCCCCGCGCAGAGGCGCAGAGTAATTTGGCATACTTACTAATAGCTAAAATTTCATTGCTTGCCGAACTTTTCCATTGCCAACACGCAATTCCACTGAGGAAAATGGCTAATACTAAACCAACAATTAAACTAGAAAGGGTTATTTTGCGTCGGCGTTTTTCTCGATCTTTTTCTCCTTGCTGAAGTTGTATACTTCTGTAGATAAAATCTCGATCGCTATTACTTAAGTCTTCTTCTCTCTGTTGTAGCCAGTATTGGGCATCTGCTAAGGGTTTTCCCCGTAATAAAGCCCCGCGATCGCAATTACTATTCTCCCAAGCTGCGAACGCTCTTCTGAGGCTTTGTTGCCAACGACGGAAATCTTCATCGGCTTTGAGCCAATGTTTGAACCTTCCCCAACTATTAATCAGGGCTTCGTGGACAATTTCCACGGTTTCTTGATTGGTAACGGGGTTGCAATTAGTCATTACCAAACGAGCATCGGCAAGATAAGATACTAAATCCCAATTTTCAGGACGAACTTCGTCTTTAGTGGCTATACGGCGGGTAATTTCGTTTTCTTCGCATAACTGTACCAGTTGAGTCAATATTTTGGGCATTTTTGACCGACTAAAGCGATCTAATTGAGAATATACCGCTTCTGCATGATTAGCCAGGGCGCGCTCCACTTCACCAAGTTCATTATATGCCTGATGAGTTAACCAACCATTTTGTTGTTGTGACCATAACTGAGTTAGGGTAAATTCTAACAGGGGTAAACGTCCCGATTTTCGATTAACACTATCGATTAATTTATCGATTAAGCCTTTTTCTAAGTCGATCTCCATTTTGTTAGCAGGAATAGCGATCGCTCGTTGTAATTCTTGCCGATTCATAGCACTGAGGTTAAAAACCGCATTTTGCAATAGATCGCTTAAAGGGCGGTAAGCTAAAGCTTGACCATAAAAGTCTGCTCGCAGGGTAATCACTAAAGTAAAGGCGGGAGCGTTATTAACTGCAAAAATTAAACTTTGTAAACAAGCTTGACGCTCTGCTACTGAAGCAAGAGTATAAAATTCTTCAAACTGATCCACAATTAGCAGTAAGCGTCTGGAAGATTGTCTATTTTGTTGTGGTGCAGTAATGGCAGTTGAACCATTTTGTTGATTAACCAATGGTGTGTCTTGTTCTTCAGAATAGACTCTCTTAAAACTATATTTGTCAGAATAGACTTTCTCAAAACTATATTTGACTGAAGCATTAGCAACAATACTTTCGATTAACTCTGATAATGCAAAGGGGGTTTTGCGGAAATGACTTTCTTCGATCTGACACAACTGAGTCTGATTAAAAGCAGTTACCATTGCAGATATCGGATTATTCCCTGGGCGAAAAGTCACAATTTGCCAATCAGCGTTCTTAGCACGACGTAATTGGGGTACTAACCCTGCAAACACAACCGAAGATTTACCGCTTCCAGAAGCTCCCACAATTGCCACAAAAGGATTTTGCTCTGTCTTTA
>NZ_LR214045.1 GCF_900659865.1 Hyella patelloides LEGE 07179
TGAAGAAATTCTAGTTAAACGTTGCAATGTTTTAAATGAAATGACTAAAGAAATTAGAGATTTAACGAATTACTATTGGTTATCTGATATTTAATTTAAACCTGGTTTTCTAAACAGGATTTCGTATAAAACAAACGCAGGACGAAATCGCTGGGAAGTTTACTATCGACTATATCGAGAGCGAGACAATGATTTGAATTCAAATTTACCTGAATCAAAGAAAAAGATAATTGCTGCTTTCCAAAAACAGATAAATAGTCAAGCAATAGCAGGAGATGTAGCATGAACGATAACAAACTACCTCCAGCTAATATCGAAGCCGAAGAAGCAATTTTAGGCGGTATTTTGCTCGATCCAGGGGCAATGTCCCGTATCGAAACTCAACTTCATCCTCAAGCTTTTTTTTTTATTGGCACACCAAGAAATTTATCAAGCTGCTCTCAAACTTCATCATCAAGGTAAACCAACCGACTTGATGGCAATCAGCAATTATTTAGCAGATCGTGGGAGATTGGAATCAGTCGGTGGCATGGCAAAACTCTCTCAATTATTAAATCGTACTGTTTCGGCGGTCAACATCGATCGCTATGTCGATTTGATTATGGATAAGTACCTGCGACGAAAAATTATTGAAGCGGGGAACAATATTGTTAATTTCGGTTACGATACGACTTTAGAATTGGAAACTCTCCTTGATTGTTCGCAAAAAGAGATTTTTGCAATTTCCCAACAAAAGATTCGATCTGATACGGAACATAATAGTGAAATTGCTGCTGCTGTTTTTAATCAACTTGAAAAAAAGACTCCTCTCTATTCAACGGGAATAAAAGAGCTAGATCGTCTCATGGTCGGTTTTGAACCAGGTAACATGACCATACTAGCTGGTAGACCATCGATGGGAAAAAGTGCTATTTCGCTTTATTTGGCTTTGCATGTCGCGTTCCAACATCAGCTACCTGTAGTTATTTTTTCACTGGAGATGACGAAAAAGCAGTTAGAATATCGACTCTGGAGTTTGATGAGCAAATTGGATTGTTACAAACATCTTAACTTAACTCCCATTAAAAGCGATCGCCTACGTCAATATCAAGGGAGCTTTTGTTCTCTGACAGAAGCAGAAATGAATAGTATTATCTCAATTGCCGATCTTGCTGCTCAATTACCTTTATACATGAATGAAAATCGGGGAATTAGCGTTACGAATATTGCATCGGAATGCCGTAAAATTCAAGCTAGAGAGGGGAAACTTGGTCTAGTTGTCGTGGATTATTTACAACAGATGGTGACAACCAATAGTACTGACAATCGTAGTTATGAATTGGGTGATGTGGGCAGAGGATTGTATCAATTAGCAGGAGAGTTGAAAGTTCCTATTTTAGCTCTCTCTCAAGTGAGTAGGGGAGTTGAAGGTCGCAATAATAAGCGTCCCATGATGAGCGATCTTTCTCAATCGGGAATTTTAGAGATGGTAGCGGATAATATCATTTTTGCCTATCGCGATGAATACTACAATCAAAACACCGAAAAGCTAGGGGTATTAGAGTTGATTTTAGCTAAAGCCAGACATGGAGCTACGGGAATGGCAGAGGTTTTATTTGATAAGTCTTCTGGTCTGATTCGCTCTTTTCAAGAGTTTGCTTCCGTAGAAAACTCTTATTCTTGAACTAACTAAAGTAGTCATCTGAGGGGAAGGAAACTTCCTCTCTCGGTAAAAATATTCCTTTGATACAGTTCGGGTTAACGATTGCAATCTGAATGTGATTTTGTCTTCTAAACATTGAACCTGGGTACAGAGGCTCACCTTCTATAAAAGCTGCTCTTACAGAATCAAAATATATTCCTTCTTCTCTAGCCAGTTTGTGTGCGTAGCGAATTACAGCACAATCTAATTCTCTTTTTTTAAAATCGAAATCTGCTTTTCCAAATGCAGTATTTCTTGGTAAAGGTTTATTTTCCCGTTCCAAATACCTTTTTAAAACATCAAAAGCAGTCGCTAGAAAATCTATGTATTGTTGATCTAGCAGATCGAGACAATTTCCTAAATCTAAAACCGCACCCAAAACGAAAGGGATTTTTATTGTTGAATTGGCTCTTCTGCTATCTTCTTGAGCGTATTGGATAGCTCTTTGATAATTATTTTCCCAAAAGTAAATTCCATTTCCCAACCAGTCATAAGAGTTATTACTATGACGAAAGCTATCTTCTTGATTCAAAATACGAATAGCTATTTCTCGATCTAACCCATGAAAACCGTAAACAAAACTTGGTTTTGTTGAATACATTAATTAAATAATTAGAATTAAATTATCAGTGGTTTACCTTCTGCTTTATCCTTAGCTACTGTTTCTTTTGAAAAGAATTCTTGACAGTAGTAACCAGATTCATCAATGATTTTGGCATCTTTAAGTAGTTGTATATTTTCTTCACGAGTACGGTTTTTCGCCGACTCTTGAACTTTTTTAGTAAGCTCTCTGATATCCATAGCAGCTTGTAATGGTTTCTTCTATTTTATCTTGACTCAATTCTATCATTTTGAAGATTAAAACCTTGTCTCTTATAAAGAGAAAATACTGAGACAGCAAGATTTCTTTCAATATCAAAACTGAATGTTTAGCTTTTCTTTTGCTGGGAGTTGCTGTCTTCCGAATGACAAGCTGCGCTCCTCACTCTCCAGACAGCTAGAAAATAAAGACTTAAATAATTAAATTGTCTTAACTTTTATCAATTTCTCTTTAGATAATATATTCGTTCTAAAAATCGAGATCGCTAGTTTTTATACCCAATCCAATTTATGTCATTATTGATTAGCTTCCGAGCCAGATAGCAGAATAGATCGGCTACTATCTGTTGGGTAAAAATTTTTCCTTTAACTTTAGGTCAGTTTTAGGTCAGTTGTGATGTCTAAATATACCAAAACTTATCTCAAAATACCCAACGTTATGGTCCTAGCTACTCGCCAGATATTCGTAAAACGCTTTATATACTGGTGATTTTATTGTCTTGACTTAAAAGCCCTTGATCGGGAATGATCCGACGACCTCACCCTTACCAAGGGTGCGCTCTACCACTGAGCTACAAGGGCTTAGTATTTAGCTATCTAAGCATTGTCTATCGTAACAGCTTAGTTATCAGAATGCAATTCATAAAGTACAAAAAACATAAACTTGTAAATTTGTATCATTACGTTTTTTCTATCTTTGGTCTTGGCTGATTTACTTTTGAAATCTAGGATTATTTCTTGAGCAATATCTGGAGTTTTTTCAACTTCAAATAATATAAGGTGCTAAGAATTCTCCCCAAACTATTTCTAATGATGGATTACTTCCTATTTCCAGGAGAAACTCAATTTATCGAAACAAATAACTTTATGTAGTTAATTGATGACACCCCCTAGCTGAGGGTTTTTAAACTAAGAGTAAACAACGTAAAACTAGAAGCACTACCAATCCCAAACATTAAAGAGCGTAGTGCAGGAATATCAACAATGTAAAACAAAGAAAAAAAGAAACGAGACGCTAGAAAAGCGATCGCTGAAATTTTTGCCCAATCAGAATCAACACCAGTTACATAAGCCATTAAAGCAGCAACCGTAAAAATAATTAGAGCCTCAAAACAATTTTGATGCGCCCAGGTTGCTCTTTGAGCGTAAGGAGGTAGTTTATCCAACATTGCCCTGGGAGCGGACATATCATAGCCTACCTGAAAGCGAGCAGTTGCCACAAATAGATAGGGAAAATAAGTCAAAATTACCGCCCCAACAATTCCATAGAGTAAACTAGCATTGACTGATAAATTCATTTAATTTAATCAAAATAAAATAAAGTTACTATTTTTCTTTGTTCTTCTGCTTCCTGACAAGTTTTTAGCAGAGTTTCACTGTGATGAAAAGCAAAACAAATTAATTGTTGACAACGAGAGGTAATTTCTCGGTTACAAATAGCACTGGCTTCTCCTAACGATAGATGATCGTTTGCCGAATTTTCGACCAAATGCATGACCTGTTGCAATTGTTCTTTTGATTCTCTAGGCTGAAGTTGCAAGCTTTGAGGTAAAATCACAGTTAAAAAATTAGAATCGGCTCGCATAGCTCCTTTGATGACAGCCGAGTTAGTTCCTGTTGCACCAGAGGTAACTATATGATTACCACCTACAACTAATGCATAGCTCATCATTTCTATCAGTTGTTGATGCATGATAGGCACATGACGAGAACCCAGTAAGGCAATTCGCCGAGAACCAGTTTGTTGAATTGCTGCTAGTTCCTGGGTTAATGTGTCGAGACTAGGAATATCTAGGGATTGATTCAAAAGTTTGCGGTTTAGTTTAAGTTTATTGACCCCAGATATTGTAACAAAGGATGGTGAAACAATACGAGGTAAAATCTAAATTTTTATTGCTATTTAGAGCTTTTCCCCGCTTTTTTCTACCGATTTATTGAACATTACTGGAGTCTTGTAAAACAGTGTCGGCACGACAGTACTTTATTACTATCTACTGTTCTAGTCCTCATGGTCTTCAAAAGGATCGCTTAATTCTGTTGAAGGAGGGCCAAAAGCTGTGTATATCGAAAATCCTGTAATGGCGATTACTACTGCACCGATACTGATGCTAAGAACTGTTGCAGGTTCCATAAGTTAAATAAAATTGTGATGACTATTACTCTATAATATTACAGAACATTACAAAAAATATCTTTGATAAGTATTGGTAGATTATGTCACAACGTACTGGTTTAGGCGATCTTTTAAAACCTCTTAATTCAGAATATGGTAAAGTTGCTCCTGGTTGGGGCACAACTCCGTTAATGGGAGTTTTTATGGCGTTATTCTTAGTTTTTCTCTTAATTATTCTTCAACTCTACAACTCCTCACTCATCTTAGAGGGTATTGACGTTGATTGGGCAAGTCTTGGTCGATAAGATTCAGCAATAAGAATCTTCTGTAATTAAAAATCAGTTTATTGTCCCCGTTTATCGGGGGTTTTTTCTGCAATAATCAAAGTAGAACGGAGTCGGATATAAGGTTATAAGGGAACAAACAATGAATATTTTTGGCATCGGATTACCAGAAATGGCAGTAATTATGGTAGTTGCTCTGCTAGTATTTGGTCCTAAAAAATTACCAGAGATCGGGCGTAGTTTAGGAAAAACGCTTCGCAGTTTTCAAGATGCTTCTAAGGAATTTGAGACTGAGTTTAAAAAAGAGGCTCAAAACATTGAAAAATCTGTAAAAATGAATGCTCAACTAGAAAGTACCAAGGAGCAGCCAGAAGTATCTCAAAAAAATAGTGTTTCTGTAGAACAAAATTCTCAAGGCTAACCAAAGGTTTAATCCTAGCTGCGTTGTGAACATTGGTGGTAATTTGAGGTTAAAACCTAGTTTTCATGAGGATTCTACGTGCGTCTCCAATTACTTTTGGGAATTGGTATTACTCCCAATACTTCTTGTTTAAGAATTAAGCAGTATTGATAATCGAAAAAATCATTGGTTCTGAGGAGCGAATTTAAATAGCTTTACCGAAGCCAAAGAATAGCAAGAAATTAAATTTTTAGCTGATTTCTTCATATCTAGCTTTTCATCTTTACCAGTCGATTTTTCTAGATAAATAGCATTCCTATATAGTTTATGACTCCAGAAGCAGATGAGATAGGACAAGAGCAAGTTCAACAGTAGCAGTGGCAGTGGAGGTAAATGAATTTAAAATGTGACTTAGCTTTTAAACAGTTTCTCCACCCACAACGACATCTTTAATTCTCAAACTGGGACCTCCGCAACCTACAGGTAAACCGCTTTGTCCCCCTTTACCACAACCACCAGATTCATCCCAATAAAAATCATCACCAATAGCTTCGATATTGGCTAGGGTTTTAAAGACATTTCCTGATAAAGTGACATCTCTTACGGGTTCGGCTATTTTACCGTCGCGAATCATCCAAGCTTCCCCCGCACTGAAAGTGAACATCTCGCCATTGGTCATTCCTCCCAGCCAATTGCTTGCATACACTCCTATAGGGATGTTTTGAAAAAGTTCTTTTACTGGGGTTTTACCTCTACCTATCCAAGTGTTTGTCATCCGAACAATGGGAGGATAGTGATAGCTGAGACAACGAGCGTTACCAGTGGGTTTTTCTCCTAGCTTTCCTGCGGTTTCGCGAGAGTGCAATCTACCTACGAGGACACCATCTTTAATTAATTGGGTAGTAGTGGCGGGCGTTCCTTCATCATCATAGTAGTAGCTACCGCGATGAATTTCTTCCAATTGGGAATTTTTTAAATGAGGTGCTGCGCCATCATAGATTTGTAATTCTTCTGAGCCAAAACGTCTTCCTATACTCATAGTTTCTAATAAGTCGGGGTTTTCGTAAGCCATATCTGCTTCAGAAAGATGTCCAAAAGCTTCATGGACAAATAAACCAGTTAAGATAGGGTCAATCACTACGGGATATGTTCCCCCTGGAATGACTGGTAAAGCTAGCGCATCAACGGCTCTTTGTGCTGCGCCTGTTACTTGTCGATCTAGTTGGCTTAAGTCTTCATAGGCTTTACGAGAGCCAGTGGTTTCTCTACCTGTTTGCACTATGTTTTCTTGTCTTGCGGTAGCAGAAAAACGCATTTCCAGATCTGACCAAGATTGCTCGATAAGAGTATCTTCTGAGGTGGCAATGATAATATTTTGGGTGCTATCACTGTAACTAACGGTCGTGGTAGTAATCCGATCGCTATAACTACGCAGAATATCATTATAATGGTCGCACAATGCCTTTTTATCCGTTAAAGAGATGTTGCGAGGGTCACTTCCTATGAGGGGAATGGTACACACTGTTTGTATGGGTGCAACTTCTGCCAAAATAGTCTCATCATCGCCAATAATTCTAGCACAAGCGATCGCTTCTTCCATTCTCTCTTGTAAACTTGCTAAATCATTAAAAGCCGAAAATCCCCAACCACCTTTATAACAGGCTCTTACTTGTCCACCAAGAGAAGTGCTTTCACTAAGAGTATCAATTTTTTTTCCTCTTAATAAGATATCGGTACTTTCTGCTGCTTCTAAACGAATTGTTAAAAAATCTACGCGATGGCGATAGCGGTTAATTAAATCGGTAATAATATTTTTGCGATCGTTTATATTATCGATCGTTGAGCATTTATCAGTGAACATTTATCAATAAATCATAAACTATTAGTTGAATTGTAACTCCGTTCCCAGCATCACTGTAACTAAGAGTTTCTTTAACTAGCTAACAGCTTTAAGCTCTAAGCCTATAGCCAGGGTTCAACTCCTCCACTTCTTTAAGTGGAATAGGGCGTACGTGGAGGTTAACTCCTCCGTCTCAAGCGATTCAAGTTTATAGCTAATGGCAAGCGAGCTAATTTTAAGAGATATTTTTTGTTACTTCAATATCTAAATTTCAACGCAGATCGTTAAGTTGAGAACAGTCTCATCGCTCTAAATAACTAAAAACTTTTAAATTTTAAATTTAGATTTTTCTAGACTAGATTTTATTAAACTTATAATCAACAATTAATATGTGTCGCTTCTATTTGTGGCACATTTATAATTAATAATTAAAGATCGAGTATTTAAGATTAAAATATCTACCAATAACTAACAAATAACCCTTAACAAAAATAAATCATTGTTAACTCAGTACGATTCAATGACTTCTCACAAATTTAAACAAGAATTAAAACAAGAAGCCGAACAATGGCGCATAGAAGGCTTAATAAATCAAAACATTTATGAAGCACTTGCTCAACGTTATCAGTTTACTAATTTAGCCACTAATTCTAATAATCGTTTTACTGCGGTGGTAATTACTTTTGGCTGTATTTTATTAGGATTGGCTGTTATTACTTTTGTAGCTGCTAATTGGCAGGTGTGGTCAAAATCGATTAAAGTAGCTATTTTAATTAGTTTTTTTCTAATTACAAATGTTGCAGGATTTTATATTTGGCAAAAAGCTACAGAAAATTGGCAATCTAGGTTAGGACAAGGATTACTATTATTAGGCTCACTTATTTTGGGGGCAAATATTGGTTTAATGTCCCAAATGTTTCACCAAACAGGAGCAGTGTATCAGCTATATCTAGTATGGGGTTGTGGTGTTTTATTGATGGCTTATGGCTTAGGATTAACCTCATTAGGAATTGTTGCCATTATTTTGATTAGTATTGGTTATTTTAGCAGTATGGGTTTTTTCCCTCGGGGAGAGCTTAGTCATATTATTCAATTAATTCCTTTATTGGTAAGTTGTTTATTTATTCCTTTAGCTTATAGATGCCGTTCTGCTTGGTTATTTTTTTTAGCTAGCTGCTTAACTATTGCCTCTTTTAATATTAATTTTCTTTATGATATTGATACCTTTATACAACCCTTAAGAGGATTTTTATTTGCGATCGCTTTTTTGATTCCTTTAGCTTTTTTCTGGAGTTATCAAGATAGACCAAAGCTTTTAAATTTTTCCACACCTATTTCTTTTGCTAGCCTCAGTCGAAAAATAGCAGTTTGCGATCTCAGTATCTTTTTATATCTTGCTTCTTTTAATTGGTGGTGGGATTATTATCCAACAAGTCAAGCTTCTTTTCAGGGTAATTGGTATTATTCTATTTTATGTATCCATACTTTAGTTTTTACGATTATCTCTATTTATTGGTGGTGGAAATTAGGACAGAGACGAAACAATAATACCAGATGGAGATTAGATAATCAGAGTATTTATATGGCGATCGCAATTACTACTAGCAGTCTTTTATTGTGGTTGAACTTTAACAATAATCCTGTAGGCTATTTAGGAACAATTATATTTAATTTATTTTTATTTTCCCTAGCATTTATTTTAATTCGTCAAGCTCTCAAATCAGCAAAACGCTTGGGTTATTGGAGTGGTATTATTTTATTATCGCTACAAGTATTATCTCGAATGTTTGAATATAATACAGGACTTTTAACTAAAGCCGTGGTGTTATTTATTTGTGGGTTAGGTGTAATTTTTGCAGGTATTTGGTTTGAAAAAAATCTAACTCAATCTCAAGTTTAATAATTTTTAGTTAATCAATATTTTGTAGAGTTGAATGTGCTTTTACCAACGTTCTCTACGCCATTTACTTCATTTATTTGTTGGTGACTTATGAATAGTTCTCTTACTCCAAAAAAAATACCTATAACTTATTTCATAATTCCTTTTTTAATTCAGTTATTACTTATTTTAGGAATTCCCAGTAAAAATTTTTATACTTATAAAACAGGACAAAATATTATCATTCAAACTCGTCCTG
>NZ_LR214046.1 GCF_900659865.1 Hyella patelloides LEGE 07179
AGGGCGTTGCTGATTTAGCGAACGAGTGCGCGACGGCGAAGCCGAGTCCTTTAGGGGTCTTGGGCGGGGCTTACAAGTTCTGCCGTGAAACGACAGAATCAGCCCCTTGGGTTTCCCTCAATGAGCAACTCGTTCAAGACAGTAATGTCACCCAAAATAATACGGTTCTTAGCTATAAGCTATAAGCTATAGGCTATAAGCTTTGAAATAATTTTGAATAACAGTATAGATTAGTAAAAACTTGTCTCAGCATTATGCATTCACCAACGCCGACAATAAGTTGAAAATAGAAACAACATCGATAAGATAAGATGGCTCTGCAAGCATATTTAGACATAGTTTAATTTTTAATTAACCTTACTATAAATCTAGAGACTTATGTAAGAAATCTAATACTTTTTCAGCAAATCCTGCCCCATAATTGAACAATAGGCTTGTCATCTGCTTGTGTTCGACACCGCATTTTCATAAATAGCTTCATTGGCTTGAACTGACTTAAAAAAGTCCACCACAGGACAAGGATAATCCACACCTAATCGAACTCCGTAGCGTTTTTGTTCTTCTTGATTTAGTTTCCAAGGTTCGTGTACTTTATTTCCAGGAATTAAGCTTAATTCTGGCAACCAATGGCGTACATAATCTCCTTTGCGATCGTAATCTTTTGACTGTTTGGGTATATTAAAATAACGGAAACCACGAGCATCATTGCCTACTCCTGCGGTGTAATTCCAGTTACCCCAATTGCTACAAACATCGTAATCAATTAATAGCGATTCAAACCATTCTGCACCCATACGCCAATCTATTCCTAAATTTTTAGTCAGGAAACTACCGACATTTTGCCGACCACGATTGGACATAAAACCTGTTGCTGCTAGCTCTTGCATATTGGCATCTATTAAAGGATAACCTGTTTTTCCTTCTCGCCATAAATCGAATCTTTTCCAGTCTTGTTTCCAGGGAATATTGATACCTTGTAAGCCAGATTGATAAAATATTTTATTACCATGTTTGGCACATATAAAGCGAAAAAAGTCACGCCAAATCAATTCAAATATCAACCAATAGGTAGAGTTATTTTTGGTTCTTTCTATTTCGTATTTTTGTACTTGGTCGTAAATATATCTGGGAGAAATACAACCATGAGCTAACCAAGCAGAAAATTTAGAGGAGTAATCTGTGCCTAACATTCCGTTACGAGTTTCTTTATATTTTTGTAGACAGTCCGTATCCCAAAAATAATGTTTTAAACGTTCTAAGGCTGCGGTTTCTCCTCCGACAAATTTTAAAACTGCTCTATCATCATAACTAGGTTTTTCTACACCTAAATCTCGTAAAGTTGGTATTTTTCCTGGTTCTATATTAGGTAATGAGAATACTTTTTTTGGTGCGGGTAATAATTTTTTAATACCAGACTTTTTTTCAACTTGTTTACGAAAATTAGTAAATAATTCGGGAATATGATTCACTTTACAAGGTAAATCTTCTGGTAAATATAAGGTTGCACTCCAAAAACTTTTACAAGCAATATTATTCTCTGATAATGCTTGTTTGAGCTTGTTTTCGATTGCTAATTCTTCGGCGGTAGTTTCTTGATGATAGTAAACTGCATCTACTTGTAATTTTTTAGCGATCGCAAATATTTCATTTTCTGGCAATCCTTGACGAACTACTAAATTACTATCTAGTTGTTGTAAAGAATTCTGTAAATCTCGAACACTTTCTAATAAAAATTGAGCGCGATATTTACCAGTTTTAGGAAAACCAAAAGATGTAGTTTTAAATTGCCTTAAATCAAAACAATAAACAGGAATTACCTGAGCTTTTTCGCCTATAGCATTATAAAAAGGTTCGTGATCGTGTAGCCGTAAATCATTACGATACCAAATAATTATTTTTTTTGGTGACATTTAGTAGCTAATTTGTTCGTGGTTGGTGGGTAGAAACTTCTTATTTTGCGTCTTTACAGTGGTTAGTGATTAGTGATTATTTGCTAATAACTAATGATTAATCAATGATAACTGGTAACCGATTAGCTATTGAGCTTGTTGGCATAAATAATTGCATATTTATTATTGATAAAAACTTTCTCTTTCCCTCTGCTCCTTCTACTAAATCTCAAACAGTAAATTGAATCCGTGACAGCTTGCCTATTACTCGGCAGAGAAATGATAACTTGTATGCGCTCCGTTAGGATATAAAAAAGTACAAATTATCGAAACATCGGGATTATATTTAATAATCAACTCTTGTAAACCAGCTTCTTTCCAATCACTAATTACATTGGGAATTAAACTTATCGGTCTGTAAGTTATTTGCCAATCTTCTAGGTTACTGGTATTGTCTTCCAACTGTCTTAATAAGACTACTGTACCTTTTTCAGTAAATTCAGTATATCCTTTTTTTGCGATCGCAATTATCCGATCTGAATTAGCTTCAATAACTTGAATTTGAGCTTCTTTGCTTTCTAAAGGTTCTGGCATTTTAAAATTGTAGGCAAGGATTCAAAAGAATAATACCAAGCGATACTTCTATTTTTTAATACTTATTAATATATATTAAATCAGTTATTTTTGCAGCTGCTTAATCATCGATCTTGAGTTTTCAGATCGTACTCAAAATAATAATTATATACAACCATAGGTAGATACATTATTAAAAATAATCAATTAAATAAAAGATTATGCTAGCTAGATTGATTGGTTGATGCTTATTGTTATTAGGATTATATTTTTGGCGTTGCTGAATGTGTAATGCTGAAAAGATATTTCGTTTAGTTGTTAAGCAGTAAAGATTTGCTTTTAAGCTTAGAGCTTAGAAGCTCCGAACCGCAGAAGTATTACTGTTTTTTACGTTACCTCCTAGAAACAAAATGTTGAGTATTCTTAGCCTCTTAATCAGGATTATCTTAGTTTTTGCCAGTAGTCGAGCAATTTTAAACCCTACCCTACAAGTTGGTGGCAATTTGTGTTATCTCTGACGAACTTCTATGCTGGTTATGAATTGTTCACCAAAGGAAGACTGAGAATATAACTATTATGGATGCCAAAAGATACGCTCCTGCAACCCAACGTAATCGCGAACCCATTTTAGAAGTATTGCAAAAATACCTATCTCCCCAGGGTAATATTCTAGAAATTGCTAGCGGTACAGGAGAACACGCCGTCTTCTTCGCTTCTCGGTTTCCAGACTGTCAATGGTATCCAAGCGATCGCGATGCGGAATTACGTGCTAGCATTATAGATTGGAGTAAAGAGTGTCCTGCTGATAATTTGCACTCACCATTAGAGATAGATGCGAGTACTGACAATTGGTCAATCGAAACCGCAGACATTACCATTAATGCCATCGTTAATATTAATATGATTCATATCTCCCCATACTCAGCCTGTGAAGGTTTAATGGCAGGAGCAGGGCGTATCTTACCTACCGATGGTATTCTCTATTTGTATGGTCCTTACAAAAGAGAAGGAAAACACACATCATCAAGTAATGAAGCCTTTGACAAATCTCTGCGCGATCAAAATTCTCAATGGGGTGTGCGACAGTTGGAAGATGTCATAGCTGTAGCTGAGGCTAATAACTTAGCTCTAAAACAAGTAATTGCAATGCCAGCTAACAATTTATCAGTTGTTTTTAGTAAAAAGTAATCAAGCAAAGAAGGAAGTAGTGGGAGAGATTCAGATAAATAGTGTAGTACTTAGGAATGCAAATCTAATAACTTACAATTTCTCTTGAGCTTGCGAAGGTGCGTTACGCTGCGCTAACAACACCCTACTTTTGTATTTTATTTAATCCATATTACTGATTACTGATTACTCCCTCCCTCCCCAGTTACTAAGTTACTAATCTATTAACCCACTCTATCTTTCAACATATGATAAGCAACCAGAAGTTGTGTCAGAGCTAAAGGATAACTCCGTAAACTTTCCCCTGTAGTCCCCACAACCGTCCCAATTTCTTTGTTACCATCTAAACTACAGAATTGACCCAAAAATGGGACTTCATTGCAAAAGGTTTTTTCTAACTCTCGAACTTGCTCTTCGGTAGCGTGTCCATCAATAGCTAGAATATCCACTGGCTTACCCATATCCCTATCTAAGCCCAAACGAATTGCTGAACCAAGATGATTCCCCTCTGCGTTTAAAATATGAGTCAAATTGGGATGAGGAATAGTGGGGCGCAAAATTAATTTTACATTGAGCAACAAATTATTAGCTTCAGATTCTTTATCGGGAGGATAAAAAGAAACAATTACATCCGCCCATTTACGTTGTGGTCTAATATAAGCTTCAGAATCGGGTTCTCTTTTCTTTAATTGTTCTAATACCTGTTCGTCAGTATAACCCCGTTTACGAGTATCCCGTTTAATCTTCCAAAACGATCTCAGAGATTCTGGAGGCGCGAGGTATACTTTAATATCATAGCTTTCTCGCATTTTACGAGTAGAGTAACCCAGTAACCCCTCTACTATTACGTACTTACGAGGTTCGATATATTCTGGAGGATCGAATTTACCCGTACTATGATTATAAATTGGCTTTAAAATGGATTTTCCTTGGCTGAGTAAATCGAGATGCTGCTCAATAATATCTAGATAGTTGCAATCAGGATGTAATGCCGAAATACCCATTTCTGCTCGCTGTTGACGATCATAGCGGTGATAATCATCAGTACAGATAGCAGTCACATTTTCTTTCCCAAAAACTTGGGCTAATCCTCTTGTAAGAGTAGTCTTTCCCGCAGCACTGTCACCGACAATACCAAGGATGATGGGTCGTTCGGTCATAATTCCTTCCTAAGCAACATATAAAGACAAATAATGTATTTATATTATCAGGTTGTTGTTAAGGAGGTTGTCCTGAATTTAAGAAAGAAAATATTAGGAATTACCGAGCCAGACTATCAACTATCAACTATCAACAAAAGAACAGGTTGATTATTTCTTGGTAATGATTAATCAAAAACTTTCAACAACCAACCAATAACTATATTATCTCGCTTAGTTTGGGACGAAGATGGGACTGGACTAACAATCTTAAAATTTAAAACCTAATTTGCCGTTAATTCCTCGAATAGAATGATATCCTCCACCGATAATTACTCTACCAGCAGAAAAGTGTAGTCCTCCAGAATAAGCAAAGAAATCATCTCCAGAATAAGCACCCACACCTATATATGGAGAAACCGCAGGAAAGGGAAAAAATGCCAAAAAGTCGCCTCCAGTAGCTCCTTCTTTACCCGTTCCTACTTCTAAGGCAAAACCAGTCCATTTAACGCCTCCAGCATAGCTAATATCATCATCTTGCGTGCCTACTGAGCCCCAAACTTCTGGTAAAATCTGACTTGAAGCGGGAGTGACAATTCCGATAGTTAAGCAAGCAGCAGAAAAAGCTGAAACTACTATGGCAGATAAATTTTTTCTACAATTCAACATAATTAAGTATTTTATTGAGTAGTAGTTAATCAAGTCAACTATATCGTATTTGTCTAGAAATAATAAAATTTCATAATTTTGGTGGCTAAAATGCGATCATCAAGTGCCTTTTTCAGGCGATCGCCATTCCTAACAGTTAGCTAAATCTAAAATCGCTACGTGATTATACCATTTATTAAAAGTAATAAGAGACGAAGGTTTAAAGCTAGGAGTCACGCCCGTCAGGAGTCCTAAAGGATACCGCTTCGCATATCAGGAGTTAGTGTAAATAGTAGTTTGAGTGTTTTTTCGTCAATTAGAAATAATTTTCTATCTATCTAGCTATTTTTGATAATTGGTATTAGCTTTCTTGCTATAGGCTATAAGGACTGGTTGAATAAAAATAGGGATGTGTTCACTGCTCATAAAGCTAGTTTAGGCTTTGTCCGAGGCTCGATTTTTGTTTAAGTCCCGTTAAGTTGGGTATTGTGAATATTTGTTAGTAATTTATGGTTGTTTTTGTGTAAAAGAGCTTATTTATTAGCATTAGCCAAAGTTATATAATAAAAACAAATATTTTATTTAAAAATATATTTAAATGAAAACTGAAGAAGCATTATCTTTTGTTGAAGAACTAATCCAACCAGAAAAATTAAGTACTTTACAAGAAATAGTTTTTCGTGAATGTTGGCAAGGAAAAACTTATCTGCAAATTGCTCGTCACTCTGATTACGATGCTAATTATATTAGAGGTGTAGGTTCTCGACTTTGGCAACTCCTTTCTCAAATTTGCCAAGAAGAAGTGACAAAAAATAACTTGCGTTCTGTTTTAAGACAACAATCTAGTAAAAAAATATCTGATGATATTTCTTTAGAGCTTCCAGATGGTATTGTTCCTACAAATTCTTATTTTTACATTGAAAGACATCCTTTAGAAAGTGATTGTTGTGAAGAAATCGATCGACCAGGGGCTTTACTCCGCATTAAAGCTCCTCAAAAAATGGGAAAAACTTCGTTATTGAATCGGATTATGGCTGAGGTCAAACCCGATTATTACCAAGTAAAAATTGATTTACAACAAGCAGACAGCAACATAATTTGTAATACGGGTAGGCTAATACGTTGGCTCATCGCTAATATTTGCTCTCAATTAGCAATGAAAAATTTGATAGATAGCTGTTGGGACGAAGATTTGGGTCTAAAAGTTAGCTGTAGTAATTATTTAGAAAATTATGTGTTATGTCAGTTAGACAAGCCTTTGATTTTGGCAATAGATCGATTAGAGATTATTTTTAAACATCGAGAAGTGGCTCAAGAATTTATCCCATTGCTGCTTTTTTGGCATGAAGAAGCTCAAGTTGTATCTCATTGGCAAAAATTACGTTTAATTGTTGTCCAGTCAACAGAAAGCTATGTACCACTAGTAGATTTTAAGCAATCTTCATTTAATGTGGGTTTATCAATGAATTTACCAACATTCGATCGCGAACAAATGTTAGATTTAGCCTCAAGGCATCAATTGATTCAACAAAATGACTTTCAGAAAAATGGGATAGCAGTTTTGAGTAACTTGATTGGTGGTCATCCTTATTTGGCTCGATTGGCTTTTTATCATTTAGCCAAATATCACCTCAATCTAAACACATTGATCGAAGAGGCTGCTACAGAAACTAGCATTTTTATCGATACGCTTCGCCACTATTTGAAAACATTGTATGACCATACTGTATTGGCAGAAGCTTTTAGCAAGGTAGTAAAATCGGATAGCCCCGTGCAGCTTGATTCTCTTGTGAACTATCAGCTAGAAAATTTGGGTTTAATATCCCTCAAAGGAAATGAAGTTGTTCCTAGTTGTCAGTTGTATCGTCTTTATTTTCGAGATCGCCTTCATTAATTTTAATTTAGTTGACGCTGTTCAAAAGCTGCGATCGCAGTAGGTAAGGTAGGATAAATATGTTCGGCTGGGATATTTTGCAAAAATCCTGCTTTTTCTAGTTCGAGATACAAATCCTGTTTAACTCGCGCCATAGCAAAGACAATATTTTTGGCTACTAATTCATCTCTCAATTCAAACAGCATATCGATAGCAGTGATGTCTATTTCTACATTGGCTTCCATGTTTAAAATCAACCATTCAACGGGATTGATTTCTGCTTCAATAGCTAAGAGCGATCGCTGTTTAAAGTTTTCAGCATTGGCAAAACACAACGGTGCATCATAGCGATAGATTACCAAACCAGGAATCGTTTTGGCACCTTGCCAATCATCTATATCATGAAGCCCAGCTAAATTAGGCACTCGACCTAAGACTGCATCATGAGGACGAGCAACTCTGGAAAATAACTCAATTACCGATAAGCTAACGGCAATCCCGACACCCACTAAAATACCAGTTACCAGCACGGCAATGGTGGTCAAAGCAGCGAGGAGCAACTCACTACGACGAAACCGATACAACCTAATAAATTCCGAGACTTCAATCAATTTAGTTGCAGCATAAATAACAATCGCGCCCAAAGCAGCTTTCGGAAATAGTGCTAACACAGGGCGAAAGAAAAGTAACACCAAAACTACTGATATCATTGCCACCAAAGAAAATAACTGGCTCTTACTACCTACAGAATCACCAATTACAGTACGACTTCCACTACTACTAATAGGGAAACCCTGCATCAATCCATTACCAAAGTTAGCCAACCCCAAGGCCAAAAGTTCTTGATTGGCATCAATCTTATAGTTATTACGATTGGCAAAAACTCTAGCCGACAGCACATTATCAGAATAGCCCACAATAGAAATCCCCACAGCAGAAGCTATTAAAGAAACCAAATCCTGAAACGATGCTTGAGGAATTACAAAATGAGGTAAGCCAGCAGGAATTTCCCCTACTACAGCTACACCATGCTCATCAAGATTAAAGATAGCCACTGCTACGGTTGATAATAAAACGGCAATCAAGGTGATGGGTAAATTAGGGAAGCGATGCTGGAACGCAAATAAAAAAATTAAAACTGAAACTCCTAAAATCAAAGTAGGTGAGTGAGCCAGTTGTCGCTTAGCGATAAATTCACTAACCTGAGAAAAAAAAGCATTTGATTCAATCTCGATCTTGCCCATCTTGCCTAGTTGTCCCCCAATCATAATCAGAGCAATACCAGTCATATAGCCAATCAAGATTGGTTTAGATAGTAAATCTGCTAAGAAACCCAGTCGCGCAAAATAGCCCACAAGACAAATCAATCCCATAAAAATTGCTAACAAAGCAGCAAGACTAATATAGGTATCCGTTCTAGCTGCTGCCAAAGGTGCGATCGCAACGGCTGTCATTACGGCAGTACTAGATTCAGGTCCAATCGAAAGCTGTGGTGACGAGCCAAATATTGCATATATAACCATCGGTGGTAAAATTGCCCATAATCCCGCAACAGGTTCAACTCCTGCCAGTTCTCCGTAAGCCATACATTGAGGAATTAAATAGGCTGCCACTGTCAAACCCGCTACAATATCTCCTTGCAACCATTCCCTACGGTAAGATAGCAATCTGGTTAAACCTGGCATTGAGAGATAGTTGCAAAACTGGGCTATGGTCATAGAGCGATCTTAACTTATTGATGTTGCGATATTTTTCAAGTTGGGGCAAAGCCTCATGGTGGTATGAAAAGCGCAAAATTTTACTTTTTCATTAATATTCAAGAGGCTTAAAGCTTAGAGCTTAGAGCTTGGAAGCTCCGAACAGTATTACTATCGGTTTCATACCTGTCTTGAACGAGTTGCTCATTGAGGGAAACCCAAGGGGCTGATTCTGTCGTTTCACGGCAGAACTTGTAAGCCCCGCCCAAGACCCCTAAAG
>NZ_LR214047.1 GCF_900659865.1 Hyella patelloides LEGE 07179
TTTTTTTGGAGTAAAATAAAATGGCTGACATTAAAATTAGTGACATCAACTTCGACGGGAATGATTTATTTACTGATTCCGAAAATTTCATGAATGACTTAAGTAATGATGACATGGGTCTCATCCAAGGTGGAGATTGGAGTACGTTTAGTGGTGCGTGTAGATTTGTAGACGCTGATGAATGGAGTACGGTTAGCGATTATTGTCGAACTGTTGCTGCTATAGATCCAGGTTTTAAAAAATTAAGTAGCTAATAACAATTTCATGACATATTACATGAATAATGTAATATGTAAAATTCCGATCTATTAGATCGGAATTTTACAGTAACTATTTAACTATCTCCTATCTAAATAAGACTTTAGGACTAGAAAAAACAAAATTTCTCATGAATAATAACCTGAATCATCAAAACTTATACGACTATTTGATAGATACTACTGTATTTAAAAAAGATGACTTAGAGTATATCAAAGTTGACTCTAATCTTAGTCATAAATTTCATTGGGTGATAGACTATTTAAAAACAAAAAGTAAAATATTTGTTAAGCAAATAACTGATTCAGAAAAAGTTAATGACAATAATCAAAGCAAGCGTGAATGGTGTATTTATGATTTTTTAGAATCTACTAACTTTTTACCTCATACTTCATCTTTAATTCCCCAAGTAATACATTTTGATCGTCAAAAATCAGTATTAATATATAAACTAACTGACAACTATATTAGTTTGAGAAAACACTATAGCAAAGATACAATGATTTGTAATAAACTTGTATTTTTAGTAGGAAAAGTTTTGGCTAAATTACATTCTGAAACTAAGGAATCTCAAAGATATTTAGACTCACTAACTAAAATAAATTATTTTACTCAAAACAAAATTAATGATGGGATTCCTTATTCTGAGTATATGACAAATTATCTTCAACCTGAAAGCCTCAAAAAAGTGCCAGTTCATACTTGGAGATTTCTCGGAATTTTACATAAGTCCGACACTATAAGTAAAATAATCAAAGAATTAGAATTAGAAAATCCTTACTATTGTTTAACACACAATAATTTGGGATTTGAAAATATTTTTATTTCAGAAAAGTATCAAGAAAGTCAAAAAAATTCAGAAAACAATGACTTAAATCAAAATTGCTTGAAAATTACTAACTGGAATGCATTTAGTTGGGGAGATCCCGCCAATGATTTAGGAAAAATTATTAGCAATTATTTTATACTTTGGTTTGATAATATGCTTATCGATTCGACTATTGACATCAAACAATCTATTAAACTAGCACACATACCATTTAAAGTTATCAACTCTTCTATCACTACTCTAATCCAAGCTTATGTTGAAAACAATCATCAAATATTAAAAGATTATCCCGACTTCTTGATTCGAGTTATCAAGTTTGCTGGTTTGGGTTTAATTGAGCAACTATTAACAGATTTTAAATTTAAGCCAGATAAAGCCTTAAAGCAGAAAAATATCTATTTTTATATGGCTTCACAATTACTGTGTAAACCTGAAAAATTTCTATCAATTTGAAATCATAATTTTTGTTCGATCTTTCTTTGACCAAATATTTAATTGTATATATCAATCACAATCAAGATAGCTATGTTTAATACAACTGAAGCTTTACAAGATATAGTTTATAATATTAAAATTGATCGCGATAATCTTCAAATTAGTCATGCAAAACTATCAGTTAACTTGCACTCCAATTTCAATAAAATACAGATAAAAAAAATACCTTTAACACAGCAATTAAATTATTTAAATTTTCACCTATTCAAACTATTACACCAAATATATTTTAAAGGATTATATATAAATAAATCTAATCATCGCATCCAGACTAATGAAGCAATTCTCAAAAATATAGATGCCGAGCAAATAGATTGGGAATTTTATGAAAAATTAGATAAAAATAATCAGGGAAGTTTTTGGCTACATCCATCATTTCACATTGTAAAAAAAGAAATAGATGGTACTTTAATAGCTGAATTTGATAACGGTTTTTTACAACTTAAGAGAAAAAATCATCTACCTACTGCTTTCCAAGCAGCTTCTATTGGCAGTCCAGTCGCAATTAAACTTCCATCTAGTTTTATCGACCAATCATACTATATAGCAATTGGGGACAATCTGGGTGGCTTCCCACCCACAAAAAAATATTTTTATACCATACTTATTCACTTTAATTTTAATTCTGAAGCAGCAATTTCTGCTATGAATTCTTTAACAACTGAATTGAATAAACTCAAAGTAATGTTTCGTTTTAAAGTATTATATAACCCCTTAAATTATGGAATGTATACATCTGGAATACTTCAAGTTTTTTCTTATGAATACGATTCTAGTTTGTACAAAAAAGCTATTTCTCCCATTCTACAAACAACTTATAAAGAAAACAAACATTATTTTAATCCTGAAATTCCCATTTTCAATAAATTACTTGCACCAGGTATTGGGTTAACTGAACGTCCTCACCCTAGAATAAGATTTAAACATACTATAGATTCTGAAGTAAACTACTGTGAGTTTATTGCTGATGCGTTACTTGAAGCTTATCAAAATAATGATGAATCGCCTAAAGATCGTATGAAATATATTATTAAACACTTTGAGAGTAAAGGAGTTGATTTAAATTGTGCTTATCTGAATTCTGAGTTTGAAGATATTTATACTCCACTAAACTTAGACAGGTGTCTGTGCGTAAGTCCTGAATTATTATCTTAAAAGATAAGCTCAAACATAGACAAAATCCTCAAAATTATAAGCAAAGTGGAGTATTATCCCACCTTACCTATGAATAATTTAAGCTACTTTACTACTTTACTATTCGCTTCAATATGGCTAACAACTTGAATTTTCTCAACTTGTTGCTTAAGCCATTTAGAAAATAAATCCAACATAATTTTCTGACGCAACTTGTTATTTAATTCTGGTTTAATAATCTCTTCTACCAAAATTAAATGTACTCCTTTAGAAGTAATAATGGGTTTAAGTATAGTAGGAGCATTAGCCGTAAAAACCTTAGCTGAAACTTCTGGTAACATCTCACTGCGATCTACTTCACCTTGATAGCCCCCTTTACGACGTAATTCCATATCGGGAATATATTTCTGTGCAGCTTCAAAGAAACTAATTTCACCTTCTTGAATTTCATAAAAAAGTTCGATCGCTTCATCTTCATCGTCTAAAACAATCTCATAGATAACTGCACCAGCATAATCTAATTGATGTTCATAAAAATAAGGTTCAACTTTATCGGCGAACAGATGAGTAGTTAGTTTTTGTGAGAGTAGAGTAATCTGGACAATTTCTTCAAAATCATCCAGAGAAAGGCCATGTTTTTCTAACCATGCCCAAGTAGCTTGAGCATCTTGGAGTTTAATCATTGCTCTCATTTGGTTGGCAGCTTTTTGTAATTCTTCAGTAGTTACTTTAATGTCTGCCTTTTCCACTACTTCGGCGATAACTTTACGAGTAATAATTTGTTCTACTATTTCAGGAATCTTACAGGATAATTTGATTTGATGTAGGATATCTCGCTCTGTAATAGTGATAGTTTTGCTGGAATTTATGGAAGCTTGTGACATGATATTTTCCTTGATTAAATAATTGGTGAATGGTCTGATTAGTCTGAAAATTAACGATCTGAAAGATTATTGCTTACAGTTGCAAACCTCCCTTTTGTAACTTTTTAAAGGGATCGAGAATAAAGTCGATTACCCGACGTTGACGCACTATGACTTCTGCTGTCACCGTATCTCCAGGGCGCAAAGCCATACATTTATTAGCTGTAGGTAAACAGTCGCGATCGATTGTGATGTCCAGGTTGTAGGTGGCTACTTGACCTTGTTCTGTATCGGTTATTTGGGAAGTTGGAGAAATGGTACTTAATTTCCCTGTGACGATTCCATAATCCTGGAATGGATAGGCATCAAACTTGAGTTTGACGGGCATTCCTGGGGTTAAAGAACCGCTTTCTGCCGTTGCCATTTCTGCTCTAACCATTAAAGATGAACCTTCGGGAGCAATTTCAGCGATCGCATCTCCTGACTGAACTACCTTTCCTGATTTTTGAATTGGTAAATTGAAAACTGTACCTTTAACTGGTGCTTTAAGGACTCGCTGTTTTAATTGATACTGAGCCGAGGCAATCTGACTTTTACTTTGGTTAATTTCTGTGGTTATTGTGGCAATTTCGGCTTCAGTGTTTTTCAGTTGTTCTTTACTTCTCAATACAGCTAACTTGCCTGTATGAGCCAAAGTTTGATAACTTTTTTCTTGTTCTTGTAGTTGCAGTTGTGCTTGTTCGATATCAGATTCAGCTTGGCGAATCACTTTGGCATAACTATTTTGCTGCTCTGTTAGGCGAAGTTTAGCTTGTTGTAATTCTGACTGAGAGCGATCGTAAGCCTGTTGTCTTTCAGCAATGATATCTTCTTGTTCCACTACTTGAACTTCAGAAATAATTCCTTGCTGCCAAGCTTGACGATAACGTTCAATTTCTTTTTGAGCTTTTGCTAAACTGGCTTGAGCAGAGTTTAGAGCAGTTTGACTATAAGCAACATCTTGTTTTGCCTGATTGACTTGAGCTAATTTTTCCTCTTGTTGTGAATTGTATGATGTTTGATAAAACTGGAGTTGTTGTCTTGCTTGTGCTACCTGAGCTTGTTTTTCGAGTTTTTGTGCCTGAATTTCTTGTTCTTGAGTGTTAACTGTTAGCAATAGCTGTTTTTTGAGTAGATCTAACTGATTAATTCGATGTTGTTGCCCTGCTAATTGGGTTTGTAACTGCTGAAGCTCAGCCTCAACTAGGTCAGATTCCAGTTCTAATAAGCTTTGTCCTGCTTCTACAACATCACCTTCTCGAACATTAATTTCGGCTACAGTACCAGCTACAGGAGCATCTAAAATAAAAGTCTTGCCACTGGGTTCTAATCTGCCTCTAGCCGTACCCGTTTCATCGACTTTTGAGAGCATTGCCCAAGGAAGAGCGATCGCTGTAAAAATTGCCAGAAAATACAACAATCCTCGCGTCCAAACTCTGGGTAAGGTGTCTATAAGTTCTTTGGTTTGGGATGACCAATCATGGGGTTGGATTTGACTGGGACTTGCCAAGACAATTTCCGAGCTACTTGGAGTGGATGATTGAGGTCTAATAGCGATCGCAACGCGCCTCGCCTTTGGCGAGATCGCTTTTGGGGAATTCAGTTTCTCTAATAGCCCTGGAGAAAACTGGAAATATCCTTTATGGACAAATCTAATACTGTTAGCTAGTTCTTCTAGTGGAGTAGTTTTGAGTAAATAACCCTTTGCCCCTACATTGAGAACTCGATTTATGTACTGTTCTTCGTCATGACTGCTGAGAACAATTACTTTAGTTTGATTAAACCGTTGTGAGATCGCTCTGGTAGCTTGTAATCCGTCCATCTCTGGCATTTCAATATCCATCAAGACAATATCGGGATTCAACGATTCTATTTGCTCGATCGCAGTCTGAGCATTATCGACACTCCCCACTATGGCAAAATCTGGCTGGGATGCTAAATAATTTTGTAGTGTTTCTCTGATGGAGTTATTGTCATCTACCAGCACAATTCTGATATTTAGCTCAACATCATGACTTCTAACAGGCAAGATAGGTATCTTACTTGGTTTAGCTGTAATTTTTCCTTCAACCATGTTATTTGTTATTTCCTTAAATCTAAAATTGCCTCAAATATATTCGTCATCATTCGCTCGTCAATTAACTAACAACAGCTAGTTGTTGCTGATTGAGATAAAAATAGTGACCGCGTTTTGCCATCAATTCTTTGTGAGTGCCACTTTCCACTACAATTCCTCTATCCAATACCAGAATTAAATCCGCATTACGGACAGTGGAAAGACGATGAGCAATTACCAAAGTGGTACGGTTGTGAAGAATCTGATTGAGATTATTTTGGATAATTCTTTCGGACTCCGCATCAAGACTACTGGTAGCTTCATCGAGAATCAGTAGAGGTGGATTACCGAGTAAAGCGCGAGCGATCGCTAGTCGCTGTCTTTGTCCCCCCGAAAGCATTCCTCCCCCTTCCCCAATTTGAGTTTCATAAGCCAGGGGAAAGTCTTTGATAAATTCGTGTGCGCCCGCCTGTTGAGCAGCAGCAATAATCATTTCTAAGTCTGCATGGGGTTGAGAAACACTGATGTTTTCGCGAATTGTGCCACCAAAGAGAAAAGTATCTTGATCCACTACTCCCACCTGTTCCCTGAGCGATCGCTTAGAAATATTAGCTAAATCGTAGCCATCGATGTAGATATTTCCTTCTGTGGGGGGATAAAGCCCTAAAAGTAGTTTAGAAATAGTTGTTTTGCCCGAACCACTGCGCCCTACCAGTGCCACTGTTTGTCCTGGCTGCACTGTAAAAGAGAGATTTTCTAAAGTATTGCGATCGCTTTCGGGATGATAGCGGAAGGTAAGATTCTCGAACCGAATTTGACCTTGAATTGGTGGCAGAGAGGAGCGGGAAGAATCTTGTAAATCTTCTTCTAAATCGGTATCGATAACATCGTTAATTCTTTCTATGGCAATAATGACTTCTTGTAATTCATTCCACAAGACGATCAAACGTTGAAAAGGACTAATTACATTACTCAGCAGCATATTAAACGCTACTAATTGTCCGATAGTTAGTTCGTTTCTAATGACTAACCAAGCACCAAACCAAAGCAAAGCAGTGCGGACAGTAGTTTCAATAGTGGAACTAAATATCTGTAATCTGTTACTAATTACTTGTCCCGAAAAGTTCTTTTGAATCGCCTTACCAAACAAGTCTTCCCAATTCCACTGTACAGACTGTTCCACCGCCATCGATTTAATAGTGCGAATCCCTGTCAAAGATTGAATTAAATATCCTGTTTCTTCAGCATGGGCAGCAAAAATCTCGCGGGATATCCTTTTTAAAAATGGTGTGGCAACTAATGCCAAAATGACGAATGGTGGCACAATTACTAAAGTCAACAGTGCCATTTTCCAGCTATACCAGAACATTAGTCCGACATAAATGAACACTGTCAATAAATCGAGGACGATTGATAAAGCTTCCCCTGTCAAAAATCTTTGAATTTTGCTGTTTTCTTGAACGCGAGAAATGATATCACCCACATAACGAGACTCAAAAAAGCTCAGAGGTAATCGCAAAGTATGGTTGATAAAGCCGATAATGAGAGCTAAATCGACTCGGTTAGCGGTATGGTCTAGTAGATACTGTCGTAACCCAGTCATCGCAACTCGAAACCAGCCAAAAATCAGCAATCCCAACCCCACCGCAGTTAAAGTTAGATTACTTTGCTGTACTACTACTCTGTCTAAAATCAATTGGGTAAACAGAGGAGTAATTAAGCCAAAAACTTGAATTAAGATCGAGGCGATAAATACTTCCAGTAAAACTATTCCGTGGGGTTTCACCAATTCAAAAAATTGCCAGAAAGGAATACTGGCTTCAGAAGCATCTTTGAGTAATGCTGTGGGTTGCAACAACAATGTATAGTTAGTCCAACCCTCCTGAAATTCGTCATGGGAGAGGCTACGTTGTCCGATAGCTGGATCGCAGACAATAACCCGATCTTTTATTATCTGATAGACAACAATATAGTGTTTTCCTTGCCAATGAGCGATCGCTGGTAGACTTTGTTCGGCAAGTTTATTCAAGCTGGCTTTAACTGGGCGAGTAGTAAAACCAATACTTTCGGCTGCTGCGACTAATCCTTTTAAAGATGCACCATTGCGATCGACATTGGCAATGTCTCGTAGGCGACTAACACTAAATTTTTTACCCCAATAACGACCAATCATGACCAAACAAGCTGCACCACAATCTGATGCACTTTGTTGACTGTAGAAGGGATAACGGCGAATAACTCTTTGCCAAAAATGACTGATTTTCAAACTAGGATTGGGAAAATAAGCTTTATTGACCCTTTTTACTTTTTTTTGCTCCGTATTACTTAAAACTTTCACTACTTGAGCTTGAGGAACAATCTGAGCCACAGCCCGATTAGTCCGCTCCGAATTAGTTAAAAGAGAATTAAACTTTCGAGCCTTTTGATAAAGATGTTTTTGTATTTGAGGGTGTCGCCGAACTAATGTTAGTAACAATTCAGGTGGTAGATAACATAATTCTAAATTACGAGAAGCTCTTGCCGAATATGGCTCAAAAGCTTTATCGGAGAAAAAGGTTGTCTCTCCAAATGATTCTCCTGCTTTAAGGTTAGTAATTAACTCTCCAGTAGTATTAATCAGCCGTACTTTTCCCGTAACAACAACATAAATTCCTGCTTCAGCCCCCTTAGTCTGCCAAAACTTACCAACTTGGGGTTTGATTGTTTTTATTTGTTGAAGACAGCTAGCAAATTCTGATGCCGAAAAAATATGTCCCAAAACATCATTAATCTGTTGTCGAGAAATTTTAGAGCTATTTTGAACCATGATTTCAGTTAATTTTTATGGGATTAAAGTTCCAGATTTCTGAAGCATCAACAAGAGAAAAACTTTCTAAATTGCTAATTTGAATGCCTTTACTAGAGAGATTTATTTCCTCTTCTAAGGGGGGTTTTTGTCGAGTAGATAACCCCATTTCTTTTAATAGTCGGTTCAGATGTTGAGGGGTTATCTCGATCCCAAATTCTATATTGAGATGCTGGCTAAGTTTTTGAGCAGTCCAACGCTTAAAGGGATATTTATATTCTTTATTGGGGACATTAACCTCTTGAGGTTTTTTAGTTACTAACTCTTTTAAACGCTGTAGATATTCCTCGTTTACTGTCACAGGGCGACCAATGGGATTAGATTTCCAGTGATGTGCTTGGTTGATGCGTGCCATAGTAATCCAGTGCCTGGCTGTAGCCTGACAGCATCCTAATTCTTGACATATTTGAGCTTGAGTTTTACCTTCATCTGCCAACAGCATTATTTGTATTCGTTGACGTTGTTTGTCTGATAGGTCTTGTTGCCAACTTTTTTGCAGCAACTCGCGCTGAAAAGGTGTCAGATATTTTCCTACAGTTTTGCTTTCTTGATATTTATTGTCTAAGAAGTCCTTTTGTGACATAGCCTGACTAAATCAATAATTTAAAAGTATGATTTTTTGCCTATGTAAAATTTCAGTCCTCTAATAGACTCTTACGCAATTTGTTACAAAAATTAAAAATTTAATTGTTTGCAATATGGGAGAAAACTCGGTTCTGTTGCCCAAAAAAAAGAGTAGCCA
>NZ_LR214048.1:0-6201 GCF_900659865.1 Hyella patelloides LEGE 07179
TTTTTTCGCTTACTTTTTCAGCAAACCCTACTTATGAAATTCAAAAAGGTAATCTCGAAGGCTTGGGATTTGGTTTGGGATTTTTGGCATTAAGCGATCGCCCAGGAGATTTAGATAATACCTTCGATCTACCTGGTTATTTTCGTACCGATGCAGCCTTATTTTATAAACGCGATAACTGGCGTACCCAATTGAATATTGAAAACTTATTCGATATTGAATACTTTGCTTCAACTAACTTTGATTCGCGATCGTCTGTTAATCCTGGTGCGCCGTTTACTATCTTAGGCACGATTGCCGTAGAATTTTAATTTGTTGGGGTTAACTTCATTGTTCAGAAGACTTTATCGCTTAATTTCTTGGTTTTTATTAGGTATTGTAGTCGTAATTGCGATCGCTGCCTGTAATAACAACACGCCAACTAAACCCGATCCTGCCTTGACAGAAAACTGTCGGGTAATTCAACACGCGATGGGTGAAACCTGTGTACCTTTCGATCCGCAGCGCATTGTGGTTTTAGACCCACAAATGTTAGAGACTACCATAGCATTAGACAACAAACCTGTAGGTAGTCCTCTTGAGTATGTTATGCCACCTGTATCCACTGAAGGTATTGAGGATCTCGGTGATGTTGACGCAATAAATCTAGAAAAAGTTCTCTCACTTAAACCCGATCTAATTTTAGGACTTTCAATCTCAACTGCACCCTATTCTCAACTCAGTCAAATTGCCCCTACGGTTTTTGTAGATTTTGAACATAGTGGAGAATGGAAAGAAGATTTTGCCTTTGTGGGAAAAGTTTTAGGTAAATCCGAAGAGGTAGAGCGAGTCATGGCTGATTACTACAAACGGGCAAAAGAGTTTCAACAAAAAATGACCGACAGCAACGAGACTGAAGTATCCATCGTGCGGATCTATCCTACTCAAATTAATCTTTACACCAAGGCAGGATTTATCGGCACGGTTTTAGAAGATGCAGGTTTATCTCGCCCGCCTTCACAAGATTTGAATCTTGAAGAAACTAAAAAATTAACAGGTGATACGATTCAATATAGTATCTCCGAAGAAGTTATCGATAAAGCAGATGGCGATGTTGTATTTGTTGCTGTCGGTAGCTGGGATGACAAAATTCAAGAGGTGCTAACGTCTCTTAAAACCGATCCTTTGTGGGCAAAACTAAATGCTGTCGAACAGGGAAAAGTCTATGAAGTAGGAGATTACTGGATCGGCACTGGAGCGATCGCAGCTAATGCAGTCCTCGACGACTTGTTTAAGTATTTGGTAAAAGAAACGAAGTAGAGGTGCAATTCAGATAAATCAGATTAAGCTAAAACTAATTTAGCAATTGGTAATGGTTTTCCTTCAGCTTGTAAATGCAAAATTAGTTCGTCCATTACTTCCAAACCAAGTTGGAGAGCTTCTTGATAAGTTTCTCCATGAGTAACAGGCTGCATAACTTCATTGGCAAAATCAGGAAGATAAGCTAAATAACATTCGTCTTCTGGACTCCAGGCAATAGTAATTTGATACTTATAATTCATTCTTAGCTCTCTGTATAGCTTGTTTCACTTGCTTTTCGGAATATGATTTAGCATCCGATCCGTCTTTTCCAGGTAGGTTTACTCTAATTGTAGTCCCAGGATATTGATATATTGCATGGCTGCCTTTACCTCTTTTCGGCATCAATTTAAAACCTGCTTTGAGAAGCATTGCTTTTAATTCTCTTATTTTCTTAGGCACATCTGTATTTAGTTGTTGTCTGCATCATAACTGGAATACTGGGAGAAAAACCATGAATCGTTCCGTTTAAGAGTCAAAAAACTCCGTCTAGGAGTCAAATTCAGTTGAGCTTTTCGATACACTCGTTAAGTACGTAGACAAAATTGATCTCACCAATTATCTTTTTGGTTCTCTGTCAATAAGTTCCCTGTACCTTTGTTAACTAATGAACTCATGGGAATTCCGCTTAAGCAATATTCCAATCTTCTATCGGATTATTTAAAACCGCAGCAAGGACGGGTGATTAAATTAGCGATCGCTCTTTTCAGCAGCATTGCCTTGCAAATTCTCAATCCGCAACTGTTGGGATATTTCATCGATACGGTTACAGAAGGTGGAACGACTAAAACGTTAATTACTATTGCCTCAGTATTTATCGGCGTAGCAGTGCTGAATCAAATTCTGACAATTTTGACTACCTATCTAAGTGAAACTGTGGCGTGGACAGCAACCAATGCTCTCTGTGTTGACTTAGCCGAACACTGTTTAAAGCTGGATCTTGTCCATCACAAATCACGCACCCCAGGAGAATGGGTCGAACGCATCGATGGTGATGTAGTTGCTCTTTCTCGCTTTTTCTCACAACTCGTCATTCATGTTTTAGGTAACGGAATTTTATTACTAGGTATCTTAATTATTCTCTTCATTAAAGATTGGCGGGCTGGTTTAAGTTTGTCTCTCTTTTCCTGTTTTGCCCTGCTAATCTTATTAAGAGTGCAAAGATTTGCTGTTATACCTTGGACTCGCTATCGTCAAAAGAGTGCAGAGTTTTTTGGCTTTATTGGCGAGCAGATTGTAGGACGAGAAGACCTTCGTGCCAATGGTGCTGTTAATTATGTAATGCGAAGATTTTACCAAACCTTACAGAGTTGGTTGCCCATTTATCATCAGGCTCGTTTTGCTAGTACCTTACTTTGGACGGGTAGCGTGGGACTTTTCACCATTGGTAATGCGATCGCCCTTGCCCTTGCTGCCTACCTCTGGAATCGTCAAGCGATTACCATTGGCACTGCCTATTTAATCTTTTACTACACCAATCTACTTAGCCAACCTATAGAGCGTATTCGTGAGGAACTCGAACAACTTCAGCAAGTAGAAGCCAGTATTTATCGCATCCAAGAACTATTCCAAATGCGATCGTGCCTGGAAGATCGAGGAAAAATTTCTCTCCCCTCAACAGCACTTTCAGTCATCTTTGAGAACGTCTGGTTTAGTTATGAGAAGTCCCTTGACAAAGGACAGAAGACAGATAATCAAGGACAATGTACATTGCAAAATATTTCTTTCAACCTGACCCCTGGTCAAACATTGGGACTGCTGGGACATACTGGTAGTGGTAAAACCACTCTCGCCCGCCTTCTTCTTCGGTTTTATGATGTTCGGCGAGGATTAATTTGCTTAGGGGATGTGGCAATCGACCAAATTCCTATATCAGAATTGCGTCAACGAGTGGGAATAGTGACTCAAGATGTGCAGCTTTTTCAAGCCAGCATTCGCGATAATCTAACCTTTTTTAATTCTACTATTAGCGATAGAGAGATTTTATCAACGTTAGAATTATTGGGACTTACGGACTGGTTGCGTTCGCGTAGCGGAGCCTTCGGCTCATCGCTGAATCAAGGCTTAGATACAATCCTCAATTCTGATAGTAGTGGACTTTCTGCTGGACAAGCTCAACTCCTAGCTTTTGCCCGTGTGTTTCTCAAAAATCCAGGTTTAGTAATTTTGGATGAAGCTTCCTCTCGTCTCGATCCGACAACGGAAATGTTAATCGAACGTGCCATTGACAGACTAATTAAACACCGTACTGCGATCGTGATTGCCCACCGCCTCAAAACTATACAACGAGCCGACCAAATTTTGATTTTAGATCGAGGAGAAATCGTCGAATTTGGCGATCGCAGTATCCTAGCTCAAAATCCTCACTCTCGATTTTTTAGTTTGCTCAAGCTGGCTTCGACCGAATTTTCTAGTTAACTAAGAGGATGTCTTGATAACGCAATTCCACTTCGTCTTTAATTGCAGCTAAAGTTTTTTCCAAAGTACTTTCATAAATGCTGAAAAAAATACTTTTACCAGGCATACCATTAGGTTCAACATTAACTCGATGGGTAATTAAAACTCGGTCGGGTGGCGCACTAGGATAAGGAGACACTGCTTCTAATAGCCAAGTACCATCAAGAGCATTCAAATCTCCATCTACAAAATTAAAAGCGATTTGCTGAGGATAAGATTCTGTGATTGCAAGACGAATTCTAGCTTGAGTACTAAAGATCAGAGTTTTAACTTGGTTAATTTGTTCTATTATTTTGCGATCGCCATTATTCTCAATTAACTCACTTTGAGCGACTCCTGGAAGAAATTCGGCAAAATTATCGTAGTCAGTCAATACTTGCCAGGCACTATCAAGATTACTTGTTACTAAAATACGGCAGACATATTCACCTTGTTCTCCAGCAAGCGTCACTTTTCCCTCTCTAAGAGCAACTCTTTCTGCAACAGGTAATAGATCTACTGGACCATCAAACAATTTAGCAGTGGCAGAAGGAACAAAAACCACTAAAACTAAAGTAACGATCGTCGTTACTATCAAGTAACGGTATCGATTAATTAAATTTATGAAGAACATTGATAAATTCCAATTTTTAGTGCGCAAAATAATTCTTGCCAATTCTAGCAAGCTAATTCAAAACTGAAGGTTAACTCGGCGATCTTTTCAAGTGATAAAATATCAGGTATGCCATCAATAAACATTATGGGGACACTCCATACCTATGAGTTGACACCCCCTGTTGCCAACCCAAAACTACCTGTATTGGTTTTTATTCATGGCTGGCTTCTCAGTCATCACTATTGGCAACCTCTAATTAAATTACTGGAGTTAGATTATCAATGTTTAAGTTACGACCTTCGAGGATTTGGTGATTCCACCATCACAAAAAAATCAGATTGGGATGATTATCGTCTTGCTGCTTACGCCAATGACCTCTGCTTATTATTACAGGAGTTAGAGATTAAACAAGCTTGGTTAATAGGTCATTCTCTGGGAGGTAGTATCGCTTTATGGACAGCAGAACTTTGTCCCCAAATCGTTGCGGGAGTAGTATGCGTTAATGCTGGTGGAGGAATTTACCTCAAAGAAGAATTTGAAAAGTTTCGCAATGCTGGTCAAAGGTTAGTTAAATTTCGTCCTCCCTGGTTAGGTTATGTTCCTGGGTTAAATTTTATTTTTTCTCGCATGATGGTATCTCGTCCTCTAGCTCTTAACTGGGGTCGTCAAAGACTACAAGATTTCTTAAGGGCTGATGAACAAGCTGCTTTAGGCTCTTTGTTGGAATCGACGACAAAAGAAGAAGTTCATTATTTACCCCATTTGGTATCTCGTTTATCACAGCCTGCGTATTTCATCGCAGGACTAGAAGATAGCGTTATGGAGCCAAAATACGTTCATCATCTGGCTAGTTTTCATTCCCTGTTCGGTTGCAATGGAAGCAATATTTGGGAAATCGAAAACTGTGGACATTTTGCCATGCTAGAACATACAGAAACAGTCTGTTCTTTAATCGATGGTGTGTTGAGGAAAGAGGAGTTAGGAGTTAGAAGTGAGAAATAACCTTGCTACTTACTGTTTAATATTTCCTCTGTAACTGTCTCATCTGCTGCAATCCAAGCTAGATTTTTAATGCGACAATTGAGGGCGTATTCCCTTACTGTTTCTTTAGAGCGATCGCCTAAAGCCAATTCTACTCTCATATCTGGTTGAGATTGGCGTAAACTATCAGCGTATTTGGCTGCTGCAACCCTGGCTTCTTCACTCACGGGAATTACTAACCAATCGCTAGCAGGAAGTTGTTGGGGTAACTGTTTGGTAGTCAGCAACAAAGCGTGAAGGTCTTCGATATTAAGGGCAAAACCAATACCAGGTGATGTTTTACTTTGAGGATCGTATAACTTAAGTAATTGGTCATAGCGTCCTCCTCGACCCAAGGTGTAAGACTGATGATCGTTGAAACTAATAGCTTCAAACACGATTCCCGTATAGTAATCCAAGGTTTGTATCAAACTGAGATCGAGGGTAATCGAGACGGGAATTGGAGAACTTTGATTGACTAATTCAATCAGAGATTTGAGATTATTAACGATCGCTTTTGCCGAGGGTTCTAAATCTAAACTGGTAACTTTTTCCAGAACTTTTTCAGGTTTTCCCCGCAAATCAAAGAGAAATAAGGCTCTTTCCTGTAGCTTAGGCTCTAAATCTAATTTTTCTAACGTAATACGGTCTAAATTAGCCAGACAATACCTCACTTGCTCTGCAACATCTGAGGGAAAAATAGCTAAAAGCGATCGCGTTAACTCGGCTTCTCCCAATAAAATTTGCCAATTAGGAACACCTAAACCCTGTAAACATTGAGCTAATAATAA
>NZ_LR214048.1:6762-9213 GCF_900659865.1 Hyella patelloides LEGE 07179
CAAAAAAACCACTAAAGAAGCCACTATCACTAGATTTCTTCTTATCAGAACTTTTGGGTGAGGATGAAGCTGATTTTCTCTTTTGTCTTTTGCTCAGTTTCTCTAATAGCTCTTTACTCTCAATTGCTACAGGGTCTTTTGGATTAGCTTTATGCGCCTTATTAATATGAACCTTTGCCATAGTCAGTTGATTTTGGTAGAGATAAGCTTTTCCCATCAATGCATGACCAGTACTACTATTGGGATTGATTTTTAAAGCATCTCGCAGTTCAGAAACTGCATCATTATAATTTCCTTTTGCCATGTATTCTTTAGCTCGACGCAAATAGGAAGCTGCTCTTGATTCAGGAGTGGGTTCTTCAGATTGAGAAGGTTGATTATTCGTTACGGTCGAGGTTGGTTGCATAGGTGGTCTAGCTGGTGCTTTTTGGGAAGAATTTGTTGGTTGAGATAATTGTTGTTTAAGAACTTTTTCTTCTCGATTAATCCCTTGCTTGTGGGTCAGCATTAAATAAACTAAGTTAAGCTCACTAATAACGGCCGTTTTTATTAATACTTGCTCGATTTCCTGGTATTGATTGGCAGTTAATTCTTTAAGTACTTGATGATATACTTGAGCCAGATTTTTTTCAGCTTGCAGTAGCTTTTTTGCTGGTTCACTAGCAATCGTCATGCGAGCGCTTTTTTCCGCGTAACGTTTGCCAATTTGGGTTAGTACTAGCTGATGTTCTGCAAACTGAGTCTTATTCGATAACTGTTCGTAAGCGGGGTTTACTAATCTTGATAGTAGCTGACTAGCAAGTTTTTTCCCCTCTGAATTAGCTCTACAAGTATCGGGATGTAATTTTTGTGCTGTGCGAAGATACTTAAGACGAATTTTCTTGGGATCGGAATCCAAGGAAACACCCAAAATTGCGTGATAATCTGTAATATTGGCTCTAAAAAGTCCGTGCTTAATCGTAAACGACATGAGTTATCAGTGAGATTGAACTATAAATTTAGAAAATTTAGATCTGAGAAATATGGAGCTAAAGAGTTAAAAGTTATATCTCTAGAGTTCCCGAAAAGCGATCTCAACTAACAATTTTTCTTCGACCAACACCTACATTGGAAAAAACTAGTAAAAAAAGCGTGTAATTTGCGCCATTTCTCTCTAGTCAAGAAGCAAAATTCAGACTACAACGGATATAGGGGGTTGCACAAAATATAGACAAGATTAATGATCGCTCAAGAACGTCAGAAAATTCGCCATTTGATAGTTATTAAGGATCGACGGGGTAAACGAGTCATTCCTTTGACAGAGGATACATATTCTCTGGGTCGCTCACCTGAAAATGCGATCGTTCTCTACGGTTCATCTGTATCTCGTCAGCACGCTACAATTACTCGCGCTACAACTCCTAGCGACAAACTCGCTCCCTTCAGTATTATTGATGGCAGTCTCAAAGGAATCAAAAGCACTAATGGTTTATTAATAAATGGAAATAAATGCGATCATCATGTTTTGCGACATGGTGATTTTATCGAATTTGGCAATACAGTCAAAGTTACTTACTACACTTTATTCAATTTACTAGATCGAGAATTTACCGAATTTTGTGAAATAGAAAACAATTCAAAGGTAGTTAAAAAGTCAATTTTAGCTTCTTTCGCTGTACCCTATTCGATGAAAAACATTGCTCAAGTAGATCGCCAAACTTTAATAAGTTTAGCTTCTTTTCCCGAATTAATGCCTTATCCTATAATTGAAATTGATTTAGCAGGTTCAATTACTTATTGTAATCCTGTGGCGATGAAGGTATTTCCCAAATTAAAAACATTAGATGTAGAACATTCTGTGATTTCGGGCTTACCAGACCTAGTTCAAGAAGAAAAAGTAACTCACCTTTCGCGAGAAATTAAGTTTCAAAGCCAATTTTTTGCGCAGTCCATACAGTATCTTGCCACAGAACAAAAAATCAGAATTTTCATGAAAAATATTACGGAAGAAAAAGAAAAAGCCGTAATCCAATCATATAGCGATCTTCTATTAAAAGAAGTTATTACCGTATCAAATTTGAGTTTGGAAACCAGGATTCAATCTTTACTGCAAATTGGCTGTGATTTGTTTGATTTGGAAATTGGTTTTTTAGGTAAACTGCAAGGAAAATTCCTAAAAATAGCGACTATTTATCAAAAAAACGCGGATACTTGCTTTCTAGAAAAAGATCAATTGTGGGAAATTAGTGCAGATTCAGAAGATCGTAGTCTCAGATTATTTCAATTTACTCTTGATGATTTTGAACCAGTTACTTTACAATATTTTGCAAAAATAGATAGCCATCATTTATCATCTTCTAATCAAACTTTAATTGCTTATCGCATTCCTATCAGTGGCTATTTAGGCGTAAGATTATTAGTTGGGAATAAGACCTATGGTATCTTATCATTTTTAAGTCCTAGAAAAAAAAA
>NZ_LR214049.1 GCF_900659865.1 Hyella patelloides LEGE 07179
AGGGGGGACGGGGTTCACAAGCTGGGCGGGAGACCCGCCCAGACGACCCCTCACTTTTCTGGTTTTATGTTTTGTCTCTCACAGTTAACTGTGGTTTGTTGAAGTCCCCCCATCCCCGCGCTCGTCAAGCGGGATCGAGATAATCTGTGACTTTACATGAGATTTATAAACTGGCATATTCAGCCGAATATTTGGTTGATTTAGTGTCAAACTTATAAAACTTAGATCTCAACTGCTTAAATTACCTGTTAAGTAGTAGATCGACGAAGTGACATAGTTAGAAAGCTACGCCTGAAAAACGGTGCAAAACCCCACAGAGGTTTCCGACCTTAACAAGGACAAGCATCAAAAGACGACGGAGATTTTTCTAACTTTATTCAAGTAGCTCTTAGAAAAAGGTCTAATTGATGCAATGCAGACTAACTTTTGCGACCAAACCAATCAACAATTACCATTTTGTCCCTGGAACAAAAACTCGAAAGAGACAAGAATTGCCGAATCTCAGCAATTTGATTCTGAAACACTTATTGTTTCATCAGAAAATCAAATACATTCTTACATTGAAAAGACTGTTAACCAAGGTAATTATGCAGTAGCAATTTCTCTAATTAATGAATTAATTTCTCGTTACCCCAATAGTGCTATCAACTACAATAATCGAGGGTTAATGTACTTTCGCAATAATCAACTATCTGAAGCTCTCGATGACTTGACTCACGCCTTGGAAATTAATCCCAAGTTAGATAGTGCTTACAATAATCGCGCCAATTGTCATGCTGCTCAAGGTAATTTGATAGCTGCAGTTTCTGATTATGACGAAGCTTTAGATCTCAATCCTACTAATCTTCGCGCTTGGATTAACCAAGGGATTACTTTTCGCGATTTGGATTTTTTCGATTTAGCATTAGAAAATTTTGATATTGCTTTAATTGTGGGAAATAGTCTTCAAGAGAGAATCCATGGTGAACGAGGACGTACTTATCATCTTAGAGGAGACTGGAATTGCGCAGTTGCCGATTATCAGACGGCTCTACAACTATTATCCAATCAAGGCGATCTTCAAAGTTATCAATCCAAGGTTCAAGGTTGGTTAGATGATTTACTCAATCCCATTAAGTAAATCAAGCCAATTAGAGTCTACCGTAAGCATAAGCAGTTAAAAAGCGTTGATAACTTATTCTTTTTGGTCGTTATTACGCCAGAAGACGCGAATCCGATTTTTGGCAATACGGGGACTTTGTTCTTCCATTAAGTTTTCAATTTGCCAAGAATCAAAATTTTTCTGTAGTTCTTGACGTTTAATATCAACTCGATGTTCTGTTTCTTGAACTTGAGCGCGCAGTTCTTTAAGTTTTGCTGACTGAGCAAAATGATAGGGAATCAGTCTGGAGAGAGAAATTAAGGCTACTAGACTAATCAATAAACTCAGAAATAATTTGAAACTAGTTTCAGCGATCATTTCTGTTTCACTATAATTACGAAAATGCTGTCGTGACTTTCTCACCTGAGAACGGGGTAAATGAGAAGCTTTTTTAGTAAAATGCTTGTTTTGGGATTTCATAGTCAGCAACGCCTCATCCAAAGGAACGAAACCCTAGACTAGCAACTTTTTAAAAGATTGCCAATCTAAAATCTCGCTCTTTTATCTATTTAAAAATTTCGCTGAAATTGTTTTTACTTATACAGTTCGGTGGAAAGGCGGAAAGCCAAAATACCAGGAATTAAAGCAATTAACAAAGCAACAAAGATTTGAGTTTCCGATATAGGCATGGTTAACGGACTCCTAAATAAATAAACATTCACCCACTAATTTGCGTCATAATCGACCCTAAGATAAACAGATTGTTACAAGATGCAACATTACCCTAAAGAGATGTATCGTAATGTTGGCGAATTTAGGCTTGGTATCTGATGGTTTCAACTATAGCGATTATCTTGATTATTAATTAAGTATTATAGAGTATTGCGATCGCTTTTTTCTTCTAATATTTATTATGTAGAGTGGGCATTGCCCACCTTACTAATTGAGATGAAATGAATTGTTTATATGTCGAAACACCAAGAAATACTTAAAATTGGACTTAACGCTCTCAAAATTGAAATCACTAATCTATGTGCGTATTTATCTAAGTGGCAAATAGAGCAAATTTTTAAGCAAGCTGGTTTCCCTGAAACTGATGATAATCCCACAAGAAGAGGTTTAGTTGACAACTACTACTCCTCGCTAGATTGGAATAACCAAGAAACAGTTCAAAAGTTTTTAAAAGTTATAGAAATTATCTTATTACTTTCTGATATTAGAGAAGAAACCAAGCAATATATAAGGAATGTTTGTAAAGAATGTGGATTTAAAGTTAGTAATGGTCATTACATAAATAATGATTTTATTCCAGATTTATTCATTTATCAATTTCCCGCAGGATTACCTTATGGAAAAAATAAGCCTAATTTTTGTATTAAAGCTAAAAATGGTAAGCAAACACTAAGCTTTGAGTTAACTGGGGAAACTAGCATTATAAAAAAGGATGTATATCCTGATTTTAGTTATGGTAAATTTGCTGAAGCTAATGGATTTAATTCTGTAACAGACAGTAATTTTAGAAAAGCGTTAGCTAATATGAATCAAACTAAGTATGAAAGAGATTTTTTTATAGCTTACGCCAAAAAACTTAGAATGGCTGATAGAGATATACCTGTTTTAATTCCTCAAGCATGGATTCAGTGGCATTCTTTATCTAAAAAAAATTTGCGTTCTAATTCTTCTCTTTATCCAGATGATTTATATCGAATAGATTTTGTCGCATTTTGGAATAATAAAAGATTTGCAATTTTGATTGATGACATTAGTCATTATGGTATAAAGAATGAGAAATATTGGTTTGCTAGTGAAGAATCTTATTCAAAAAGATTAAAAGAAGATAGAAAACTTAGCTCAGAAGGATGGCAAGTATTTCGTATAAGTAACTGGGAATTAAAGCAATCAAATAATTCTCAAATATTGGATAATATTGTAGTTGAATTAAAAAACTTTATTGGATTTGAGTGAAAATTAATTTTCATTTTATTCACTATTCTCCGTGTCAACCTTCACCACTTTAGGCGATTTTTTTTACTAACTAATTGCGAAATATTCTGTTCATTACGTAAATCTCGAAACCAAACAATCCAAATCTTTTCGAGTATACTTTGCGATTCTGCGCTTCCACAAAAGAGATAAAATCAAAACTGTTAACCAACACCACGAACAAGTGATAATATACAGATACATCAAAAACCCTTAGCTAGAATCGTTGAAACAGTGATAGAAGCAAAAAGCTACAAAGGTTACCATAAACCTATCCCAGACTGATTTTAATATGCGTGCCAATGCCGTGAAGCGAGAGCCAGAATTGCAGCAATTTTAGGCAGAAAATCAGATATACGAGCAACTGTCACAGAATAACTTACAAAATATTCTAAAATATGCAAGCGATCGCTTTTTGATGATGTAATTTTAAATAAGGTAAGATTTCCGATGGAATAGCATCCAAAGCAGCTAAATCGCACAAACGAGCCTACTTTTGAATTTAAATTACCTTCTTGTAAAGCTTTAACAATAACCTCAATAACTTTATCTGGTAGTTTTTAAGTCATCTACATTCTTCTCCTATCACTTAAATTGGAGATTGTCTTTTTTAAAAGCCAAAAACAATTTTTAAAGCTTTATGAATAGATTCTAAATAATGTTGTTCTAAAACTCCTTGAAGATTTTGTATCCTAGAAACATCTACTACTCTTAATTGTTTGAGATTAATATGTCTCTCCTTATCCAAACCATTATCTTTAGTGGGAATAATATTTACAGCAAACAACCAATTCTTATGTCCAGGTAAAATTGGCGCAACAATAACTGTTCTCGAACCACGATTTACAACATCAGATTGAATGATAACACAAGGTCTTTTTTTCTGGGTTTCCGCACCTCTAGTTGGCTCTAGATCGACCCATCTTATTTCCAATTGCTTGTAAGACATTACTGTAACCCATCACTCAACGTAATGTCCCAATCAGCCAACTCTTCTTGATAAGATTCTTCAGCTTCTTCTTGATTAGCCCGTAATATTTTTTCGGCAATAATTCTTTGTTTTTCTGCTTTGAGAATACTATTAATATAAGCACTACGATTCCCATTAGCTTTGGACTCTAGAAACTCATAGGCTTCTTTATCTAGGGTTATGGTTACGCGATCGGACATATATAGTAATTTATTTAGTAATCACTATTATCATATCATGAGTATGATTATTGATCGATTAGTGCGATCGCATTTATTTTAATTTAAAAACAGATATTATTTATTCAGTTCTTCAACTGTTTCTAAATAAGTAGTAATCGCATCTTTAATATTTTCCAAAGCTTCTTCTTCTGTCTCTCCCCGCGACCAACATCCAGGTAAACCAGGACACCAAATTGCATATCCTTCCTCATTTTGTTTGAGTTTTACTTTATAGCGCATATTAAACCCATATTTAAAATTATTCTCAGATTAACAAAAGTACGATTAAATTGTTAATAACGCGATCGCTTTTTGATGGTGTAATTTTAAATTCAGTATTTTACTTTCAAAGTCCAAAAAATATTTTTGATGTTATCTTAGTGGTTGACTAAGCAGTTGTAGGCTTAGCGGGCTTTAAAGTCTGAACAATATAAAACTGTGAGGCATTCTTTGATATTTTAATTATGGAAGCGGATTTAGCTAAATTATTAGTGTCAATGCTGATAATAAATAGTACTGATGGAGATCATTATCAATATTGCAAAGAAATTTTAGATTTTGTTTTTAAGATAAATAATTCTAATGATAACGTACAAAAAATTTTAGAAAATTTCGCAGAGAGTGAATACAGATCGGCGATGACTCATCTTGAAACGGCATCGCAAGTAACAAACAATTACGATTTAATAGATGATTCAATCAAGCAAGCAAAAAATTGTTTGATTAATGCACTTGGTAAAGCTGAGAAAAAAAATAATCAAGCTATAATTGCATTTTACATCGCAATATGTTGGCTTTGCTTGAATGAACAAGAGTTAGCTATACAATGGTTTCTAAAAGGATATGAATTATCATTAGAGATAATTTCTGATTTAATGTTGTTTTCTAGTATTTACCTTAATCAAAAATCAGAAGAATATGTGGGCATTAAATCCTTCAGAACAAAGAAACCGCTAGTAATATATTTCTTTCTGCTTCGTGGTTATATCTTGCAGTTAGAAGAATATGTGGGCATTAAATCCTTCAGAACAAAAGAAACCGCTAGTAATATATTTCTTTCTGCTTCGTGGTTATATCTTGCAGCAGCAATGGGGGGACCTCTTTCGATTATTATATTTTCTGGATATTCATTCACTGGTATTCTCTCTGCTAAAAAATGGTATAAAGGTTATTCATTAAATAAGAACATAAAATTAAATGTTAAAACTATAATAACTATATTAAAATTCGTAAAAAATATAAAATTTTTAATTGAAGAACAAGATAACACCCCTAGCAAAAGCGAGATAAACAATAGTTTGAATATCAAACAAATTTATGTTGATAATGCTGTTTCGTGGTTTAAAGATATACAGCAAGGACCGCTAAATGGTTGTTGGAGTCTTGAAAATGGCTATAGTGAAGGTAAACCCAGCCAGGAAGATTTACTAAAAATAGAAAATGTAGAATGGCAACAACATTTTTAATTATTTTATAAGTAAAATCTGATAGAAAGTTATAGAAATCCCTTTTTGAGAATTTCTCATATTTTGAAGTTATGTAGTAGTTAGTTTTGATTCATCACAATCAAACCCTTTGCGTATCTTTCTTTGCGCCTTTGCGTCTCTGCGTGAGATAAAAAAAGCCATTATCCCAAACCCCACTGACAAGTAATAATATACAGATACATCAAAAAACCCTTAGCTAGATCGTTGAAACCGTGACAGAAGCAAAAAGCTACAAAGAAACCGTAAATCTACCCCAGACTGATTTTAGTATGCGTGCCAATGCAGTGAAGCGCGAGCCAGAATTACAGCAATTTTGGGCAGAAAATCAGATATACGAGCAACTGTCACAGAATAATCCTAAAGAATCCTTTATTCTCCACGATGGCCCACCATACGCTAATGGTTCGCTACATATGGGTCATGCTTTGAATAAAATTCTCAAGGATATTATCAACAAATATAAGCTACTACAGGGACACAAAACTGATTATATTCCTGGTTGGGATTGTCATGGACTTCCTATTGAATTGAAAGTATTGCAGAAAATGAAGTCTAAGGAGAGACAAGGTTTAACTCCTCTCAAGCTGCGCCAGAAAGCCCAAGAATTTGCCTTAAAAGCCAAACAAGAACAGTGTGAAGGCTTTAAACGTTATGGTGTTTGGGGAGACTGGGAACATCCTTATTTAACTCTCACTCCCGAATATGAAGCAGCCCAAATTGCCGTATTTGGTGAGATGGCATTAAAGGGCTATATTTATCGTGGGTTGAAACCAGTTCACTGGAGTCCTTCATCTCGTACTGCGTTGGCAGAAGCAGAGTTAGAATATCCTGAAGGTCATACTTCCCCTAGTATCTATGTAGCTTTTCCTGTAGTAAGTTTGGGTGAAGGTGCAAAAGAGTTAGAAGAGTATTTACCTAAATTAAACGTAGCTATCTGGACGACAACACCTTGGACTATTCCTGGTAATTTGGCAGTAGCAGTTAATGGGGATTTGGAATATGTGGTGGTAAGGGCGAATGGTCATTCGTCTCTACAATATTTAATTGTGGCGAAGGATTTGGTAGAACAATTATCTACAACCCTGGAAGCAGAATTAACTATTAAAACCACAGTTACAGGAAAAACCTTAGAAGGGATTACTTATCGTCATCCTTTATTCGATCGCGAAAGTAAAGTAGTAATCGGTGGTGATTATATTACTACCGAATCTGGTACGGGTTTAGTTCATACTGCGCCAGGACATGGACAAGAAGACTATATCACGGGACAAAAATATGATTTGCCGATTCTTTCTCCTGTAGATGACGGGGGTAAGTTTACCGAAGAAGCTGGTAAGTTTGCAGGGTTACAAGTAGTTGCAAAAGGTAACGAGAAAGTTAGTGCGGGTAATCAGGCTATCATCGATGCACTGCAAGAAGCAGGTTCGTTACTAAAACACGAAGAATACGCCCATAAATATCCTTATGATTGGCGTACTAAAAAGCCTACTATCTTCCGTGCGACTGAACAATGGTTTGCATCGGTAGAAGGTTTTAGAGATAACGCTTTAGAAGCAATTAAATCTGTTACTTGGATACCCACAATAGGAGAAAACCGTATTACTCCTATGGTGAAAGATAGAAGTGATTGGTGTATCTCCCGTCAACGTAGTTGGGGTGTACCGATTCCTGTCTTCTATGATGAGTCAACCAACGAAGCTTTATTAACAGAGGAAACTATCAACCACGTTAAAGCTATTATTGCTGAAAAAGGTTCTGATGCTTGGTGGGAATTACCAGTAGAAGAGTTATTACCCGAACAGTATCGTAATAATGGGAAAACCTATCGCAAGGGTACAGATACCATGGATGTCTGGTTTGATTCTGGTTCGTCTTGGGCTTCTGTAGCTAAAGCTAGAGGTTTAAAATATCCTGTAGATATGTATCTCGAAGGTAGCGATCAACATCGGGGATGGTTTCAATCTAGTTTGCTTACCAGTGTGGCTGTTAATGATACCGCACCCTATAAAACTGTCCTCACTCACGGCTATGTAGTGGATGCAAATGGACGAAAGATGAGTAAGTCTTTAGGTAATGGTGTTGACCCTAAAGTTATCATCGAAGGTGGTAAGAATAAAAAGCAAGAACCTCCTTATGGTGCTGATGTGCTTCGATTATGGGTGTCTTCAGTAGATTATTCTTCTGATGTTCGTATTGGGAATAGTATTGTTAAACAACTAGCGGATATCTATCGTAAGATTCGCAATACTTCCCGTTTCTTACTGGGTAACTTACATGATTTCGATCCCAGTAAAGATGCGGTAGCTTATGCAGATTTACCCGAATTAGATAAGTATATGCTGCATCGCATCACGGAAGTGTTTGCAGATATCACCGATGCTTACGAAAGTTATCAGTTTTATCGTTTCTTCCAAGCTGTGCAGAATTTCTGTGTGGTAGATTTATCGAACTTCTATCTTGATATTGCTAAAGATAGATTATATATCAGTAGTTTGGGTTCTTTCCGCCGTCGTAGCTGTCAAACAGTTTTAGCTGTAGCTATTGAAAATTTAGCGAAATCTATTGCACCCGTATTATCTCACATGGCAGAAGATATCTGGCAATCTATTCCTTATGAAACTGGTTGTAAATCTGTTTTTCAATCTGGTTGGGTAGAAACCAAAGAAGAGTGGCGGGTAAGGGCTGTTCGCGAACAGCCCCAACTATGGGAAACCATTCGTAACCTAAGAGACGAAGTAAATAAGGTAATGGAAGAAGCCAGACAAAGTAAAGCGATCGGTTCTTCTTTGGATGCTAAAGTGTTACTTTATCTTGCTGATACCGAATTAAAAAATAAACTCGGCGAGTTTAATCCAACTGACTCTTTAAATCCCAAATCTGTAGATGAATTGCGGTATTTCTTCCTTGCTTCTCAAGTCGATTTACTAGATAATACGGATGCTATTGAAAAAGAAACTTATAAGAGTACATCCGATACCGTATCTATTGCTATTGTAAAAGCTGATGGAGAGAAGTGTGAAAGATGTTGGAATTATTCTTTAAGTGTTGGTAGTTTCGCAGACGATCCGACGATATGCGATCGCTGTAATGACGCTCTAAAAGGAGAGTTTTAATTATTAGTTAAATGTAGTGGTAATTAATTATTACTATTTTAAAAAGGAAGCATAGATTTTATTTCTGATGATTCGGAACTCAGTTTAATCAAAGATTCTCTAGCTTCCTTTCTAACTTCTTTATCTCGATCTTCTAGAGCTTTAATAAGTGGTGGGACTACTTTTATATCCATAATATTACCTAAAGCCCAAGCTGCTTGTTGTCTGACAATAGGATTCGGATTCTTTAAACTAACAATTAATTCGTCTATTGCTTTTAATTTTGCTAAAGTTCTCTTTTCGCACGTCAAAATGTAATATGTAAAGATTATGTTTTTGCCCCC
>NZ_LR214050.1 GCF_900659865.1 Hyella patelloides LEGE 07179
CTCTTGGTTTCAAAGAAAATATAGACGTTTAGTGGTTCGTTGGGAACGTCAATCTCTTGTTTTTGATGGTTTTTTGACTTTGGCAACTATTCATATGTGGATTACCAAAATCATATTAGTGGGATAGGTTCATGCAATAAAGAAAAAGAACGAGTATGAACGCTTATCGAGTGAGAATGAGAGAAAAATCGATATCTGCGATCAGGCGGAGCCTGGCACTGCGTGATCGCGATCATCCCCTTATTCTCATGAAGCAGCCCTTCATGAGAATGGATAGATGCAGAAAATTTATCTCGCTCTCTGGTGAGCCAGAGCCAAAATTATTCAGGCTCTTCTGGAATTCCCGTGGGAAACACTAAATATGGTGGAGGGTCAGGTATTAAATATTTCAGAGCCATGAATGTCGAGTGTGAGTCGTTGAAAAAGACGATCTACATCAAAAATGCCATAGCAACGGCGTTTGAGAACCTTAACTCGGTTGTTAAACCCTTCAACAAAGCTACTGGTAAGTCGCTCCAGACGGTCTACTCGAGCGTCTGGGGAGACCCCAGACGGCGAGACCTCAAAATAGTTGGCGATCTGCTCCAGCCAGGTTTCAATCGTACTTAAGAAGCTATCAACACCTCGATTGGGTATGCTGGGGAAACCCCAGCACCCCTCTCGGTCAAACTGGGAAATTTCCTGAAGGCGCACTCGTTTACACCAAGCACGAATCGCGCACTTAGCTCCCTTGGGGTTATATTTGCGTTCAAAGCTCTGAGTCAATTCCTCTCGTAGAATATATGCTTCTTTCAATTTAGGAGAGTAAGTAAAGAGACGTTGGAGTAATTCCCATTCTTCATCTGTAAGCTGTTCCAAAGATTTACGAAAGGGCCACATCGCACCTTTGATCTGAGCATACTCTTTCTTCGATAACTTTTGCTTGAGGAATTTCAGTTCCTGTCGTCGCACTAGATCGGCACAACGACGATAAGCTCGTGCCACATGAAAGCGATCGATGATGATGTCAGCAATTCTCATTTTGAAAAACAGAGAAGCCAAAGTTCTCTAGCTGCTTAAGAGAACTTTGAACCCCCTGAAATAAATTAAGTAAGAATACTCAGTACAGATTATCTGAGTCGCGAAAAACAGAATCTCTCTATACTACAATTAAGGTAATTACTGCATCTAATTGATAGGAAAAAATGGAAGAATTTGCTGTCACCATTTCGCCATCAGAATTAATTCAATTTCTATTCCTTCAATTGAATGATTTGCCAGATTCAAGAACTGGATTAAACACAACTTATGAGATACGAGATTTGATGATAGCTGCCTTCTCCGTGTTTTTTACGCAATGTCCTTCTTTTTTAGAACATCAAAAGTTAATGAAAAAAAGAAGAGGAAAAGATAACGCTTTAAGTTTATTTGGATTGAGAAAAATCCCTTCAGATAACCAGATAAGAGCCTTATTAGATACCATTCCAGCCTCAACAATTTCTGGAGCTTTTGAAAGCGTATGGATGTGGTTAAATGAGAATCAAATAATCAATAATTTTAAGTATTTAGACAATCAAATTTTATTAGCTTTAGATGGAACGGAATATTATTCATCAAAAAAAATTCATTGCTCTCATCTTCTTTTGTCGCCATCATAAAAATGGTGTCATTACTTGATGATAATAAGTAATGACACCAGTGATTGTAGCTCCTGAGATAAAACAAGTCATCAATCTAGACCCAGAATTTATTAGAAAACAAGATGGAAAGACGAAACAAGATTGTGAGAATGCAGCGATAAAAAGATGGTTGTTAAGAAATCCAGCGAGGGAAAAAAAGTCAGGAAATAACTTTATTGTGAGATGATCTTTATTCTCGACAATCTATAGGTGAATTATCTCTTGAACAAGGATATAATTTTATTTTTGTAGCTAAACCATCATCTCATAAAAGTTTATATGAATGGCTGGAATTTTTAGAAAAAAACGGAGAAGTGGTTGAAGGTAAAATTAGAAAATATCAAAAAAATAAACTTTTATATTACAATTATAAGTATGCGAACAATGTTCCATTAAGAGAGAATGAGCCCAGTTTAATGGTTAATTGGTACTCAGTAGAAATCTATGATTCGACTAAAAAGAAAGTCGTTTATCGAAATACTTTTATTACCAATCATCAATTAAATGATGAGAAAATAGAAAAGATAATAGTTAGTGGACGAACAAGATGGAAAGTGGAAAATGAAGGGAATAATCTTCTCAAAAATCAAGGCTATAATTTAGAACATAATTTCGGACATGGACAAGAGAATTTATCAGAAATCCTACTCTCTTTGAACCTACTAAGTTTTCTATTTCATAACGTTTTAGAATTAACCAATAGCCTGTATAAAGAAGCTCGAAAAGCCTTAAAGAAAAGAAAAACATTTTTTAACGATATTAAGGCATTAGTGAAATACGAATGGTTTGAAGATTGGTCGGAGTTATTTGTTTATCTAATATCAGAAGGTGAGCAAAAGAAATTTATTGATACTAGCTAATCAACAACCTAAAAAAAGAATAGCTCAAAAAGTCACCCAATAAATTTTAAAGTAAGAGCAATGTTTCCTAATTTTTGATTGATAATAAGAATTGGGGTTCATCCAATATATTCTGTTTTCTGTAACATATATGTAACTCGGTTAGTCCCAGCAAACCGAGGGACGAAAAAAGATGAATTTGGCAATAGTCCTCTTGTTTACGTAGAAAACTATGATACTTCTCTTCTCAAAATGAGAATTGCTGCGCACTTACGACATGAAGTACCCTGAAGAGTACTCTCAACTCGAATCAGCCAAGATCCCTCTTCCGTTTTCGATACTTCTAATACCCGAACATCGGGCAAATCTAGAGGAATCTGAATCGAGTTATCCATCATGCTCACCACAGTTAATTTGATATCTTCATCCTCTCAAAGTAGTCATACTCTTGACAACTACACTATCTGTAGCGTCTACCACGGGAATTCCAGAAGAGCCGTTAACATTCCCATTCCTAATGCTTCCAACTCAGAAAAAGAAGCAATATCTAAATTAGTCTAAAAATGCTTTGATGCTAAAGGTGTTGACTGTGAAGCATGGGAAAAAGAAATAGACGATTGCGTCGCTGCGCTTTATGGCTTGTAGGACAATAGAAGAAAGAGTAAATCTTAGAGAAAAAATAAAACCATGCGATCGCCCTTAAACCTGATTACCGTTGAAGAATACCTTAAATCAGAGCAAGATGCCGAAGTGCGTCATGAATACGTAGCGGGACAAATCTTTGCTATGGCTGGTGCTAGCGAGGCACATAATCTGATAGTCACGAATCTTGTTGCTATATTACGTCCTCATTTACGAGGAAGTTCCTGTCGTACTTTTGTTTCTGACATGAAAGTAAAAGTTAAGGCACAACAAGCAGATATATTCTATTATCCCGATTTATTAGTTACCTGCGATCCAAATGACAATAAAAAATACTTTAAAACCAATCCTAATTTGATTGTAGAAGTTCTTTCAAATTCCACTGAAACTACAGATAAAAGAGAGAAACGAATTAATTATCAAACTATTGATAGCTTGCAAGAATACGTTTTGGTTTCTCAAGATGAAATCAAAGTAGAAATTTATCGTAAGGATAATAAAGGTAATTGGACAGTACAAACCTTGGATAAAGATGATGATTTAGCTTTATATTCAGTGGGACTGACTTTTATAATGGCAGATATTTATGAGGATGTTTTTAGTCTTTAACGAAAGAGGTAAATAGTCTGTAACTTTCGCTGACCTATTAAGTATATTTATCTACAACTAAAGTGATAGATTAAACAGTGGTTAATGGTTCTTAAAGAGTGAAAAAAAGGCAGAACAAATAATCTATTTGTTTTATTATGGTAATCTTTTGCGATCACAGTTTGCGGGTTTTGTTGTGAAATTAGTAAGTTCCAAACAGCACAGTTGCCCAACATTGTTAATTGAGCTTCACCCATTAGTACAATAAGATTAAGTAACTTAATCTCTCTCCTACACGATGAATGCACACCGTATAAAAACTGCTCTGACCGAAAACGGCAAGCTGTCACTACAAAATTTACCCTTCAAAAAAGGTGATGAAGTAGAAGTAATTATTTTGGAACGTAATTCATCTCAAACTGCACCTGGCTCTTATCCGCTAAAGGGAACAGTTATTAGTTATGAATATCCTTTTGAATCTGCTACCTCTTTTGATGATTGGGAAGCATTAAAGTGATTGTTCTTGATACTCATATTTGGCTCTGGTGGGTTAATGATAGTCCAAGATTGATCGAGCAATACAAAAAATGGATACAAGATTATCAATCTCAAGGGTTGGGTATTAGTATCATTTCTTGTTGGGAAGTGGCTAAATTAGTTGAGAAAAATAGGTTAGTTTTATCTATCCCAGTTGACGAGTGGTTAAGAACAGCTTTAGCTTATCCAGGAGTACAATTATTAGAATTAACTGTTCCTATAGTAGTTGAATCTACTCAACTACCTGGATTTCATAACGATCCAGCAGACCGTCTTGGTGCGCGTTCCCTTGCGCCTTACGTCGGCGCGGGGTCGCACCGCAAATTGTGGTCGCTACTGCCAAAGTTTATGATTGTTTTTTGTTAACGGCTGATAGCAAAATTCTTAATTACACAGGGGTAAAAACTCTCAATTAGCTATATTTGGCAATTGGCTTTAATCTTATTCTGAAACTTATCGGCGATCGCATTGCCAGAGTTCTGTTGTTGAAAAAGCAATCGCCTGATAACTACTCATCAACTCTAAGAGTTGATCGCAATTTGAAAGTTTTGTGTTTTCAATAGAGATCGCTTGAAAATCAAGGTAGCTGTTTTCCCCTTGTTAAACTGAATTATTTACAATCGTCGGGTTAGGCTGAATGTTGATGAGAACGAATAATTTTAGCTAAAGCTCGCAATGCATCATTGACCGATCTTTCATCGGGAAATATTTCAGCCACATCATCATCTAACTTAACAATGTTGCTCCCTTCGCTATACCTCTGAGTATATTTACCTCGTATGCCTTGGCTGAAATCGTATTCATCGAGCATATCTGAATCTTGTTGATTAGTCATAATAGTTGTTCTCCTCCGCACTTTAAAAGTTTAATTTTTGAAAATTGCGATCGCTTTTATGTAGTTGCGATCGTTAAAAGTGCGATCGCAACTATCGCTGAGTAGCTGTTTTTTACTTGCTCGACTGAAATAATTGAGTTAATAGTGAATTATTTGTATTAGAAAAGCTTCAATAATCTTTCAATTTATGACTTATCTATCTTCCCACTTACTACAATCAACTGGTTCTTTTGGTTCGGAATCTTTATCTTGTTTGAGTTGCTTTATGTATCGATCGTTGGCTTCGCGGTCGACTATCCATTTTTCCTCTTCTTCATCGTAGTGACCTTTATAAATAGCCTTGTCCCAATTGCAAGCTAATTCGATTTGAGAGTAGTCGAGACCTTCGGAGTCGATTAAGATAGCACCCTCAAGGTTAGCTCCCTTAGGGTTAGCTCCCTCAAGGTTAGCGTAAGGAAGCCTAGCATTAATAAGATTGGCATTACTAAGATCGGCAAAATTAAGATCGGCAACACTAAGATCGGCAAAATTAAGCCTGGCATTACTAAGATCGGCAAAATTAAGCCTGGCATTACTAAGATCGGCAAAATTAAGCCTGGCATTACTAAGATCGGCAAGCATAAGACTGGTAATATTAAGATCGGCACTAATAAGATCGGCACCACTAAGATTGGCATTAATAAGATCGGCACCACTAAGCTTGGCAAAACCAAGATTGGCACCACTAAGATTGAAATCATTTAGATTCCTTTTAGCCTTAGCTAACCTTTCCAAAGCTTCAATTCTGCCAGGGCAATCTTCTTTTTCCTTTGGACAATCTCGAATTAATCTTTTATCAGCATTTAACTGCGTCTCCGTAAATATAAAAGATCCGCCAACAACCGTCCCAATCAAGGGAATGATCGCAAATAATCCCCAAGCTTTGATTCTCTCTTTTCTTTGTTGCTTAATACTTTTTTTGTAACTCCCCAGGTTGTTATAAAAGAATGGCAAAAATAATGATAATGTTTTTTCTATGAGCAGGGAAGAACAAGAACAGAAAATAATTGCCTTAGAAAAAGAAAATCAAGCACTGCGGGAAAGAATAGCAGAGCTTGAGAGACGTTTGGGCTTAAATAGTGACAATAGCTCCCAACCCCCATCTTCTGATGGACTGAACAAGAAACCTCATCGAACCAAAAGTCTTCGAGGGAAGAGTGGGCGAAAAACAGGAGGACAAAAAGGTCATAGAGGTCAAACATTAGAACAAGTTTCAGAACCAGACAGGTTGGTCAAGCATTTAGCACCAGATTCTTGTTGGGGGTGCGGATGTGATGTGAGTAGGGAAAAAGTAGTATCAGTAATCAAAAGACAGGTATTTGACATCCCAGAACCGCGAATGGAAATAACAGAACATCAAGTAGAAATTAAACGATGCCCTAGATGTGAAGAGAAACTAGAAGGATGTTTGACTGAAGCAGTCAAAGCACCAGTCCAATACGGAGTAAGAATTAAAGCCGTATCAACCTATCTTCAACATCAGCATTTTATTCCCGAAGACAGATTAAGTGAAGCAATCGAAGATTTGTATGGTTGTCGAATCAGTACTGGAACCATTGCCAATACCAGCAAATCTCTAGCTCAAATCATGTCTCCTGTGGTAGAAAAATTAGCAATTTCAGTCAAAGCTGCCCCAGTCAAGCATCTGGATGAGACAGGATTCCGCATCTGTGGCAAGACACAATGGTTACATGTGGTCTCCACAGAAACGGCAACCTGGTATCGACCAGCAGTCAAACGCAAAGACCTCGAACCATTAGAAGGGATTACAGGAAGAGTAATTCACGATCATTGGAAGTCCTATTTTCAGCTTGAAAATGTGAGTCACGGTTTGTGTAATGCCCATCATTTGAGAGAACTTAAAGCTTTAGCCGAAATTGAGCAAGAATCTTGGGCTTTCTCCATGAGAAAACTTTTGACTCTAGCCAATAAGTATCGACATCGTTACCCTGAAACTATTCCCAAACCCATCTTGATTCGACTAACTCAACTTTATCAGTCAATTCTCCAGAGAGGATTAAATTTTCATGAATCTCAACCTCCTTTAACTCGTAAAAGTAATCGGGGACGGGTCAAACGGCGGGTGGGTCATAATCTGCTACTCCGTCTATCGGATTACGCCTCAGATGTATTGCGCTTTCTCTTTGAACCTGATGTCCCTTTTACAAATAATCAAGCCGAACGTGATTTACGGATGATGAAGTGTAAACAGAAAATTTCTGGTTGCTTTCGTTCTGGGGACAATGCTCTAGACTTTGCCAAGATACGTTCTTTTCTGTCCACTGCCAGAAAACAGAATCTCAATCTGCTGAAAGTCATCATACAAGCTTTATCTGGTAAGCCTCCTGTCTTTTCCTGAACTACCTACCTAGGGAGTTACCTTTTTTTTATAAAGCTGTGAGCTAGCTCTGATAGAGGATACCGTTCTTTTTGCTCTTGTTGAAATTCTTTCGCTTCTTTTAATCGCTTCTTAGATAACAAATAATCAATTTTGTATCCCGAATCTTGCCACTGTTTCGCTTCATCCTCAAGCCTATGCTGTTGTTTTAGTTGCTCGCGACTCGTATCTATCCACTGACGCAATCTTTGCCAATTACCGATTAAAGCTTCGTGAACTATCTCTAGGGTTTCTCTTTCTTTGCTTTCGGCAAGACTTGTCACCACCAAACGGCTATCGGCTAAACCGCGTTTGCGAGTGACTAATTGCCAATTGGCTTTTCCTAGTTGGTTGCGCTCTACTCTTCTTCTGGTGTCGTTGTTTTCTTCGCCCAAGCTTACTAATTGCACGAAAATTTGTTGGGCTTGTTTTTGTTCTGCTTTGCTTAACTGTTGGTATTGTTCTTCGGCATATTTGGCTAATGCACCTTTTACCAGACCGATTTTTTCGTAGGCTTGATGGGTCAATTTATCGCCTATTCTTTCTCGCCACAACTCAGTTAAAGCAAATTCTAGTAAAGCTAAATTACCTGGTTCGTTTTCCACATCGGTTAAAATGCGCTCTGCTAATCCAGATTCAAAGCTAACGCCCACAGTAGCAGCAGGTTTTGTAATTACTTGCGATAGTTCCTCTTGGTTCATTGCTCCGAGCTTGATATCTGAATTCCGCAAAATATCGGCAAAGGGACGATATGCCAAAGCCTTACCCAAAAAATCAGCCCGCATTGTGGTGACTAAGGTAGGAAGAAATCTCAGTTGTTGCGGGTTAGCACCAAAGCTATCTAATAATAAATCTAAAAATTGACGGCGGATTGTTTCATTAGGGCATAGAGTATATAGTTCCTCAAATTGATCGGCAATCAATAGCACTTGCCTATTAGGATAGTTACGCTCGATTCGAGCAAAAATATCTTGTAAAAGAACAGAACCATCTTGAAAGTATTCAGCTAACTTACGTTGCTGAGATATTTGTTCGGTTGCATCGAGATTGGGTTGATAAAGCGGAACGAGTGCTTGCGCCAGTGCTAAAAAAGGCTCTGTACCAGGACGAAAATGGGTAAATAACCAATTACCTTTCTCTTGTAGTTGAGGGACTAATCCTGCTAAAACAACAGAAGATTTTCCGCTTCCCGATGCCCCCAAAACGGGAATAAACCTACGAGTTACAGTAGCCTGAAAGAGTTCGGTAACAAAAACCTCCCTCCCAAAAAAAAGGGCGTTGGTAAATTAGGGTATGAAAGCCTGAATAATGCGAACGCTAAGTCAGAAAATTATTTTCGACACAAGGCACTGGAACATCCCAAAATTTCAGATAATGAATCAGTAATCGAATTGAGTGTTTCAGCATTACTTCAGATTTAGAATAGCAAAGAGTTTTTCTCTTTAAGCGTGCTAGATAATGTCTTAATCTTGTGTTTTCGCCCTCAACTCTTGTCATATAGGTTTTACAGATGATTTGATCTCCATCACCGAATAAAACCTGGATAAACCTTCCACCCATCCGTTACATAGAAGTAGCATTGCCATTGTTCAACTATTTTCCACAACGGTTGGAATGTTTCAGCACTATGGTCTCCAAGTACCCACCCCAAAATTCC
>NZ_LR214051.1 GCF_900659865.1 Hyella patelloides LEGE 07179
CTCTCTTGATTGAGAGACTTGAAGTAGTCTTCATTCATCTGTGCCAAGTCATCTTTATCTAATCCAGCCATAATTCATAGCATACATCAATTCGCTGTTCTGAGAATTATTTGACTTCGATTTCTGGTTTTTTAGGGGGGGGAATGAACGATTACGGTCAATAGTTATTGGTCTAGAGAAGATGTTTAATAAGGTGTCAATTACCCCACCCACAAGGGGTCCAATAAACTAGTACAAAGTAGGACAGACTTGGACAAAATTCCCCTATTTTAGAGCTAAAAAACAGTATTAAAGTACTGAATTTTGGGGGAATTTTGTCCGCAAAGGCAAAAAACTATCGGCTCACAACCCTTACACTATGGAAGTCTGTCCTACTTTGTCTATGTTTTCCTTCGGGGAATGCGGTTTTCTCGCTCGCGCTATAAAAAAAAGATAGGGATGAACAGCAGGTGTTCACCCTTATAACTAGATGTGTTATGTATTAACACTTATTTGCAAAACAAGTTTACTGTTAGCCTTCCTCTTTACCCATCGACTCTTGTAAAACATTTAAGCCTTTTTTAAGCTGACGAGATACGGTAACTACGCTAATACCCAATCGTTGAGCAGTTTCTTTTTGAGTTAAGTCCTGAAGGAAAACAAACTCTAACACGTTGCGAGTTCGCTCTTCTAGTTGACCTAAAGCTTGCTGTAGACGGAAACGATCTTCTCTAGCTAGTTGGAAGCTACGATGTTTAGGATCGGCAACTAAATCGCAAAGGCTAGTTTGGCTCTCGTTATCGTTATTAACGGAAACATCCAAGCTGAGGGGTCTTCTATTTTGGTAGGCTAGCTTAATGTCTTGCCATTCTTTCAGCGAAACTTGAAGATGTTGAGCAATTTCTAATTCTGTGGGTTGGCGGTTATTGTCAGTGCGAAATTTTCTAATAAAAGAAACTGATTGCTGTCTTAATTCGAGCCATCGTCTAGGAATACGTAAGGTACAGCTTTTATCTCGTAAATAGTGCTGAATTTCGCCTCTGATGTAGGGAATAGCAAAAGAACTAAAAGCACTTCCTTTTTCGACATTAAAGCGTTCAATTGCTCTAATTAAGCCTAAAGAACCTACTTGAAGTAAATCGTCATAGGTTTCGTTGCATTGATTAAGCCAGTGATTAGCTTCTCTTTTGACCAAACCAAAATTCAATTCTACAATCTGATTCCGTAAGCGAGTGTTAGGCTTTTTCTGATATTGCTGGAACAAATGTAGGCTATTTATTTTAATATCTTTAGCAATGCAAGATGCCATGTTTAAGATCCTTCTATTCAAGAGCAAATTTTAGTGAATTAATAAATTTAAATATTTTTTAAAAAGTATTTTTGAGAAAATGTTTTTTGCTTTCACTAAATACAGCTTATTATTTACTCTCTTGTAGAGACAACAGCATTTATACTATTCTTTTATTATTAAGTTTGTATTAATAAAACCTCTCCTATACTTATGTTTTTTAAAGCTTGAGTAGAAATACTGATCGATATTAAGACCTTAGTAGTAATTTTATAATTCACCAATTTCATTAATTCATTGGATGATATCCTTGCTGAAAGAAATTACAGTTTACTCAGTATTTTAAGGCATAAAAAATGGGGCTAATTGCCCCAATAGAAATTTAGTTGTTACAACTAATAACTGAATAAGTTTAAGTCTTTATACCGCAGGTTCTACTCTGGCGTAGAAAATGCCACGAACTTTGACTTCTTCTGGCTCTTCTGCACCTAAGTCAGTAGCAGAGGGCTGTTCACTTTCAAATACTCCTGCAATTTCTCCAGTGTCAGGGTCTACTTTGGTGACATTTAATGCCATGTGACCATTGCGAGCCACAAATTCTTTGACGTTAGCACGACTGAAGTCAGTATCATCTGCTCTAGCAGGTAAAGCTACTGCGTTATCATAACCACTAGCAACACTACGACCTTTAGGATCGAGGAATACTTGTCCGCGATAGGAAGGAACACGAAATTCTCCTTCAAAGTCAGTAGATGCATTGATAGAAGTTTGACCAGGTTGGGTACTAGCTACTAAATTCTTGAGAGTGAAGAGGAAGGGTACTTCTTCGCCACCAGGAAGTAATACTGTAACTGCTTGGAAGTCAATTCCATCAGTCTCAGTAAAAGTTAGAGTTCCATCTTCGCTAGGTACAACTTCACCACGAATTTGCTCCAAACTAGAAGTGTATCTGGTTAATAATTTACCCTCAATAAATTCTGCTTTTTGACGTTTATTTACAGGTTCTTCTTTAACAAAGTATTGTTTAGGCTCAAGACACAAGTCTTTAATAACATATTTGGTATCTGGATCTATGTTAATAGAGCCACGGCTGATTTCAGGAATATCTAAACAGGAGTTGGCAATACCAGTATTCAGAATGTCATCATAAGTAAGATCTCTCTTATCGACATCAGTGGAACTACTACTACAAGCAGTTAAAAATCCTAAGCACAATGCGAGGAAAAAACTAATTACGGTGCGATATCTCATGGTTAATCTCATTTTGTCAATTTTAAATTTAAGAAGTGGCATCAAACTAGAAGTCTATCCAGGACAATTTTCTCACGAGTTTAAACATCTTGTATAACTTGTTACTAGAATTAAACCCAAACTAGGTGGGTTTATGAACTTTGCTTTACAAGTGACGGCGAAATGCGGTCATTAGATAACGGAGCTTTTTCTACAATGAGCGCCAAATAGTAGAAAAAACAAATTGTTCTATCAGCGATCAGACTGAGAAACCTCAGTAAGGGAACACTAAAGTTTGACGAGTTTAGCCTTTTATCGATGGTATCTACTCTATCAAATAGAGGCGATCTATCTATAGTTCATAAAAATTCTTCTTAATTAATCGTATTAAGGTATTTATTTATTTAATCCAGACTGTTTTGATATTGACGAATTCTTTAATCCCTAGCTCTCCTAATTCTCTACCATAACCAGAGCGTTTAATACCTCCAAAGGGTAGGCGAGGATCTGATTTGACCATACCATTAATAAATACTGCTCCTGCTGCAATTTCTGTAATTAGGCGTTGTTGTTTGGTGGGGTCGTTTGTCCAAGCACTAGCACCTAAACCAAAAGGAATGTTATTGGCTAAAGCGATCGCTGTTTCGAGATCTGGTACTCTAAATAGCATGGCTACAGGACCAAAAAATTCTTCTTGAGCAGTGGGAGATTGCGGATTAATCTCAGTCAAAATAGTGGGCAGATAATAGTTACCAGGATTTTCTGTTAGAGATTTTCCTCCCAGTAATACTTTTGCGCCTTGTTGAACTGCTTTTTGTACTTGTTGGTCTAATTCTTCACAAATTGTGGCTGTGGCTAAAGGGCCAATATCTGTGTCTTCTGCCATCGGATCGCCTATTTTGAGAGCTTTAAATTTAGTGGTTAGTAATTCTTCAAAGCGATCGCCTATACTATCAATAACAATAAATCTTTTGGCTGCAATACAGGATTGACCATTATTAAGCATCCTAGCTTTGACTGCTGTGCTAACTGCTTCTTCTATGTTGGCACTTTCTAGCACAATAAAGGGGTCACTTCCTCCTAGTTCGAGGACAGTTTTTTTGAGATTTTTGCCTGCGGTGGCTGCTAAACTAGCTCCTGCGGGTTCACTTCCTGTGAGGGTAGCTGCTTTAACTCGGTCGTCTTCAACGATGGCTGCTACTTGACTAGCACTGATTAACAGGGTTTGAAATGCACCAGGAGGAAAACCTGCTTCTTGGATGATTTTTTCGATAGCTAAGGCGCATTGGGGGACATTAGAAGCGTGTTTCAAAATCCCCACATTTCCTGCCATTAACGCGGGTGCTGCAAAGCGAAATACTTGCCAAAAGGGAAAATTCCAGGGCATTACTGCTAAAATAACTCCTAGGGGTTGATAGGCAATGTAGCTTTTAGTCGCATCACTATCAATTATTTTATCTGCTAAGAATTCAGGTGCTTTTTCTGCATAAAAACGACAAACAAGGGCGCATTTCTGAACTTCTGCGATCGCGCTTTGATAGGGTTTACCCATCTCTAAGGTCATAATCTGGGCAAATTGGTGTTGCTCTCTTTCTAAAATCGCTGCTGCATTATTCAGCCATTGGCTTCGTTGCTCAAAGCTAGTGTCGCGGTATTTTTGGTAAGTAGTTTCGGCTAAAGCCAGTTTAGCTGCAATTTCTTCTTGAGTTAATGCGGTGAAAGTGGCTAAAGTTTCTCCTGTAGCAGGATTGATTGTTGCGATTGCCATGATGAACCCTTTTCCCTAATGCTCTCTTACTTCTAGACTATCTGCGATCGCTGATAAAGTGAGTGATTCTTATTAAAACTATAAGAAAGTAATTACTCAGCAAAATTAGCTAAAAATACTGTATTCTATTCGATTAAATTGCCAATAGTCAAAGTTTTTACGGATAAGTATTTAATTTATTGTTAATTTCTGAGAAAATTTTGGGCAATATATGTGTAGAGAGTTTAAATTACAAATAATAAAGTAAAGGCAAGGTCGTGTTTACTCGTCTGAGGCAATTTCTCCACATAAATATTCGTAGCGTGCAGTTAAATCGCTTTTCATCATTCCAGGCTGCTATTTTAGTTTTTCTGATTTCATTGTTAAGTACGACAGTTGTTGTGTGGCGATGGGAACAATATAGAATTACTACAGAACGTTCTCGTATTTCTAATATCGCTTATGACTACGCTAATAATATTCAGCGTAGTGTGGAAAGCACCTTGTCTGTAACCTATGCTCTTTCAGCTTTGGTTCATGAGTATCAAGGGATAATTCCTAATTTTAAAACTGTTGCTCAAGATTTATTGCCGTTGTATCCTGGGGCTGATGCTTTGGCACTATTACCAGGTGGTGTAGTTGAAGAAATAATTACTTTGGAAAATAATGACGTTGCGATTAATTACAATCAACTAGAGGATTTACATCAAACAAAAGAAGCTGCTATTGCCAAATATAAAGAGCAACTTACTTTAACAGTATCTTTTACTTCAAGAAAAAACTTTTCTGATGCTATAGGATACTTACCAATTTTTTTAGAAAATGACCAAAGAAAACCAGAATTTTGGGGATTCACCACAGTTAAGATTCATTTTCCTGAAGTTCTCAAAGACATACATTTAGAAAAATTAGAAGATCGAGGTTTAGCTTATCAACTGTGGCGTATTCATCCTGAAACACAACAAAAACAAATTATTGCTAGCTCTTCTGTTTCTATTATTAATAATCCTGTCGAGCAAGTATTGAATATTTCTGATGCTAATTGGATATTAAGTTTAACTCCTATAGTTGGATGGAATCAACCCTCTAGACTATATTTTAATTTTCTTTGGGGTTTATCTTTTAGCTTAATGTTAGCTACATTGGTTAAATTATTTTTTGATTCTAAAGTTCATGCTTTTGAATTAGAGAAAATAGCTTATTTTGATTCTCTTACTGGTTTACCTAATCGTCGTTTACTACTTTATCATCTCGAACAAATTATTGCCCATACACAAAGAAGTAATACAAAAGCTGCAATCTGCTATCTTGATTTAGATAATTTTAAAGCAATTAACGATCATTTTGGATACAAAGCAGGAGATTATTTATTGGTAAGAATTGCCAAACGTTTACAAAAATTTCTACGATTAGAGGATGTAATTGCTCGTGTTAGTGGAGACGAATTTGTGATTGTACTCAAGGACTTATCTCATATTGAAGAAGTAGAACTGATCTTAGAAAGAATTATGGAAGCTGTAACTACTCCTATGGTTTTTGATTCTAAAGATATACTTGTCTCTGCTAGTATTGGAGTCACAATATATCCTCAAGATAATAGCAGCATTAATACTTTATTGAATCATGCAGATCGAGCAATGTATTACTCTAAGAAAAATAGAAAAGGAAGCTACACGCTATTTTGTGAGCTAGAACAAACTATTTCTCAGTCTCCATCACAGTAATGTTAATTGACTTTTTGCTACTTAAATTACTTTTTACTTAAAGCATCATCAGTTAATTCTAAGATTGAGTCATAGCGAAAATTATCAATCAAATCCATCAGAGCTTTTTTTAAATCTTGGTCTTGATTGGGGATTCTTTCTAAAACCGCAAAAATTAAATCATTGTCTACTTTAATTGTAGAATCTTGTAATTCTAAAAGCCATTCTTGAGGCATAACTGTTAGTTTTTTCCTAGTTAGATCGTAGCTAGAACCAGAGTCATAGAAAAACTGTGATTCCATAGAATCTGCTTCTAATGACTCGAATTCTGAATCATAAGAAGGCGGTAAATTTAAATCAGTGACATCAATTTCTGTAATGGGAATTGAAAATCTAATTACTGTTCCTTGATTAACTTCTGATTTGATAGCAATTTCTCCTCCCATTAATTGAATTAACTGTCTGCTCATAGGTAAACCTAAACCCATTCCCTCAGAGGTTTTACTTCCACTTTCGGTTTGAGCAAAAGCCACAAATAAATTATCAATTTCTTCTGGTGAAATCCCTCTACCTGTATCTTTTATTTTAAAGTACAAATTGTGAGTTGAATTATTAGATTCATCAGTTTTATGTTTAACTGTTAATGACACTGAGCCTTGTTTGGTAAATTTAATACTATTATCTAGTAAATTAGCAATAACTTGACGTAGCTTATCTTCATCATTTTCTAAGTATTTGGGTACAGTATCATCAATATTAAATACTAAATTAATATTTTTTTCTTGAGCCTTAAAACTAAACATTTGTTCTAAAGATTTTAAAAAATTATAAAACTCAAATTTACTAATATTTAAGCTAGTTTTTCCTGTTTCAATTTTGGTTATTTCTAAAACATCATTAATCAAACCGAGTAGATGTAAACTATTTTGTTCGATTATATTTAAGCTTTCTATTTGATCTGTAGTAGTACCCGAATCCTGTTGCATCAATTGAGTAAAGCCAATAATTCCATTTAAGGGAGTTTTTAATTCATGGCTCATTTTTCCGAGAAATCTACTTTTAGCTTTTTCTGCAATTAATGCTTCATCCATTACTTTTTCTAGATTGCTGATAGTGTATTGGAATTGAGATGCCATACTATTTAAAGCGTCCCCTAACTCACCAATTTCATCTTGTCTTTCTAGAGTTATTCTTTGCTCTAAATTACCAACAGCAAATTCTTTGGCTAACTGTTTAATTTTTTTGAGAGGAAGTAAAATTTGATTGTTAAAAATAATTAATGTCAAGGTAGCAAATAAAATACTTACTAAAATTGCATAAGCAAAATCAAGAAGACTTAAGATATTTAATTCTCGTTTTAGGTTAAGTACCGAATAAGCTAATCTAACTTCTCCTAAATTGCGATTGCCCATTTTGACAGGCTGACTAACTTCTATAATTGTGCGATCTGTTTTAATTGTATTAATTAAATCTTGAGCAGATTCTAAAGATTTTTTAGAGTTTAATACATTTTGATTAACAATAATATTTTCTTGTATATGATGAGCCAGAATTTCTTGATTACGATTTACAAATAAACTATAAACAACATCTCGATCTTTAATGCTATGTCGAGATAAATCTCTTAATGTAATTAAATCAGATCTTAAAAAGGCATTTTGAGCTACGGTACTTAAGAAAATAGCCTCTGTCTCAACTTTTTCTGCAAGGCGTTCGGCTTCTTGTCGATAAAGACGCTTATTTTGAATTCCGCTAATAATTAACTGAATTACCATTAAAAAAATAGTCGCAATACTCAAATAGCGAAAAGCAATGCTATTTTGGTATTTCTGGTGTAATTTATGTCTGTTTAGCATCTTAATTATCAGCAATAATACTCAATTGAGATCATGAAAAAAATCACCGCAGATGTTTTAGTCGTTGGTGGTGGTGCTGGTGGAGTTACCGCAGCCATTCAAGCATCTCGTTGTGGAGTCAAAACCATTTTAGCCACAGAATTTCCTTGGTTGGGAGGAATGCTTACTTCCGCAGGAGTCGCAGCACCCGATGGTAATGAATTAGCACCGTGGCATACTGGATTATGGGGTGCATATCTCAAAGAGCTACAACGAAGACAAGGTAAAGGTTTGGATAATGGTTGGGTAAGTTTATTTACTTATCATCCTGGTTGTGGTGCCAAGATTTTTGCTGATTGGGTAGCACAAATACCTAATTTAAATTGGATTAAAAATTGTAAACCAAAATCTGTAATTAAGCATGGTACTTCCATCATAGGAGTGAAGTTTGAAAGTTTCTTAGTAGAAGCAAAAATTACTATTGACGCTACAGAATTAGGCGATTTATTAGCTTTAGCGGAGATTCCTTATCTTTGGGGATGGGAATCTTTTGAGCAGTTTAATGAGCCTAGTTTGCCAGAAAAGAAACAAGGAAATAATCAGCAACCAGAAGCAGATTTTAATTTATCTGATTTAATCGAAGAATATCCAGTACAAGCTCCTACTTGGGTGTTTGTGTTACAAGACTATGGCGGGGAAGAAAATTCCGCTATTATTCCCTCTGTTAACTATCCAGTTACGAAATCACAGTTTATAGGTGCTTGGGATAACTATGGGGGAAAACAATTTTTAGACTATGGCAAATTAACTAATAATCTTTATATGATAAATTGGCCGATCGCTGGTAATGATTATGGTGTAAATTTAGATCGGCTTATTGCGTCAGAAGAAGCTGCTCAACAATGGCTGACAGAGGCTTATGAACATAGTTATGATTTTGCCCATTATATTCAATCAGAGTTAGGACAAAATTATGGTTTAGCTAGTAACATTTTTCCCCAGCAAGTCAATAATCTGTTACCCAGTATCGATACGGCTTTTGCTTTACACCCTTACTATCGGGAAAGTCGCAGATTACAAGGAAAAACTACAGTTACAGAACATGATATCTTACCTATAGCTAATGGTTGTGTTGCATCATTACCGATAAATGAAGCAGGAGAAGTTGATACAATTGCGATC
>NZ_LR214052.1 GCF_900659865.1 Hyella patelloides LEGE 07179
ATAGAATTCATTATATGGGTTATAGTTCAGAAAGATTTACAAGATTATGCCAAGGTGAGGATACTAACATTCCACATCAGGAATTGTTTTTATATTACAGGTTTATGAATGAGCCAAATCAAGCACCAGTTCACTTGAAAAAGGCTAGTTTTAAAGTAACTACTTATCGTTTTTTCCAGAAAGTATTACACAAAATAGGGTCAAAAATAGCTTGAAACGCTTACTCTGTAAGGATTTCAAAATCAATACTTAGCGATCGCTATAACTCTTTAACGAAAACGGCAACTTTTTCTGAGAAAAGCCCCCTAGTTTGCAACCCAGACGAGATAGTTGCTGATTCAACAGATATTTTTAGTACTCTTGGCTCTGATGAGGTAATTAGTAGTTATCTAAATTTAGTTTTAGAGCAATCATAATTTATTTTTGAGCATTACAAGCTCTAGAGGTTTGATTGATGATAATTACCTCTATTACTAGAAAAGCTTATTCTCGATCTTTGTTGAAGTAACTTATTGCTTCTATACTAATTATTCTGATTCCTCAATACTATAATTTAATTATAGTTCTTATTTAAAATAGTAATCTTAAAAAATATTAATTTGTCAAAATAGCTTTGATAGCAATTCTTATGATATACCTATGCATCAAAATAAATTAACAATTCATATTAATAACTTGCTACTTACTACTTCTTCTCAACCAGGGAAAACGCCACCTATAGTGGCTCAAAAACCTGATTAATTTTTTTGTGTATTAAAAATTTACACGATCAAAAACAATAAGCAATCTTTCTTGAATACAATGAAAAAATAAGCAGAAAATTTGTGACCTCTAAAAAAGATTACAAGCAGTCTTGATTCGCCACAGTTAATTTTGGAGGTAATGCTTCGATGAATTCAATAATTCCGCTTTATTTATCGCTAACAATAGCATTAGCCAGTGGTTCTTTGTTTCTTCATCTCTTACCCCGCTTGGGCAAACCAGGGAAGCAATTCTCAGATACTCTTTGTCATGCACCAGGAATTGATGTGGTGCTATTTTATTTTATGATTCTGCCCTTAATTTTTGGTGCGCTTGTTGATGGCGGTCGTGGGTTAGGGGTGGCTCTGATTGCCCAGCTGAGTACATTTTGGATTTGGATTGCTGCTCATGAATTGATTTATTATAAAAGTCGTAAAGAGCCGAAGATTTTTCCTACTTTAAGCCGTATCGTAGGCGGTTGGCGCAATCATTTAGCAGTGTGGATTACTTTACTCGCTTTACCCTGTTTTTGGACAGTAAGATTTGCGGAAGTCGTGGCTTATCCACCCCTAACATGGCTAGTGGGATTCCCAAAATATCAAGCCAAGGATTGGGTAAATGTTTCACGGCATAAATTTGAAGGTTTGATTGGTTACGATCTGATTTGGTGTCTATATTGTGACTGGATGACGGGGGTATGGTCACTGGGTACAGAAATGCTACGTAATGTCGAGTCTTTTTGGTGTCCGATCCGCTTTTATGACGATAAAAAATGTGAAAATTGCAAAATTGATTTTCCTGATGTGGATGGAGCTTGGGTAAAAAGCGATCGCAATATGAAAGATGTTACTGAATTACTAGATTGCAAATATTCTCAAGTCAAAGAGCGTAGTTGGTTTGGGCATAAATCCCGTCAGTAGGGGCAAACAGCCGTTCGCCTCTGCAATTGTGATTCGTCGGAACGTCTCTACGATTAATTATTAGTTGTTAGTTGTCATGCTTTAAATTATAAATAAAGGTGTTTCTTGCACCCCACAGCCTAAAATATACACTCCGCGCTTCGCGTATTTGCTTATGAAGCGATCGCCAATCTCGAAAAAACAGCCTCTAGAATTTGCTGCAACCTATCATCTCAAAGATGCAGAATCAATTTTAGCTGAGTTGTCAACTTCTGTAACAACAGGACTAGACCCGCAAGCAGTACAAAAAAATCTTGCTCAATACGGGTCGAATGTCTTAGAAGAAACTAAGCCTCGTTCGGCAATCATCATATTTCTGAGCTATTTTTGGTCGATTCCTGTGGCTCTTTTAACTTTAGCTGCCATACTTTCTATTGTTACAGGAAGTATTGTTGATGCGTTGGTAATTATGGGGGTAGTAGTTATCAATGCTATTTTGGGTTATGTTACCGAAAGCAAATCAGAACGCATTATTCTCTCGTTAAAAAACCTAGTAAATCCTTCTGCTTGGGTAATTAGAGATGGTCAAGCTACAGAGATCGATTCTCAAGCAATAGTTGTGGGGGATATTTTACTGCTGAAGCGTGGTAGTTACGTTGCTGCGGATGCCAGATTAATTAAATGCGGTGAGCGAAACCAAAACCACCTGAGTATTGATGAATCTACTCTTACAGGAGAAAGTATTCCTGTAATTAAAACCGAACAAACCCTCACAGGGGAGGATATTCCCCTAGCTGAACGTACCAATATGGTTTATCGCGGTACTTTTGTCACTGGAGGACAAGGTTTAGGGGTGGTGGTGGCTACAGGAAAAGATACAGAAATGGGGCGGATTCAGGCTTTAGTGGGAGAAACAGCAATTCCGACAACTCCTTTAGAAAAACAATTAGATCGCGCTGGTGGACAACTGGTTTTATTATCTAGTGCGGTGTGTGTCTTGGTTTTAGGACTGGGGATTATTCGCGGTTATGGTTTTATCGAGATGCTCCAAACCTCTATTGCGCTGGCGGTTGCTGCTGTACCAGAAGGATTACCTACGGTGGCTACTATTACCCTAGCATTGGGTATTAACCAAATGAGAAAGCAACGGGTTTTGGTACGCCGTCTCGATGCTATAGAAACTTTGGGTTCGGTACAAACTATCTGTTTGGATAAAACGGGAACGCTAACTGCTAATAATATGTCTGTGGTGGAAATTCAGACACCTAGTCAAAAGATCGAGCTTACAGATGAGCAATTCTTGAATCAATGGAATGAGGAATTATCACAGCTAATTAAAGTTGCTGTTCTTTGTAATGAGAGTCAAGTAAACATTGATAGCAATGATGAAAATATAGTAGATGGTTCGCCGACAGAAAAAGCTTTGATGCAAATGGCAATTTCGGCTCAAATGGATATCTCTGCCATACAAACCAAATATCCTTTAATAGAAATCAATCACCGCGCTGATGGTCAAAACTATATGGCTACGGTGCATCAGCTAAATGAGTCTCAGAGATTAATTGCCGTTAAAGGAAATCCCTCAGAAGTTTTAGCACTGTGCCATTATCTACTAAAAAATGGTCAGACTGTTACTTTAACTGAAATCGCACGAAAAGCGATCGCCAATACTAATAAACAAATGACTAGCAAGGCTCTCCGCGTTTTAGGAACAGCTTATGCTCAAATCGATGACACAGAGGAAATTACTTTAAAAAACCTAATCTGGTTAGGATTAATCGGCATTACCAACCCAATTCGACACGGGGTTACAGAATTAATCGCTGATTTCCATCGTGCAGGAATTAACACAGTTATGTTAACAGGAGATCAGACAAATACGGCAACAGCGATCGCTAAAAAATTAAATCTCAGCCATCAAGAAGAATTAAAGGTTTTAAATTCTGTTGATGTCCAACCACTAACCACTAACAACCAACCAACCACTAACAACCAACCAACCACTAACAACCAACCACCAACCACTAACCAAGTTAATGTATTCGCCCGCATCAGTCCCGCCGATAAACTAAAAATTGTGCGAGCCTTCCAAGAAGCAGGAAAAGTAGTAGCTATGACAGGGGATGGCATTAATGATGCACCAGCCCTCAAAGCTGCGGAAGTGGGGATTGCCATGGGAAAAACAGGTACAGATGTTGCTAGAGAAGTTGCCGATATTGTCTTAGAAGATGATAACTTAGAAACTGCGATCGCTGCTATTAGTCAGGGCAGAACTATTTATAATAATATAAAAAAAGCTCTGCATTTTTTATTGGCTACCAATCTCAGTGAAATCATAGTTATGGTATTGGCTAATTTACTGGGTATCGGTCAACCCCTCAATGCAATTCAGCTTTTATGGTTGAATTTAGTAACAGATATTTTTCCAGGTTTAGCACTGGGTTTAGAAGCACCCGAACCCGATGTTTTAGAAGTTCCCCCTCGTCCTTCAGAATCGGCAATTGTTGATGTTACTGATTTTAAAAGGCTGATTTGGGAAGCCAGTGTAATATCTGTTGCTGCTTTAGGCGCGTACAGCTACGGTATTGCTAGTTATGGTATTGGAGGTCATTCCAGTACTATTGCTTTTATGAGTCTAGTTACCGCACAATTGTTACACGCCCTTAGTTGTAGATCGAACTTACCTTTGTGGCGAGTTAAGCTACAGCCAAACAACTATTTAATCCTTGCTCTGGGCATTTCTCTGAGTTTGCAGTTTATTTGTCTGATTATTCCTAGTTTGGGTAGTTTGTTAAAAGTAACGACAATTAATGGGTTGGATGCTGTAATTATTGGGGTCAGTGCTTTTTTACCATTAATAATTAATGAAGGGACGAAAAAGAAAGTTAGTGGGTAGTTGCTCGTTGCTCGTTGCTCGTTATTGATTTTTACGAAGTCAGAGGAAGCCCCGTCTTTTTAAGGCGGGGTCTCTCTGACCTATTACTTCCCCTGCCCCCTCGTTATAGCGATCGCTACTATAAAAGGTTTTATCAAGCAATATTTCGTAGCATAAATTAACAGTTAATTCAATTCTCTACACATAGAATGTTTGTATAAATTATCCAATAAAAGATAAATTATAGATAATAAATTATAGATATTTATAATAACATTGACAAAAGTCAATATATAACAAATTATGCCACTTAATAACTTTATCGCACTAGAACAAGCAATCGAGCGCGAGCCACTGGCTGTATCTCCTGAGTTGCCTTTGGAAGAAGTTATTGATCTAATGAGTCAAAGTTGGACAAATAGTTGTCTATTGGTGGGAGAGGATCGAGTTGCGGAAGCTAAATCGATCGCTTCAGTTGATTATAGTTGCGTTTTAGCGATCGCAAATTCTCAATTACTTGGTATTTTTACAGAGCGCGATCTCGTTCGCTTAATTTCTACAGGAAGAAGCTTAAATGGTAAGACTCTTGCAGAAGTAATGACCAAAGAGGTTATTACTCTGACTTCTACAGAATCCCAGGATATTTTTGCTGCTCTAAATTTATTACGCGAACATAAAATAAGTCATTTACCAATTACCGATGAAAACCATCGACTGCTGGGGTTGATTACTCAAGGTAGTTTGCGTCAGGCTTTACAATCTTTGGATTTACTAAAATTTCGCACAGTAAAAGAAGTCATGTCCAGGGCTATCCACGCACCGCCTACTGTCTCGGTTTTAGAAATTGCTCAATTGATGGCAGATTATCAGGTTAGCTGTATTCCTATCGTCGAAACTGCGAAATCTCTTAGACCAATAGGCATTATTACCGAAAGAGATCTGGTTCAATTTCAATTACTAGAATTGAACTTAGAAGAGATTACCGCACAAGCAGTGATGAGTACCCCGCTATTCTTAGCCAAACCAGAAGACTCTCTTTGGACAGTACAGCAGCAAATGGAGCAACGTCTATTAAGAAGATTGGTAGTAGCTGGTGAGCAAGGAGAACTATTAGGCGTAATAACCCAAAGTGGTTTATTACGAGCAATTAATCCTATCGAATTAAGAGGTTCTTTAGATATCTTACAAAGTAGAGTTCGTCGTTTGGAGAGAGAAAGAATTGAATTTTTGCAAAGACGCAATGATTATTTGGCAAATCAAATAGAACAACAAACCTCCGAATTACAAGATCGAGTGCAAAGAGAACAATTAGTCGCAACAATCGCCCTACGGATTCGTCAATCTTTAGATCTAGAGTCAATTCTCAATACCACTGTTGCAGAAGTCAGACAGTTAATTGAGGCAGATCGGGTATTAATTTATCGTTTTGAACCCGATCGTAGTGGTATTGTAACTAAAGAATCAGTTAGTGAATCCCAATGGTCTATTTTCCATCGAGTAGTCAAAGATTCCTGTTTTGAACAAGCTTGGATTGAACCTTACCAACAGGGTCATATTTTTTCTGTAGCAGATGTCGAGCGAACGCATTTAAGCCAATGCCACAGGGAATTTTTAGCTAGTTTTCAGGTTAAAGCTAATATTGCCATTCCGATTTTGTTAAGGGATGAAAATGCCACAGCAGATCGCCTGTGGGGACTGTTAATCGTTCATCAATGTTCTGCTCCTAGAAATTGGCAGGAATGGGAACTAGAATTACTACAACTCTTAGCCATTCAAGTAGCGATCGCAATTCAACAAGCCGAACTATATCAGCAAGCACAAAGCGAACTCGCTCGACGCAGACAAGCAGAAGAAACACTTCAAGAAAGAGAAACCCAATTGAAAACAGCCCTCGATGCTGCTGCTATGGGAACATGGAGTTGGAATATTGCTACCAATGAGGTGATTTTGTCCGCAAGTTCCCAGTCAATTTTGGGGTTTACTGATGGTGAATTTCCTGGCACTTTAGAGGCAATAGTCGATCGCATTCATCCTGAAGATCGCAACGCCCTCAACGAAAAAGTAACAAAAGCGATCGATGAAGGAGGGCTTTACGAGATGGAAACTCGCATAGTTTTAACCGATGGCAAACATCGCTGGCTGACAGCGAGAGGTCATGTATTACTTGACTCAGAAGATCGATCAACCCAGATGATTGGTGTCACCGCAGACATTACGGAAAAAAAACAGTTAGAAGACAAATATTTACGCCAACAACGTTTAGAAAGCCTTGGTTCTCTTGCAGGTGGCATTGCTCACGATCTCAATAATATTTTGACTCCCATTATGATGAGCGTGCAGATTTTACCTATTACCCTACCGCAAATCGATTCTCGCTCCCAAGAGTTAATTCAAATGTTGGAAACCAATGTTAAACGAGGTTCGGCTCTAGTCAAACAAGTATTATCTTTTGCAAGAGGTATTGAAGGAAAGCGAAGAATAGTACAGGTTAAGCATTTAATCGCAGATATACGGCAAATAGCCACAGAAACTTTCCCCAAATCGATTGAATTTCAAACTGATGTGTCGCCCAATTTATGGACTGTTCTAGGAGATGCTACCCAAATACATCAGATTTTACTTAATCTAGTAATTAATGCCAGAGATGCCATGCCTGATGGGGGAATACTAGATATTTCTGCCGTCAACTTAACAATGGATGAAGAATATGTTCGGGAACATTCTCAAGCTCAAGTTGGTTCTTATGTGGCAATTTCTATTACCGATACAGGGATTGGTATTTCCGCAGAAAACATCAACCAGATTTTTGAGCCTTTTTTTACCACTAAAGAAAATGATGGCGGTACGGGTTTGGGATTAGCAACAGTAATGACTATTGTCCAAAGTCATGGTGGTTTTATTGATGTGGTAAGTGAAATCGGACAGGGAACTCGGTTTAATGTCTTTATACCAGCATTAGAAGTTTCTGAAACAGACTTAGCCGAGCATTTGGCAATACCAAAAGGTAAAGGTGAATTAATTTTAGTTGTAGATGACGAAGCGACAATTCGTGAGATTACCAGAGCCTCTCTAGAAACTCATAACTACAGAGTAATCATTGCCAATAATGGCATCGAAGCCGTTGCCTCTTATGTCCAAAATCAAGCTGAAATTGCGTTAGTACTGATGAATATGATGATGCCAGAAATGGATGGTACTACAGCAATCCGTACTCTGCAAAAAATCGCTCCTAATATCAAAATTATTGTTATGAGTGGGAGTAATATTACCTATCAAACACTTAGCGATCGCAAATTGAACATCAGCAGTTTTTTAGCTAAACCTTACTCCACTTATGCTTTATTAAAAGCCATCAACAATGCGGTTAATGCTCAGTAGTAATTATTGCAGTACGTTAAATTGGTTAGAACAAGAAAACAACTACTGACGAGCCACTAACCACTGTAGAGACGCGATAGATAGCGTCTCTACTAACATAACTTTTATAGTTGATGTTTATCCCTCTTTTGTCAGACTCCGAAAACTTTTGTAATTTGTCAATCTTGTAACTCTTATACAGCAAGCGATTTAAAAGCTATTTACTAATAAAAAATCAAGCAACACACAAAACGAATAAAATTTAGGCACTCTTAAAATGTTGCACTGGGAAATACTGACTGTATATGGCTTTTGAGAAATCAGTATTTGTTTTTAATATTAGTAAATCTCGGAAAGTGACAAAAGAGGGATTACTCGGAATAAACAGTTAGATTATAAGTTTCATTAAATCATTTTCTCTAGAATACCTAATGCTGTTTCTGTTCCAATAATTACTTCTGGTATTCTATTAACACTTAATAACCATTTATCAAGCTCTTGCTCTTCTAATAGGAATATATCTTCACTAGTTAAAATATACTCTATTACATATTTATTATTAGAAGGATTTTGAAAAACACTGAAACTTAGAAATTTTGCTTTATCTATCAATTCTTCTCTCACGATAGTCTTTCCTGATATTTCTGTAAAGTTAGTACTTAAAGCTTGTTTTCAAATTAATAAAAAACTTTAAGAAACTCATGAGAATAAGATGAGTAAATTTTCTTGACCATCTGCCTTCTAATAAGGAATTCGCGATCGCTGCGCTTGAGATTTTAACGGGACTTAAACAATCAATAAACTAAAAGGCATTGTCCCTTAGTTTGAATTGATGTACTATCTCATTTTAAGTGATTATCCGAACTTGATATTATTTGTGTTTGACATCCTCTCCGCCCTGCGCTGACGCTAAAGGACGGAGATTCCTAGAACAAACTTAATTGCTCGTAGGTGGTTGACACTTCACCGAGAACAGCTACCACTGGCAGACTTACACACTCTCCATGT
>NZ_LR214053.1 GCF_900659865.1 Hyella patelloides LEGE 07179
TTATTCTGTCAAAAAATGGAGTTGAAGGAAGAGCAAAACTCTTTGATGGTTCAGAATTCAAAGTTGTTCTGCCTTTTGACCCTAGCTATGCTATTGATATTTTGGCAAAGAATAATGTTTTGATAGGAAAAGATAACTAAGTCATTTATTGAACGTGAGTCCGATTTAAGCTTGAGAAACAATTAAAAAACATTCAATACTCATCTTTTTGCTAAAAACTAGGTTTTAGGAAATAATTTTAATTTCAATATTACCAATAGCATACTGATCGCGAAGTAAAGCGATCGCTGTATCAATCGGACAGTAAAAAAGTTTCAGGTTGCTCCCACTCAAAGCAGCCGTAGCCATCTGGTTAGGCTCAATGGGAATCTTCACATCTTCGGGGAAATCTACCGTTAGTTCTCCACTCAAGTATATATTTGGACTTCTTTGGACTTCTTTTAACTTCTCCAAAGCCTCAATAGGACTTTCATCATTAAAGGTCAGATTCCTAATCTCAGTAGTAGCAGCTTCCCCGACGGTAGTAGTAACTTTGCTAGTAATTATCTGCTCTCCAGTTTTATAAACACCTTGACCATTAGTAACGATAAACTCTTTACCTTCATTACCCAAGATTAAATACTTACCATCTACAGAAGTGCGATCGCTTGCCCAATAACCTTTAATCTCTGCATAAACCTTATTAGTTGCTGCATTTTGGTTATAAACCTGAACGATACCATCTCTCAAACCGAGATTTTGCGAGACTTTCTGGGATATTCCGCCACCATTGGCTAGATAAATTCCAAAGATTAACAGGGCGATCACGAAGTGGCAGGCTTCGCCTGATCGCAGTACCTAAAACCCACAATTCACCAGCACCACCAGTTTTAAGCCTCCGCCGAGGATTACTTACACTAATTGCCCAGGCAGGATCGGGATAGAAAAGCTGAACACCTTGTTTGGTAAAGGTATCGGAGAAACAGGATAAAAGATGCCCTAGAGGAAGAGCGATCGCTAACTTTAAATCCATATCCCCTAGTAAAAAACACACCAAAAAACTAACCGCAGTAATGCAAGCTGTAGCTAGTAATGAGTGAGTAATTGTTCTGTGTGGATAATTATCCTCAATCCACGAACTGATAGGAAAGAAGATTTTACCAATGGTGCTAGTAGTTGTATCTATATCTGGAAGCTGTGAACCAATAATTGATAGTCCCAGAAGTAGAGGATCGGCTGTTCCAAGGATTAGGGAAGTTCCAGCAGATGCGATCGCACAGTGCGTAATACTCATCATGAGCGGTAATTGGTCATCGGTGGTCAATTACCAGTCTTGAATCATTGTTGTGAACTGTCAGTAATTTGGCTCACTAACAGCATAATTAAGCACCTATCGCGGTGGAGCTTTGGAATAACTGCGGTATAAAAATTTTAGGGAAAGAACTGCCAAAGAAGAGATAGCATTATGAATAAGCGTATTAAACTGCAACAGCCAGACTAATCAATAGTCAGAAGCCTTTGAGGAAAAATCGATGCGAAGAACGATAACTTCACTAATTCTTATAACTTCGCTTCTTGTAAGCTGTGGTAAGCCAAGGATCGACACCTCATCAAAAGACTCAATGAAGTCCTCAATAGAGAAAGTTCGCCAATCCCTTCCAGAAGACAAAAGAGGAGAATTCGAGCGGGCATTGCAAATTATTATGTTCAGTCAAATGAAAGACATTTATACCTCAAAAATGCCGTTACCAATCTACCCAGAGCAACAGATAATAGAGATAGTCGATGGAAAAACTGGTCTGGAAATAATAGCGTCTGCTGAAGATGTCAAAAGAAAACTACTAGAGGAGCAAAAGAAGCATATTCGTCAAGAGATTAAAGAATTAGAAGCTAAAAAAGCATCTGCTGAAAATGACAAACTTCAGTTGGCTAAATTCAAAGTTGTTCGAGCGCGTTTTTACAAACAAAAACGACCATACCGCGATCGCGAGGAAGAATTAATTATTGAATTGACCATGAAAAATGGAACAACTCAACCCGTATCGGGAGGTTATTTTGTTGGGACATTGTCTCAACCCGATCGGTCAGTACCTTGGCTACAAGAGTCATTTAGTTATTCAATTCCTGGTGGTTTAGAACCCGAAGAAGAAGTTAATTTGCGTTTAGCTCCAAGATACTTAAGCGAACGGAGCATAGCAGAAGTTCCTCAAGATGCCGTTTTTGCTGTTGAAGCAAAACAACTTAATGGAGCTAACAAAGAGCCACTATTTTCGGCGTGCAAATTTACTCAAAAAGATGAAACAAAATTAAAAGAACTGAAAGAAAGTTTACGCCATGAACAAATAATCAGAAACGTACAGTATGATTACGATACATTACTAAATCGACATAGATTAGGTCAATATATAGATAGGTGTCCAGAAGACTTTAGTTACAGATACCACCGTGGTAATTTAAAAGTCGAATTACTGCCCTAACCTCTTCCTCGCACCTCTAACACTACCCAACTGCTTCAGTGCCATACCAGCAACTAAACAAACACCACCAGTAATATACAATCCTTTGTTACCAGTTCCCATACCGACGAACCTAACAATCCCAAAAGCCATCAGTGCAGCAATAATTATGGGCATTATCACCACATATTGAGTGTGTTCTGGTTTGTCCTGCTTCAGCCCCAGTTTCTCATTCTTGATAATCTTACGGGCTAACATGGGGTTTCTCCCAGCTAGTGGTTGCAGTTCTGCCAGACGAGATTTACTAATCTGTAATCCCTGTCTCTGGGCTTCAGCTTCCATTACTTCTCGGATTTTGCGATCGCTTGGTAACTCCAATTCAATCTCTAGCATCTCCAGAAAGATATCTTTACTAGGATTAGCCACAGCAAAACACACCACAGATACACCAGCAGACATCATGTCTTCTAACCAATAACGGATCGAGGTAGTTAACCGTTTGGCTTCGGGCAGAATTAAGAGGGTATTGTCGCCAGCATTCATCATAATCTCTTCTTTGAGAACATCAACAGTTAGAGCTTTACCGTCGTCATTCTCGGTCGGACAGCCCAATTGATAAGCGATCGCTACAAAGAACTTTTTCAAACTGCCCTTATATGTAGCAATGGCACATTCCAACTCGCCAGACATCTCATCATGGAGAGCCTGGGCAAAATCACCTTTACCCGTACCTGCTTCACCGAGAACGATTACAGAATTACCAGCAGCGAACGCATTACATACCTTGTTAAAGGTATCGTCATTTTGGTAATTTACCCTTGAGCCTGTGCCTTTTGGTTGCGGTGTTGGGCTAGAAGCTGAGTCGCGATGTCTGCTGGTGTGAACTTTGGGTTGGCTACCTCACGGGCGATCTCGCAGAGCTCCGCTACGCGGTGCGCTACTTTTTCTCTCAAATCTTCTGGTAAATCATCCTCACTCATGCGGTTAGCGATTTCTTGTTTGATCAGATCGGGCATTGCCATGTTACGAGCAGCTAGTTCTGCTGCATCTCTCATCAAGCGATCTAAGTTAATGTTTGCCGTAGGTTCTTCTTTTTCAACATAGATATTATCTTCACTTTTATTATTATTGGAAACTATTTCGTTACTGTCATCAACTCTGACGATTGAACTATTATCAAAACCGTTACGTCTTCCTGTTTCACTAACGTGATTTCTTAAAGCTCTAATAGAGTTTGCTTGCTCTATGGAGAGATAACATTTATTCTCAGAATCCTTCTCTGGCTTGATATCTAGATAGTTTAAGTCTTTGTAATAGGCATCTTTTTTAATACCTAGTTCCTCCATAAGCTCTTCGGGACGGATGCAATTATCGGGTAGCGAATTCTGTGTCATAGTAGCGAAATTGTCATAAAAAATTTTCTTCTTGTATTACATAATATGGAAACTTAAAATAAATTTTTATGATCTAAATCACAAGAATCGCTACCGAACCCCAGAAATACCCCAGAAACGTCATCTTTAATTCTGCACCTCTACAAACTACCGAGAATCATGTTTACTTCATTCATAGAGATAGCAGGGATATTTTGAGACACGGACTAGAGTTTGCTGTGAGTAGAACCATTACTGTGTAAGGGTTTAAGAGAATCTAATTATTGTGAGAGTTTTTGCAGTTTATACAGGTACTTTTGCTATCGCTGTGGGTGCTTCGTTACTGATTTGATGGAACATTTGAGACAAAAGTTACGGCAATATTTGATTACTAATAACATTTGAGACAAAAGTTACGGCAATATTTGATTACTTAATTAAATGAGTAATGCAGCTTTTAAATAATTATTTAAGTATTAATTTAAGAAAACAATGCAATAATGCAGTAAGTAATGCAGTAATGCGCGTAAATGCTGTTCATGGGACAGGTTATATCGTTAGTCAATCAAAAGGGTGGAGTATCCAAATCAACTACCTCGGTTCACTTATGCTATTGGCTAATTAAGAAGAAGAAACGAAAGACATTATTAATCGATGTCGATACTCAATGCTCTAGTTCTAAGTGGGTTGAAGAGATGGAAGAGGTCAAAATTCCCATGTTAGTAATCCAGTCTCCCGACGATTTACTAGAGCAAATACCAGAACTCACGGCAGATTATGATTATTTAGTTGTGGATGGCCCTGCTAGTTTATCCGAATCCACCAGAGCAATTTTATTTCGTTCCGATTTAGCAGTAATACCCGTTCAGCCTAGTGGTGTGGATTTACGTTCTGCTTCCGATACGGTGCGCTTGGTCAAACAAGCTCAATCAGTTAGAAATGGCTCACCAATTGCCGTTCTATTTCTCAGTCGGGCAGTTAAGGGAACGAATTTAAAAAAAGAAGCGATCGCACTATTGAGTAAAAATCCCTCGGCAACTCTACTCTCTACAGTGATTCATCAAAAACAAGCGATCGCCGATACTTCGGGTCAATCAGAAACGGTCTGGAATTTACCAGGTTTTGCAGCATCGGAATCAGCAGCCGAGTACGAAGAGTTATTCAAAGAGATTTTAGAACTATTGCCATGAATAGAAGAAAGCGTAAACCTCTCGATGATGCCTTAGCAGACGACTTTGTTTATGGTGAAAATAAAACAGATGAATCACCAGAGATAGATAACCAACCACCAACACCAAAAGAAGTTGAACCAGATTTAGTAACCGCCGATAAGAAAAGTAAGGAGTCGAGCCTGATGGATAAGTTACAAGTTAAATCCAAAGAAGCTACTAAAAGATTTACCGTCGATCTGGCTGAATCGATGCACCGTAAATTATCTATCCTGGCTGCTAAAACTGGCAGAAGTAAAGCTGATATCGTGCGGTTGCTACTGGATGACGCACTTAAAGATGTAGAAGAGTAATTGAGTAATGCAGCAAGTAATTAAGTAATGCAGTACTTAATGCAGTAAGTAATTAAATTTTTGAACATAAGATAGAACATCACTATGACTCAAACTCTTCAATCTTATCGAGACGGATTACCGTTTCATCGCTCAACCTGCACCAATCCGCACCCTCAGCAGCATAAAGAGCGACATTAATTAAGAACTAAAAAGATAATGGTACTGTTAGTTTTATCTGATAAATACCGCTACTATCCGATATGACGGGCAGAAAGACAGATAATGTCACGCTTGGTTGATATTCGTATACGAACACGAACTTTATGAGAAGATTAGTGCGATTGCTCTTTACCAATTCAATGCCAAAATTCATCATCTGACCCGATATCTTAGTTGTTATTTATCTTACGTAGTTGAGAGTTGACGTGATTGAGATAAGCTCGGTCGTTGATGGTTTCTGGAGCGAGTCTGCCAGAAGCAATTGCACCATTGACTAAATCTTGAGCCGTGACTCTCCCTTTGTGAACTGCTCGATTGAAAGCACCATTACTGGGAATCCCTTGTTCGGTCAAAAAACCTTGATAACTACGATTCACTAAATCGACAGGGCTAATTTCGACAATGTTGTTAGTGGAATTAGAATTAACCGCAGCTACTTCTGAGGCAAATGCAGGGGCAGTAACTAGAGAGAGAGTCAAAGCTGATAAACTTACGAATAATGAGCGTTTCATGGGTTGTTTCTCCTTTTTTTAAGTAAATTAATCTTTTCCGTTTCCTGTTATTAATTAGAATCGCTGACCCTAATGAGAAGGTTCTGACAGTAATCTAAGAGTCGGCTAATAGAAAAGGTGAATTTCCCTTAGTTAAATCTGAGAAGGTAATGAGAGGTAACTGTGAGGATCATCTCAAACACGATCGATCTCTTGAAGCAGAAATAGACGCATTTCTTTGATGGTTTGACCACAACAAAAAACCTCGGCATATACACCAAGGTCGAGAGGAGAAATTTAATGTTGACGAGCGACCCCGCGTCGGCATCAGACGCTCTGGGTAGCGCGAGTCGTGACGAGAGAAAAGAAAAATACTTTAAGCGAGTAAACCTAGCTTTTTGCCATTGTCGCGAGCAGTTCTAATGAGGTTTTGTCTGGTGGTTCTTTCGATACCGAAAGAAGTGCAAACCGCCGTAATAACTTGAGAGTGCTTGGCAATTGCCCGACCGCGAATTTTATTAAATTTAGCTTTACCCAGATAGTTACGACTCAGAACGACGATTGGTGCAAACATGGTTATTTCCAGACCTCGATTAAAAGTTATTTAAAAGTTGTTGTTAATTAAAGTTGTTGTTGAAATCCGACTGTCTCTAGCGATTAGCTGACGACAAAAGAAACTAAAACTAATGCTGTAACGAATAATGCTGCTACTGCGCCTTGCTTTAGGTAACGTTTTTGCTCCCATACTGTGGGGTATTCTGCGTAGCTCATTTTAGGCTCGACAGCGTAATTATTGAGAGTTCCGTTATCTAGTTGAGTTGTATACATAGTAATTTTTCCTTGGATTTGTTTCTTCTATTCCGCTCTTATGTAAATTAATGTAACAAATATTTTGATTTTTGTAAATTAGTCTTGACAAATCAATATTTATGCTCTTTATAAGATTGGCTAATCAATACTGGTAAACTATTAGCCTAGTAACTAGAACAAGTGTTTCATGACTTCATCAAGTGTGACTGCGCCGTTATCATCTTTGACGGGAGTTATCGAAAGAATTACCTTTCATTCAGAAGAGTCGGGCTATACCGTAGCCAGGTTAAATACGGGCAATGTCAAGCAGTTGATTACTGTGGTGGGCAGTTTTGCCAATATTCAGGCGGGACAGACTTTACAGTTACAGGGAGTTTGGGCAGAACACCCAAGCTATGGTTCGCAGTTTCAAGTTGTTAAGTACAAAGAAACCAAGCCAGCGACATTAACAGGAATTGAGAAGTATTTGGGTAGTGGATTGATAAAAGGAGTAGGGCCAGTTACAGCCCATAGAATTGTCAAGCATTTTGGTTTGGAGACTTTAGAGATTATCGAGCATCAGATAGATCGTCTTATCGAAGTTCCAGGGATTGCCAAGAAGCGTATAGCGATGATTCAGAAAACCTGGGCAGAACAAAAGTCAATTAAAGAGGTGATGATTTTTCTTTCAGGACATGGTGTCTCGACTACCTATGCGGTGAAGATATACAAGCAGTATGGAGAAGCAGCTATTGCTACCGTAACAACTAATCCTTATCAATTAGCTATAGATATTTTTGGTATTGGCTTTTTAACGGCAGATAAAATAGCTCGTAATGTGGGTGTTGCTCCTGATTCTCAGTTTCGCTACAAAGCGGGTATTATTCACGTGTTGGATAAAGCTTCGGAAGACGGTCACTGTTACCTTCCAGAAAGTAAGATAATTCCTATGAGTCGTGAATTGTTAACTATTAAGGAAAAACAAAATGAGAACGAAACGAGTACGGAGAGAGGGGAAAACATAGAACATGAAGCTGATGAAAGAGCTATTGTTAGCATCCTCTCGGAAATGGTGCAGTTAGAAGAATTAATCAAAGATACTGATGATGAACTAATTTATTACAAGCCCAGTTTCTTTTACAGCGAACAACATTTAGCCAAATTGTTACTACAGAAATTAGAAAGTAGTTTAGGTGTGGAGGAAGATAGGGTAAAGAGTTGGATTAATCGATATACTGCATCGCGAAAAATCGAACTATCCCCCCAGCAATATGTAGCAGTAGTTAAAGCAGCTTCAGAGAAATTGATGATTCTTACTGGGGGCCCTGGTACGGGAAAAACTTTTTCAGTTCATACTATAGTCAAGCTGTGGAAAGCTATGGGGCGCAAGATTGCCTGTGCAGCACCTACTGGTAGAGCAGCTAAAAGATTGAGTGAGATGACGGGAATTGAAGCCAAAACCATTCACAGACTGCTTGAATTCGACCCCAGAGAAATGGGTTTTAAACGAGATTTAGATAATCCTCTAGAATGCAGCGCGATCGTCATAGATGAATCCAGCATGATGGATTTATTTCTGGCTCATGCCCTATTTAAAGCCATCCCGAAAGATTGTCAGGTGTTGCTGGTGGGAGATATCGATCAACTACCGAGTGTGGGTGCGGGTAATGTGCTCTCTGATTTAATTGCTTCTGAGAAAATTCCCGTGGTGCGTCTGACTCAAGTATTCCGTCAGGCTGCCGAGAGTGCCATTATCAGGACGGCACATCAAATCAATCGCGGTCAATATCCCCAAATCGAACCTATAAGCATGAAGGCTAATTCTGATTGTCTCTGGCATTCGGGAGGTACTGAGCCAGAACACGGCGGAAATAGAAGGTTCGTGTCACCAGACGCAACAAGATTAAATTTTTTATTTTTTACGCCATTTTTGAGCTTGAACGATAAGAAATGCAAATGTTAACTTTGCCTAGTTCGTCTCCTTTTAGGCA
>NZ_LR214054.1 GCF_900659865.1 Hyella patelloides LEGE 07179
CGCTTTTCGGAATTTTTCTTTTTAGGAAAAATATCTTGAAATAGCTTCCACTCTAGGTCATTTAATCCCTCAAATTTGCCTGGCATCTTCAGTCGTTTAGTTACAACCTTCTTATTTTATCTATTATTAGTGGGATAGTTCATAGGAGCGATAGTTTTTGGCAAGAAATTACCTTTGGCATTCGCTATATTTGGCAAAGTTCTAACTTACGTCCTTTACTGATAATTACAGCTTCGTTTTGGTTTGCTAACAACTTGGGTGCAGCGATCTTTAGCTCAATGATATTAGCTCGCTCTGGCAGTAATTCCCAGGTTTTAGGTGCTATCTTCTCCGCAGCAGGTATTGGAGGAGTCATTGGTGCTGTAATTTTAAGTACTTGGGGCGGTACAAAACGGCGTGTAAATGATATGCTGGTCGGATTTATGGGGGCTGGTATTGCCAAAATAATATTTGGATTAGGTCAAAATCTTACGGTTTGGATACCTGCTCAATTATGTTCCTCTCTAAACTATCCTTTATTGGGTAGTTCAGAAACTGCATTGTGGATGGAAGCTATACCTCCAGAACTCCAAGGGCGAGTTTTTGCTGCTGTTTCTCTAATGTTGAAGATCCCAGGTGCGATCGCTACATTGATAGCAGGACTGTTAAGCGATCGCCTATTTGAACCAGCTATGCAGTCCTCAAATATTTTAAATTTTCTATTTGCTCCTATTTTTGGAACTAATCCAGGTTCAGGAATGGCATTATTGTATGTAATTTCGGCACTTGCTATGTTTTTAATTGGTATTGTGGGTTATAAATTACCTCAACTAAGTCAAATAGAAAAGAGCGAAATATAGAGTGTCGGATTAGGCTTATGGGTATTAGGGCAATACTATTCGTTTAAGCAGAAAATATGAGTAAATAGAAGTTTGTTTGAACTAACCTGAATGCAACTTCCAAAATTGACTCTAGTTTCTCCGAAAATCCAATCAGGTGACTTATTTTCAGCACTCGAATTAGTGATGGACTCAAAAGCTCGGGAACAGGCGATCTCCTGTTCCCAAGAGCCAAGAAAAACGGAATCGGATTCTCCCAACCTACGTTATCGTAGCTTTAGTGATTGCCATGAATCAGAGGATTAACGTTAGGATTTAGAATTTTAGAAAATTTGCAGGTGGAGTCTAGTAATTTAGAACAAAAACTACCATAATGCGAGTTGAAAGTAAACTGAGTTAAAACTTTTCTGACGATCGCAAGTTTCCTAAATAAGAATCAATAATTCTAGAATCTCGACTCAACTCTTCTGGCGTACCAGCTTGAATAATTTTTCCTGTTTCTAGCACGTAGAGGCGGTGGGCAACCGAAAGGGCTAATTGAGCCATTTGGTCTACTAATAAGATTGAGATACCTTCATCACATAGGGATGCCAAGGTTTCATAGAGAGATGCCACTAATTGTGGTGCTAATCCCAGAGAAGGCTCATCTAAAAGCACAATTTGCGGTCTAGCCATCAAGCCACGAGCGATCGCTAGCATTTGTTGTTCTCCTCCTGAAAGTAAGCCAGCTTGTTGATTTTGCAGGACTTTTAAGGCAGGAAAGCGATCGAACATGGCATCGATATCTGTTTCTATTTTGGAATCACGACGATAAAATGCTCCTAAGCGTAGATTATCGATCGTCGTTAGTTCCTTAAATACCTGTCTACCTTCGGGAATCAAGACAATACCTTTACTGGATAGTTTCTGGGGAGCTAGTTTCCTTAAATCTCGATCTCGAAACAAAACTCTTCCTGATTGAGGTCGAAGCAACTGAGCAATATTTTTAAGTAGGGTGGTTTTCCCCGCACCATTAGCTCCAATAACTGCAACCAACTCTCCCTGGCGCACTTCCAAGGAAACTTCTTGTAAAACCTGTAACTTGTCATATCCTGCTACGAGGTTTTCCACGGTTAGGATTGGGGTTGTTGAGCTAGTAGAAGCACGATTGAGATTGTCGCTCTGTACTCCTAAATAAGCATCTAAAACTCGGCGATCGCTCTGTACTTGGGCTGGTGTCCCACTACAGATTACTTGACCTCGATCCAAAACCACAACGCGGTCGCTAATCTGCATTACCAAATTCATGTCGTGTTCGATGGCAATTACCTTAATTCCTGCATTTGCCAGACGACGAAACAACTTTGCTAACCAATCTCGCTGTTGTTGTGCCAATCCTGCTGCTGGCTCGTCTAGTAGTAATACTTGAGGGCTGGTGGCTAAAGCGCGGGCAATTTCTACCAAACGGCGATCGCCAAAAGACAAACTATCAGCAGGAGCATGAATATCTCCTCGATAACCGATAAAAGCTAGCAATCCCTTTAATTTGCTTTCTGTAGAAGATTGTTGCTTTTCACCCCTACCCAGCAAAGCAGTCAAAATGTTACCTAAGTTGTCTCCAGTACACGCCACTTGCAAGTTGTCCAATACCGAAAGAGAATTAAACAGACGAGTGGTTTGAAAGGTACGACTCAAGCCAGCACGAACTATATCTGGGGTATTTTGATTGGTTAAATTGAGCTTGCCTAAATAAACGCTACCAGATTCGGGACGATAAAAACCAGTTAAAAGATTGAGTAAGGTGGTTTTACCAGCACCGTTAGGCCCAATTACAGAGGTTATAGTTCCCGACTGAGCTACCAAATCTACGTTATTGACAGCTTTAATTCCGCCAAAACTAATTGCCATTTGCTTGACTTCTAGTGGCAGATCGTTTTGATTTTTGACTACCAATGCTGGTAGATCTTCTAAAGACATTTCTGGGGGATATACAGGATTAGAGCGACGCAAACGCTTTACAAAAAAGCTCACTACCCCTTCTGGTGTCAGCCAAAGAGTTAGTAAAAGTAAGATACCAAAAACTAAAAGCTGATATTCGGCAAAATTGCCCAATAACTCAGGAAAAATCACTAAAGCGATCGCACCTACTAACGCTCCTGCTATTGTTCCCAAACCACCCAGAATAACTACCAAGAGAAATAAAATAGAACGATGGGAGTTAAAACTATCAGGACTAATAAATCCCACAATCGAAGCAAAGAAAACCCCACCCAACCCAGTAAACGCAGCCGAGACAGCAAAAGCCATCAAGCGAATTCTCAAGGCATTTAAACCCAAAGCGGTAGCAGCAATTTCATCATCTCGCACTGCTTGCCAAGCCTTTCCCCAAGGATGACTTTTCAGAGCAGCAAAAGACATTAAAGCTAAGATGGCTGCAATCCACGCTAGTAAAACTACGTCTCGTAAAGCTGGTTGTAAATTGAACAACATCGGTTTGGGAATATTAAAAATCCCGCCAAAACCTCCTGTCAGGTCTACCCACTCGATTAAAATTCGCTCAATAATAATGCCAAAAGCAACTGTTACCATTGCCAGGTATGGCCCTTTTACCCGCAATGCAGGAGCAGCTAAAGCTATTCCCGTTACCGCAGCCGTCATAATTGCGATCGCCGTAGCTAGCCAAAAGTTCCATTGCAGCTTGGTCATTAATAAAGAACCTGTATAAGCACCAATGGCGAAAAAGCCAGCATGACCAATGGAAATCTGTCCTGAGAGTCCAGTAAGAATGTTTAAACCGACACCCACTAAGGTAGTTATGGCGATCGTGCCGATCGTATATAAATAATAAGTATTGGGAGCAATCAATACAGTTAAAAAGACAACAGTTATTAATCCTAACCAATAGAGATAGCGCATAGATAATAGAGTATTTAGTGGAGAGTATTTAGTGGGTAGGGTAAATTAAATTAGAGAGCCATTATATCAGTGGTAGGCGCAAGGCAATGTCTTACCCGTATAGGAGTTGTGATGTTCTGATGTCAATTAGCTTATAGCTTGTAGCCTATAGCAAGGGAGCTTTTGGTCAACACGGGAGTCCCCATCTCTTGGATAAATGGAATATGCTCTGGCGACCAGAGCATTTCCTCCCGTCAAAATATTTTAAGAGATTGAAGATTCTTTGACGTAGTTACATTCAATTGTGTCACTCTAACTTACAGTATTAAACTTGTTTTTAAAAGCTTACAACTTCATTAAAATTATCAGATTTAGAGTATTGAGAAAATAATCCTTCTATATTTATCTATACTTATGACTAAGAAACTCCTAATCGTCTGCCAATGACTACCGCTAAAAAGACTAAAAAACAAGTAACTCTCAGCGATCCTCAATACTATTTCAACCGTGAACTGAGTTGGTTAGAGTTTAACCGCCGAGTACTCCATGAAGCTCTAGACGATCGTACACCTTTACTAGAAAGATTAAAGTTTCTCGGTATTTTTAGCTCTAATTTGGATGAGTTCTTTATGGTGCGCGTAGCAGGGTTAAAACAGCAAGTAGAAGCAGGAGTAACCAAATTAAGCCTTGATGGACTTACTCCAGCGGAACAGTTACAGGCTATTGGCGATCGCTTGCGACCGATGGTGATTAAACAGCATCAGCATTTTGAGCAGGTTCTGAAACGAAAATTAATTACTAATGGGATTCATTTATTACACTATGTCGATCTCAATCAAGAACAACGCAATTACCTCAACGATTTTTTTGAACAGCATATTTTTCCAGTTTTAACGCCTTTAGCCGTCGATCCTTCCCATCCTTTCCCTTACATTTCTAATCTCAGTCTGAACTTAGCAGTGGTGGTTAAAGATCCTGAAACCGACGAAGAGTTATTTGCCAGAATAAAAATTCCCAAAGTATTACCCCGTTTTATTCCTCTACCAGAAGAATTACGTCAGCGACATCGAAGTCAAACAGGTGTTTGGACTGGTGTACCCATCGAACAGGTAATTACCCACAATTTAGAGTATCTCTTTCCTGGGATGAATATTCAAGAATCTTATGCTTTTAGAGTAACTCGTAATGCCGATTTAGCCGTAGAAGAAGATGAAGCGGATGACTTGTTACTAGCAATTGAAAAAGAACTCCATAAACGACGCATGGGTGGTTCAGCAGTTCGCTTGGAGATTCAAGCCGATGTTCCTGATGATATTCGTTCGACTGTAATTAGAGAGTTAATTTTAGAAGAAAATGATGTTTACGATCTTGACGGATTATTGGGGTTAGGAGACTTAATGTCTTTTTTGTCTCTACCCCTTCCTGATTTAAAAGATCAACCTTGGTCATCGGTATTACCCCAAAAGTTACAACGTTTACCAGAAGATGGAGAAGATTTATTTCGGATCATTCGTAACGGAGATTTATTAGTTCATCATCCCTATAATTCTTTCAGTGGTACAGTATTACGCTTTATTACCGAAGCAGCTAGCGATCCTGATGTTTTAGCCATCAAAATGACTCTTTACCGTACATCAGGGGATTCTCCTATCATTAAAGCTTTGATTGCAGCAGCCCAAAATGATAAGCAGGTAGTGGTGCTAGTGGAGTTAAAAGCTCGTTTTGATGAAGAAAATAACATTAATTGGGCAAGAAAGCTCGAAAAATCGGGAGTTCATGTAGTATATGGGGTAACTGGTTTAAAAACCCATACCAAAGTTGCTTTAGTTGTCCGACAGGAATCAAATAAAATTCGTCGCTATGTTCATATTGGTACTGGTAACTACAATCCAAAAACAGCAAAACTCTACACAGATTTTGGTTTATTAAGCTGTAAAGATGATTTAGGGGCGGATTTGACTGATTTATTTAATTTTCTCACTGGATATTCTCGTCAGAAGTCCTATCGCAAGTTATTGGTCGCTCCCGTTAATTTACGCGATCGCATGGTGGCGATGATCGAACGGGAAATCGAACATTGTCGCAATGGTAAGACAGGAAGAATCGTAGCAAAAATGAACTCTCTAGTGGATGGACAAATGATTGAAACTCTTTATCGTGCATCCCAAGCAGGAGTATCTATCGATCTAATTATTCGTGGTATTTGCTGTTTACGTCCAGGTATTCCCGAAATCAGCGAAAATATTCGCGTTATTAGTGTCATCGGTCGTTTTCTAGAACATTCTCGTATTTTCTATTTTCAGAATCATGGCTCAGAAGAAGTTTACATTGGTAGTGCTGATTGGATGACACGCAACTTGAGTCGTCGGGTGGAAGCGGTTACCCCTGTAGAGGATGAACATCTGATCAAGGATTTACAAGAAATTTTAGGAGTTATGTTGGCAGACAATCGTCAAGCATGGGAATTACAAGCCGACGGTACTTATGTTCAAAGAAAACCTACCGAAGATAATCAGGCTGAAAGTACTCACAATGTCTTAATGAATATGACAAAGCGATCTCTCAAAAATAACTAGGTGAATAGTAAATTAAACTGGCTTTTCGGGCAAATTAAAAGTAGTAGCTTGTAATTTGCTTGTTTTGACCTTGGAAACATCTGCTAATCAATATCACAAAGCGAATATTTTGATTGTTGACGATACATCGTCCAATTTAAGGCTGTTATCTAAGCTATTGCAAGATGAAGGTTATGCCGTGCGTTGCGCTTTAGATGGGGCGACAGCTTTGACCATTGCAGAAGCGGAGTGGCCAGATATTATTCTGTTGGATATTGTAATGCCAGAAATGGATGGCTATGAAATTTGTCAACAGTTAAAAATTTCTGAGAAAACTCAGCAAATTCCTGTGATCTTCTTCAGTAATTTAGAAGATGTTTTTGATAAGCAAAAAGCCTTTGATGTCGGTGGAGTAGACTACATTCCTAAGTCATTCAATAGCTTAGAAGTAATTATTAGAATTGAACACCAATTAACTATTCAGTCGGCTAAAGCCGAAATTATTAGACTTAATACAGAATTAGAAGATCGAGTTAAAGAACGCACTCAAGAATTAGAAGTCACCAATCAAAAATTACAACAAGAAATTAACCAGCGTCAACAAGTTCAAGATGCCATGATCCGTCAGGCATTACAAGACTCTTTAACTGGTTTAGCCAATCGTAACGCTTTTATTTCTAAAGTCAAAAAAGCAATTAAGCAAAAACAAAGTAATAATAACTATCAGTATGCGATTTTCTTATTAGAATGCGATCGCTTTAAATATGTCAAGCATAACTATGGTTACATCGAAGCAAACAGATTTTTAATTGCATTGAGTAATCAAATTACTACTTGTTTTTCTGAATCTGCCTGTATTAGCCGTTTTGAGGGAGATGACTTTGCTATTTTAGTAGATTCTTTTACCGAACTTAAAATCATTAAAGATTTGGCTAAAAACGTTCAAGAAAAACTACAGCAACCTTTTAATATTCAAGAAGAAAAAATGAAGGTAAGTAATTGTCTTGGTGTTGCCTTGGGAAATCAACAATATTTAGAAGTCGATCATCTTTTACATGATGCCAACTTAGCAATGCAAGTCTCAAAAAATCAGACTATATATCAAATTTTTGATACCAAAAAACATAGTTTATTTAAAGGTTATAATAAGAAAAAGCTCGATATTGAAGCAGAACTTAAAAGAGCAATTGACAATAATGAATTTATCGTTCATTATCAACCTATTATTTCTCTTGCTACAGGAAAAATTACCGAATTAGAAGCCTTTATTCGTTGGAATCATCCCCAAAAAGGAATGGTTTTTCCTTCTAGTTTTATCGCTTCAGCAGAAGAAACAGGTTTAATTATCCCAATGGGGGATTTAGTAATCTTAGAAGCTTGTAAAACTATTGTTAAATTACAAAAAGAACATGACTTGAATCTCAAAGTTAGTATTGATTTATCTCCTGCTCAATTTCATCAACCAAATTTAGTCAAAAAAATCAAACAAATTATAGACGCTACAGGTATTAAAGGCGAAGATTTACAACTAGAAATGCCTGAAAAAGCAATCTATCAAAATCCTGAATTAACGATTAAGTACTTAAATGAGTTAAAAGAGTCTAGGGTTGGTGTGGGTATTAGTGATTTTGGGTATGGTCATTCTCCTTTAACTTATTTAGCTTTAACCTACCTAATTAGTTTTTCTGTTAGCAGAGTAAAGATTGATAGTAATTTATTACAACAAGACACTCAAGAAAAGTCTGACTATAATTTTCAAGAGCATGATATTTATTTTTGCGAACAGTTAATTAGTTTATCTCGTCAAATAAATGTTCCTGTAATTGTAAAAAATTTGCGATTTAACAAACAGCTTAAGTACTTTAAAGATTTACAATGTAAATTCGGTCAGGGAATTTTAATTTCAAAAGTATTAGACCCCAAAGCTTTGGAAGAACTGTTATTATGGAGTACTTTTTAACAGTTATTATTTATGGCGTTGCTGATTTGAGGGATGAAACAAATAATAATATAGACTGCACATTTGCTTTAATAGTAAGCGCATCCATAGAGACAGGGCAAACGCATCTAAATTTCAAAAGCTAGACAGAAAAAGAGATTGAAGAAGTTCAATAGCCTCAAATTAAATTTAATATCTGCATTTTTTTGGATTTTAAGTCGCGATCGACACAACTTATACCAAAAAAGAAAAAGTCAAGATAAGAGAGACTAAGAAGAGTAAGCTTCCGTTCAATTTATGATTTAATTGTGCAATTCATAATTTAATTTTTGAGGATTTTGAGGAGATAACCATCATCCCATCCTGCTCGATTTCTCTGACTTTTAATACTACCTTTAAAATCTTTGTTTTGTTTTAACAAATTTCAAGCTATATGTCTTATAACTGCTAAGTTTTCAGGAGAATTATCTTTTCTGATTCGCGAATTATCTTCACTGAATTCCACATCTAGAACCCAATGTAATTGGTTTTCT
>NZ_LR214055.1 GCF_900659865.1 Hyella patelloides LEGE 07179
ATCCACATGAGCAAAAATCGAAAAGATGTAAGATTTTCGGAAGCTGGATGAAAAGAAATTTTCACGTCCAGATTTCACAGAGAGGGGCGAGAGATAATACTCTCCCTCGACTCTACCAAATCAAAGCTAAACACCGTCAATACAACGCAATTGACGAGGCTATCCGAACTGGTCAGTTCGTCCGAAACAAATCTTTGCGTCTTTGGATGGACAAAAGAGGAGTTAATAAGTACGACCTCAACAAATACTCAGCCGTAGTAGCCAAAGAGTTTGATTTTGCTTCTCGTTTAAATTCCACTGCCAGGCAATCGTCGGCAGAACGAGCATGGGCTAGTATTTCTCGCTTTTACGATAACTGTAAGAAGAAAGTCCAAGGGAAGAGAGGCTACCCCAAATTCAAAAAGCATTCTCGTTCAGTTGAATATAAAAAGTCAGGCTGGAAGCTAGACGAGATCACCAAAAAACATATTACCTTCACTGATAAAAACAATATCGGCAGGGTTAAGTTAGTTGGTTCGAGAGACATCTATTACTATCAACCAGAACAGATTAAGCGAGTGCGTTTGGTTCGTCGTGCCGATGGCTACTACTGTCAGTTCTCAATATCTATAGATATTAAAGAAGATATGCAGCCCACAGGTAGAGCGGTAGGGCTGGATATGGGCTTGCAATACTTTCTATCTGATTCATTCGGTGAAACAGAACCCAACCCACGATTCTATCGAAAAGCAGAGCGCAAACTTAAACGACTTAATCGCCAGAAATCTGTCAAGTACAAAAAAAACGCTAAACCCCAGTCAAAAAACTATCACAAAGCAAGAAAGAGATATGCTTTAGCACATTTAAAAATAAGTAGACAACGTTTTGACCATGCTGTGAAACTAGCAAGGTGCGTATGTGCTTCTAATGATTGCATCGTCTATGAAGATTTAAAGGTGAGAAATCTTGTTCGTAATAGTAAATTGGCGAAGAGTATTAGTGATGCTGGCTGGACTCAGTTTAGATCGTGGTTAGAGTATTTTGGTTGGAAGATGGGCAGGATTACCATAGCTGTTCCACCACATTTTACTAGCCAAGATTGCCCAAACTGCAACAATAGAGTCAAGAAGTCACTTTCTACTAGGACTCATATATGTAGTTGCGGGATTCCCATCATTGAACGCGACCATGCATCAGCTATTCAGATACTCAAAAAGGGTTTAAGTACGCAGGGGCACTGCGGAACTTACGCTTGGGGAGATTTGCCCTCTTGGTCGGTTGGAGCAATCCTGTCGTCTAACGGCGAGTCGATGAACTAAGAATCCCTCGTCTCTGGCGAGGGAGTGTCAATTTAGAGAAAAATGTCAGAAAAACTAGAACTAATGGAGAGCAAAAGTCAACACGGGAGTCCCCATCTCTTGGATAAATGGAATAGCGCAACAGCCTTGCAGGAGGGTTTCCCGACCTAGACAAAGGACTTGCACTAAAGCACTCGCTATATGTATGGGTCGCGGTATCCGTGATAGGCGCGTCGTCCGCATGTACTGTTGTAAGACAGCGCGCTTTTCCGTGACCGCATTTCCTCCCGTCAATTTTTAATAGTTTCTAGGGGACTTTTCTCAATTGGCATAGTTCTAGCAGTTACAGCTAACGAGTAGATATTTTGTCTTTAATGGACTGAAAAATGATTTTATCCCTCAGTTTTTCTTCTTTCAGTTTTAATTTCAAAATTTGTACTTCGAGCATACTTGAATGCCGTTGGTAATTATCTATGAAGCCATTTATTTGAACTAATTGGTGTTCGTTCTTTCTCAAATCGGACATTATTGCTTATTGTTACCTCATATATGAGAGAGCTTGGAAAATGTTTCAAATGTTGGCAGACTAGATTTATCCTCGGTTTGGTTCGTTGGCAAAGTAAGCATAAGTGCCGATAGTAACAGCTAGAAACCAACCTAAAAATAAAACGCTGATTAATGCGATCATCATAATATTTCTCCTCAGTAAAATACTGAACCGATTTGCACCCATAATCTAGCAATCGTGTCAAGATTATTCAACATTTTTTAATGAAACTGGAAAATTGTCACACACGGTAATAAATTTCTCAGACTTTTAATTTGATTGAGAATTCACCGTCATGATTGCTATAGCTTATCTTCAAAGATTTTTTTGGTGTCAGATTATTTGTACTATGACTCGACTTTTATGAAAAACCAATTGTGTAAAATAGTTTTTATGAGAAGAAATACATTGGTAGATCGAGGTGATAAATTATTTTGACCGTCCTTCGTCCTCATCAGAATCAGGAACAAGGAACAACTTTCTTTTACTTTTTCCTAAAGGTTTCAAACCTTGTCCGTGACTGACGATAGGAGTTTTGTAGGGGTACAAGCCCGATCGACTTGTCGATGGGATATGCTCTTTGATCGAGAGCATTCCTCGATTTTATTACCAGTTCTCGTTCCTCGTTCTTTAGTTGACTTGCCAAAGGCGATCTTGCTTATTGGAAGAAGTTGACAAATACGATCAATTCAAAATCAAAACAAGTGAAACAACACCAAAAAAGATCATCGGCACTGCGGGTATCAACTTTTTGGTTTTCAACCATCTGATAATAAACACAATAATTAGAAGAGAGATAATTATAACTGCAATGGGATAAGCGATTTGAATACCAGAATTCATCATCGCAGCTAAAATTAACAGTAATAAACCGCTAACTCCACCAGAAATCAAGGATACTTTACTCTGACTTTTCAAGTAGCCCATGACTCCTCCTCCAATACTAAGAAGCCCGTAGCATACTGTTGCTATTAATCCAGGTGTCAACATTTTTCATTTAATTTCTTGACCATTAAATTAGATTAGCTCTTTGGGTTGAAACTTTGGGAAATAATGAACGGTTACACTAAAACAAAAATTGTGATGAGAAGGTTTTCAAAGTTTATGCTATCCATGAGGAAATGTTTTTGAGAAGAAGCTTGGTAACTTTCATCTTCAGTGTTTTTCTCGCTTTTTCCTAATTCACATCAGACTTACAATATTAAAGAGTTATTCATTTAATAAATATTCATATAAGTCATCCAGCATTTTGTTAGCAGCTTTGATTCCTGCACCAGTGTTCCAATATATGTCGTTAACTTGATAAACTTGGTTATCTTTAGAAGCTTTGAGGCTATTCCAAAGAGGATGTTCGAGCCATTTGTCAGCCATTTTAGTCGATCGATTATCTTGAGGATCGAAGGTCATATAAAAGATGATATCTCCATCAATTTCAGCAATGCTTTCTAGGGTAATTGGCTCGGCAAACTTGTCTTGTCGCTGAGAATTAGGACGTTGAAGCCCAACCTCTTGTAAAATTTTTCCTGCAAAATTATCTTGATAATATATCCTGGCTTGTCCTGGGAGAAAGCGAACTAGAGAAACTTCTCGATTTAATTTATCTCCCATTTTTGACTGAAAATCTGCAACTCGCTGATTCCATTGATTCATAACCTGCTGGGCTTTTTCTTCCCGATTTAAAGCTTGGGCATAAAGAGCAAAGTTATCTTTCCAATCTGCACCTAGAGTTTCTGAATAGACTGTGGGCGCAATTTGTGAAAGTTGGGCATAGATATTTTGATGGCGTAATTTGCTGCCAACGATCAAATCTGGTTTTAAAGCAGCAATTTTTTCTAAGCTCGGCTGTAGTTCTTCTCCGACAACGGGTACTCCTTGAAGCTCTAAGTTTATGTATTCAAAATAGGGTTCGCCCCACCAAGACTGAACAGCACCAATAGGTTTAACTCCTAATGCCAGAATATGATCGGTGGCTTCATTGGTTAAAACTACTACTCTGTTTGGAGTTCCTTCAACTGTGGTGATTCCCATTGCGTGCTTTATTCGACGACTTGCCAAATAGCGATCGCTATTTAGCTGAGATTGACTAATAGAAGTTGTATTTGAATCACAGCTTACTAAAGTCAAAACATTAAACCATAAAAATAGCGACAGACTGGATTTAAGCAGATTGTTAAGCAATGAAGGAAAATAGTTCATTGAGATACAGAGGAGCGAGAGACACGATTTATTCAACGATCGAGATAATGAGATTGGTTGTTAAGTAGAGTGACAAAGTTAAAATTCAAACAAGTATCTTAAACTGAAAGTCGTACCACGGGCTGCACTGCGAGAAGAATTGGTAGTTTGCAGTTGAGAGACTACTGGCAAATAATCGTTGTTAAAAATGTTTTCTACGCCTAATTGAACTTTTCCCGCGCCAACATCTACGCTACTAAGCAAATCGAAAACAAAATAGCTATCAACTTCTTGTAAGCCAAATCCATCACCTTCGGGATCGCGAGTACCTGAAAATAGAGCCTGAATTCGATTTTGCCAACCTGGTAAAGTCTCATTTTCTAGATAGGCGGTTATTTTTAACGGTGGAATACGAAAGCTATCAAGATCTTCAAAATCACCATCATCATCGGTATCAATTTCTCCTTCTATCCAGGTGATTGTCCCTCCTAAAAGCCAATTTTCGGCTGGCTGAATATCTATTGATGCTTCCAAACCATAGATTTGTTCGGGGGCGCGCAATACTGTCCCTGGTGCAGTAAAAGAAGTTCCTAGTTCTGACTCATTGTAAAAGCCACTGAGGGACAACTGTAGATTGTTCCAGTTACCTTTAACTCCTATTTCGTAACTATCAACTTTCTGGGGTTCAGGATCGAGAGTTTCTACTGTAAAACCAGCATCGGCATTACGTAGGGCTAAACCGATATCAGAAAGAGAAAAACCTTGAGCGAAGTTGGCAAATAAACTGAGGTTATCTGTAGCGGAATATACCGCACCCAGATTGAATAAGGTTGCATCAAAGTCTAATTCTCCCCCTTCAATGTTGTTACCAGCTAGGGTAGTAAAATCTTCTACATCGACTCCTGCATTTTCATAACGTAAGCCACCTCTGACGATAAAGCGATCGCTAATATTCGATTCTAGTTGAGCAAATACACCAAAACTATTTAAATCTAGAGGAGGTGTCCAAGTGCGATCGCCAATTGCCTCGAACACTAAACCATTGCTAGCATCAAATTCATCGGGGTCAAAAATATTGACTGGTTGTTCGGTATTTTCATTAAAATAGTCCACACCCCAGACAATGCTAAGCCGATCTTCTGGCAAAATGGGCGTATCTAAATTAACTCTACCGCCCCACTTTTCTGATTCCACCCGCGACTGAAAAATAGTGTTACCCAAACTATCGAACTCTCTCGCGTCGAAGGGGAAAAAACTAGTGAAATAATCGCGATAGTAAATTTGAGTATTGAGACTACCACCTAAAATATTTTCATGGCTGTATTGCAGATTAACCAAGGTATTTTCTGATTCCTGGGGATTATCTAAGTCCAAGCCTTCAATGGCTCTAGCTTGCTCTGGTTCTTCGCTCAGATTAACTCTAGGATCGGTGGTAAAATCAGTATCTTGTCGATCGTCAAAATAATTAAAAGTTAGTTGCAGTCTTTGTTGTTCGCTAATATCGATACCAATTTTGCCCAAAGCGTTCAAGGTTCTCGTATCAGCAAAGCCTCCTTGAGCATTAGGATCGGAAGGTATGCGATCGCCATCGGCATCAAAAAATCCATCTGTACCTCTGTAGCCAAAGCTGACTCGATAATCTACAATATCTTCGTTACCAGCGATCGACCATTTTAAATTTTCACCAAAACTATCACTGAGATTGGTTAAAGAACCATTAATGCCGATTTCTCCTTGAGTGATAAACTTCTCTTCTCCTGCACCGCGAGTGATAATATTAATTACCCCCCCCGTAGCACCATCGCCGTAAAGTGCGGTTGGCCCCCGTAATACCTCTATTCGCTCAATTTCAGCAGGATCGATCGTCTGGAAATCACGAAACACATTGCGACTGGTAGATTGAGGAACACCATCAATTAACACACTAACATTTCGCCCCCGTAGGGATTGTCCAAAGGAACTAATACTCTGCGTTGGCGCACCCAAACCAGGAACTAATTTACCTAAAATATTTTGTAAGTTGTTATTTAAACCAGTCTGATTTTCAATATCTTCTCTTTCAATGACTGTAATACTGCGAGGAACATCTTGTTCTCTTTCTGCACTACGAGTTACGGTGACAATTATTGATTCATCTGCTTCGGTAACTATTTTTCCATCAGAAGAGATACTTAACACTAAATTTTGTTCTGATGGTATCACCTCAGCATTTGGGGCTTGAGTTTCTCCTGTAACAGTCATTCTGATACTATTACCCTGCAAAGGTTCTACGGTAATTTCGGTTATTCCCTCTGCGGGATTGGCTGCCCTAAATACTTCTTCATCTGGTAAAACTAAGGTTGCGTCTAAAATATCGATAACCAAGCTTTTTCCTTCAGGTAAAATCAATGGTACTAATTGATTACCTGTAGCGGTTTCTAAAATTACTTCTAATCCGTCTACAGCAGGATTAATTTGTACTCCCGTAACTTGAGTAATTGCTTGGGCTGTCTTAATTTCTTCCTGCTTCAACGTAGCCGTGGCAGGTTTTATCCTTTCAAAATGAAAACTATTGTCTATTCGCTCTTGCTTTTTATAGTTATTTTCTACTTCCTGTGTCCAACCAGGAGATGCAACCATAACACCCACAACATAAATAGATAAGACGATCGCGTTCTCTAGTTTTTTAAGCAGCAACCCTTTAGAAAAACACCAATTATTCATAACCACTTCTCACACGCCAAATAAATTGAGCTTTATTGCAAAGCTTTATTATTAGCTAATAATGAAAAGTAGTATAAATGACCAAAAGAAATTCAGTCTACCCAAAAACCGCCACGCAATCCCAAAACCGACATTCTCTTAATTCTTTAACTTTTGTCATCTTCGATCTTTCATCCTTCATCCTTTAAAAATCTTCCCTGCTAGACACTCGCTAGGAGTAATGCCAAATTGACGCTTAAAGGCTGCTGCAAAATGTCCTAAATGGGAATAACCGATCGCATTAGCAACTTCAGCTACAGTAGTATTACCCAAACGCAATAGTTTTTCTGCTTGGAATATTCTTAAAAATGTTATGTAACCGATGATTGTTGTATCGAATAACTGACGGAAGCCTCTTTGTAATGTGCGATCGCTGATGCCGACAGTTTGGGCTAACTCGATTACTGATGGTGGATTATAATAAGTATGATGCAGAATATCTTGAGCATGATAGATACGATTAATAGTCTGGGGTTTTAATTTAGATAATGACTTAAGCTGATTTTGGTCAGTGGTAATTGCCTCAAACTGTAGTGCCAAAAGTTCTAAAACTTTACCCTGTAAATATATTTTTTTAGTTACACCATGAAAAGGCGCATTGATTATTTGTTGCACTATTTTTCCCATTAATGGCGTTACTTCGGGAAAAAAAGAGGTTTTAAGTTCGTCTTGTTTTAAAAACAATTTGCCAAACTGCGATTGAGTTTCTAGTAAATCGGGAAAAAGTTCGGTTAACTTGTGAGGTTCAATATGAATATTAATACCTGAAATATATTGCGATCGCCGATATTTTTCTAGATATGACGGTGAGATACCACTACCAGAAAGATAACTCCGTTTACCGCCAAAAGTTGGGTAAATATTTTCATAATCAATAAATCCCGAAGACAAAAACAAAAACTGTATAGGATGAGGATGAACTGGAACTTTCAAGATCATTTCATTTTGATAATTCCAGTTAAAAATATCTAATAATATTCCAGGAATTAACTCTAAGCGACGAGTAAAACCCCCTTGAAGCAAGCATTTAGGTTTTTCATAGATAGTTTCAAATTCTTCTAAAAATAAATTTTTGTTGTAATGTTTAGTTTTTTGTTGATGTAGTTGAGCATATTCTGAAGCAGAAATAGTCAAAGTCATTTTAATGATTAAAATAATTATATATAATATATAGCCAATTTAAGCGATCGCTATAAGCAATCCCTTGGGTCTGGATAATACTGTAACTTTGGCAAATTATCAAACAAATTTTCTCAAACAAAAAATAAGGAGGTGATAACAATAATATTTCTAGCTGTAGCCTTGATTGGCATGATTGCCTTTTTGATTTTTGTAGTGTGGTTAGTAGTAACCGATGATGCTACAAAAAGTTAGCTATTGTTGCAAAGGTAGGTTGTTTTTTTCTGGGCTGGCAAAATAGACTGGATTAAGCTGGGGGGCGACAAGTCGTTTAAAAAGTCTTGTATAACAAGGCCTTCCTTAATCTTACCTTGATGAACATGAGAGCAATTTTCATCGACTCAAGGTCTCAATTTAAAGAAGAAATGAGGGCTTTTAGTAATGCGATCGCAACGCGCTAGCTTCGCCGATCGGCCTTCGGCTGGCACTGCGCGATCGTGCAAAGCTACTAAAGGCAGACCGCAGTTTATCATCTCACAAAAGACCTTTCACAACGATTTATTTTTTCTCAGGTAATGTATCTAGAATCCTTACTAGATAGAAGTTTAAGTATTCGTTGTCGCCCCCTCAGAATTTAGAGCCAAAAAAGTTGTATCCCCCAGCCACTATTCAAGTTCTCTTGTTTTACTTGATTTTTCAGAAAGTGACAAAAGGGGGATACATTTAGGCGGGATAAGCAACAGCTTCCCTAGACTATGGGAAACTGCTCACCAGTAGTGACATCTTCACCAGTGCCACCAGTGATATTGATATCATTCAAAGTAACCTGTTGACCAAATATATCAGTGGTTACAAA
>NZ_LR214056.1 GCF_900659865.1 Hyella patelloides LEGE 07179
TAAATTAATTATGAGCCTTTTTGTTCTACTCCAAACCCTGCTAAAAGTATTGTTTCTAACGGTTGTCCTTCTGGGGGACGTTGATAGTTAAGAATTCTTCTGATACGTAAGTTAGGATTCGTCATTATAATCGAGTCCACAGAAACTACGCGAGTATAGTTAGTAGTCATTAGTAACTCTTTAGTCACATGATTGAAGCGAAAATTAGCAACAATAGGTCTGGCTTCTTCATAAGCAATATCTCGCAAATAATCTCCTTCTAAAAAATCGCCTGATTCTATAGTAGGGACGAACATTAAATTCAAATTGTTTTGTACTTCTTCTCCTTTATCATTAATAGTATAAAAGCCTAAATTAAAACCAGGAAAACTCTCTAAAGTACCGCTTTTTTTATACGTATTATCAGTTAAAATCTTAGTCTTTTGTTCGCTAGTTAAAGGCTTAATAGTAAAATCTGTGCGCGATCTCTCAATTTCTTGATAGTTCAAATAGTGATAAGTACGTTCAGACACCCACTCACCTACACAGTCGGTAAAAAATTGTTGAAAAACAGAGTCATTCATCAGTGATGATTTATTAGTTATCGGATATCAATAAATTACCATTCTTCTTCTGTTACAGGCTCTAATTCTTCTTCCCAGCTATCTTTCATCGGCTGTACAACTCTAGTAATCGCATCTTTAACAAAAGCTTTGACAAACTCATCTTTGCGAGTTAGTTGAAACTGCTGCTGTACCACCTCACTCATACCACCATCACCCCAATTGAGATCGCGTCTAAAATATTCGATAAAACTTTTACCTGCAATTCTGGTTAAATAGGCAGCAGAAACTCCTTGAATGGCTTTCCCGACAATATAGGTGGCAACATGGAACTGTAACGCCCTAGCGAGTAAGTCTACAGCACCTTTGACAATTCCCAGGCTAATGAAGGTTTTACCCAAAGAAATCGCTAATTCTTTGCCTTTTTCGCTATCTATTTCACAGCCATAGATTTTGCCAATTTCTACCACCATTTGAGCGTTAACGGCTGCGGTAGCTAACATATCAACTACAGGTAAGGGGGTAACAGCAATTACTCCAGCACCAATCCACTGATAGCGATCGATTATTTTTTCGGCTTCTCTGCGCCGTTGGTTGTCAATAATTTTCCGTGCATCCTCCCCTAAACGGTGGGATTGCAACAAGATATTGTCTGCAATTAAATCTTCTCCTTCCGCTCTTAAAACAGCGACTAATCTCTTAATCAGAGGAGTAATTTCGGGTTCTGGTTCAATGATTTCCCCTGTACGTAGCTCTACAGGTTGAGGACTGACAGCAACCGCAATAATATCTGCAGGAGATATTAAGTCTTTAACTCTAGTTTCTAATTGTTTGAGCAGGATTTCTCGATCTTCGGGGGTATAAAGATCGGTTTTATTTAAGACTAACAGCGATCGCTTTCCTAATTGTGCCAAATCATACAAAGGGTTATATTCTGATTGACGCAAATCGTTATCGACGACAAATAATAATAGATCGGCTTCTGTGGCTAAATGTCTAGCAATTGATTCCCTTTGTGTTCCTGCAATACCCGCTTCTAAAATACCAGGAGTATCGGTAATCAGAATCTCTCGCCCTACTCCTTTGAGTTTTAAGCTGTAAGTTTGTCCTTCGGTGGTTGTCCCCATAACAGCATTCACATCACCGACAATTTCCCCTAAAAGACTATTGATCAGAGAAGTTTTACCCGCCGAACCCGTACCAAAAACGACAATTCTCAGCTCGCCTCTAGCCAAATCTGCCTTAATTTCTTGAGATCTCTTTAAAAAGGCTTCTCTGGCAATTTTGTCTTGAATTTGCCCTACTTGTTGCCCAATAGCTTTTAAATTAGCTGCTGCTGCTTGGGTTTTACCTTCTGGAATATTCGCTCTAAAACCACGACGACGTTTTCTTTTACGAGAACTACCAGGAGTATAAAAGTTGAAATAGTAAACAAACCCACCAATTAATAACCCAATCAAAAGGATAAGTAATAATAGCAAGAAATTAGCTAAGAAAGGTGCGGTAAAAGAAATCTGAATATAAAGACGATAGAGAGACGCAACTAACCAGATAGAAAGTCCTAAAATAAGACTCAGACCTGTAAATAGTAGCACCAGGCGAAATAAAGACATTTTCTTTCAGTTATCAGTTCCGTCAAGGGGGATAATATCAGTTAAAAACCAATAACAAGCACGGCAATTAAGGCTCAGTATTGGTAACTATATTACGATAACGCATTTAACAATCGCGATCGTGCAACGCCTCACTTCGTGAGATCGCGCACGCGCATCGCCTTTGGCGAGATCGAGAAATCAAAGATAAAGCGATCTCAAATAACTAAATACCTACCCTTCTTGAAAATTGGTAGAGCTTTTAGGTGAAGAATCCTTCACCAATGATAAACGTTCAATAAAATGACTTCTTAATTAAGGCGGCGTTGCCTCATGGTGGTACGATTAAGCAAAATTTTACTTTTTCATTAATATTCAAGAGGCTTAAAGCTTAGAGCTTAGAGCTTTAAGCTACGAACAGTATTACTATCGGTTTCATACCTTAAATCAGCAACGCCAATTAAGGCTTAAGCAATACCCATAGCTAATAGCTTTACTACACTACTCTACAATTTCAAAAGAGTTTTTATATAATTGATAATTTTTAATTCCGAATAAACCAGAAAAAGTTCCCGTTCCACGATAAATGAATAATAAACCATTAGCCATCATATGTCTGCCTAGTAAAACAGCAGGAAACAATTTTAATAAACCAATCAGAATCAAAGCTCCTCCTTTAATTATTCTGATTCCTTGTACTTTAAAAGATGGCATCAATTCTTTTTCTAATAAACTGTAGGTTGACCAAGAACGGTATCCTCGCTTCAAAATCGACGATAAATTAGTCCTAGTAGGAGAAATCCATTCTTCCACCACTGCCTCATTTGCCCAAACTATTTTATAATTCATCGAATTAAGTCTGAAAAAAAGCTCGCTATCTTCTCCGCCAGTCAAGGCAAAACGATGATCGAATATACGATCTAATTTTCTCAAGATTTCTCCTTTAACTAAAACATTATTAGTAAAGGCAATGTGTCTCGATTCTCCTGTAGAAAAACTGGGATTTTCAAAAAATTTACCTCTAACAATCCAATTAGGTATATCTTTTGGAAGACGGGAGATTACATAACCAGTGACAATATCTGCACTGTATTTTTTTTGCACTAGTAAAAGTTCTTCTAACCAGTTAGGCATTGGGACTTCATCATCATCAATAATAGCAATAAAATTTGCTTTTGGTGATGCTAAAGATACAGATTTGTTTCTCGCGTAAGAAATACCCTGCTTCGGTTCTACGTCTGTTTTCAAAGTCCATCTAAAATCCTCTTTAATAGCAGCAGATACTTTTTTGGCAATTCCTTTTGTATTATTATCTACGACAATTACTTCAATTTCTGGGCAAGATATTCTGTTGAAAGTTAGTCGATTTAATCCTTTTAATAGACGATTCAATCCTTGAGGGCGATTATAGGTACTTATGCAAACAGATACTAGCATTAAGCTTTAGTTAATTCTCTTTATTATTTGGTCTAACTTTAATAGAAGTCATTGTATTTATGTTGCAATAACATTTCAATGAAATTTAGATAAAGTTTAGATGAAGTTTAGATAAAGCTGCCATAAATTGCCACAAACACTTAAATAATCTTTGATTAAACAGTAATTATCTTTTTTATGTAATCAATTATATTACATTTTTCTGCCCATTTTTATCACAGTCACATCATAACAATCAAAGGATTTATCTAAAAAATTCTATAACTTTCCCATGAAATATTGCTGTAAGTTGACAAAAAAAATATATGTGCTAACTAACTCCTTAATACGAGAAACATTATGTGAGACAAACTCTAATATTGTTAATAAAACCAGTAATATTCTTACTCTGAATACTTTCCTTTTATTTACTTATAAAATTAATTCTTGACATTCAATGCTATTTTCCAAAGATAATAGATTTTAGCGATTAAGTTCTCAATCTCAATAATCCAAATAATACAAGTCATGAACGATCGAGAAACTCTTCAAATTCCTGTTATTGTTAATCAAATCTTGTCAGAAACCTTAGCAGCCGGTTTTCAAATGGCATCCGAGCCACTAACAGGCTCTTTGCTAAGAACTTTAACCGCAAGCAAACCATCAGGCTATTTTTTAGAAATTGGTACTGGCACAGGAATCGGTACAGCCTGGTTACTTGATGGTATGGACAATCACTCGAAGCTCATAACTGTTGAAAACGATCGTCTTGTTGCAGCAATTGCCCAAAAGCACCTAGGACAAGACAGCCGAGTCAGTTTTTGCCTGGAAGACGCAGCCATTTTGATTAAACGTTTGCTCGAACAACAGCAAAGGTTCGATCTAATTTTTGCTGATACGTGGATCGGAAAATACACCCATCTTGAAGAGACATTGAGTTTGCTAAAACCAGGAAGTTTCTACGTCATTGATGATATGCTGCCACAAGCAAATTGGATGGAAGGTCATGAGTCTAATGTCAATTTGCTAATTGAAAATTTAGAGAATCGGCAGGATTTAATACTGACGGGAGGAAATGCTCTGGTCGCCAGAGCATTCTTGCGACAGTTCTCTGGGTCGGGAAACCCTTCTGCAAGACTGTCGCGCTATTCCACTCTCGTGTTGACTAAATTAAATTGGGCAAGCGGAATCGTTATAGCCACCAAGAAATAATACCATTTTACTAATGCGTGAGAAATGGTATCAGAACCGAGATAATTTTTGTTAAACAAATATTTAACAAGGGTTATTAACAACTAACAACCAAACACTAACCACTAATAATCAAAATTTACTTTCTAACCAGTTAATTACTTCTTTACCCAAGCTAACGTTATTTAAGCGATCTATTTCTCTAATTCCTGTGGGGCTGGTAACATTAACTTCTGTGAGATAACCACCAATTACATCTATCCCGACGAAATATAAACCATCTTGTTTTAACTTGGGTGCTAGAGCTTTGCAGATTTCTCTTTCACGATCTGTAATATCTACTGGGGCTACTCTGCCACCTACTGCCATATTGCCTCGAAAATCTTTACCTGTAGGGATGCGATTTAAGGCACCGATGGGTTTGCCTTCTACAAGGATAATTCTCTTATCCCCTTCTTGGGCTGCGGGTAAATATTCTTGTACCATTACAGGTTCGCTTCCTTGTTTCGTGCTAATCTCAATTAAAGAGTTAAAATTGCGATCGCCATCTTGCAAAAATAAAATACCTTCCCCTGCTTTGCCTCCCAATGGTTTTAATACCGCAGTTTTTTGTTCGGCGACAAATTTTTCGATTACAACTTTATCCTGACTAACTATAGTGGTAGGAATTACAGAGGTAAACTGCAAAGCATAGACTTTTTCATTCGCATTTCGCAATCCCGCAGGAGAATTAATTACCAGGGTTTTTTCAGAATCGATCGAATCCAGAATGTAAGTAGCATAAAGATAAGGTGTATTAACAGGAGGATCGACACGCATCCACACTGCATCCATTTCTTCCAAGCAAGCAAAAATCGCCTCTCCTATCTGATACCAATCTGGTGCTGCTTCCCATAACCCATTAACTAACTGTACTGGTTTAAGAGTTACAGGTTGCAAATTCGCCCAAGCTTTTCCTTCAATGATGGTTAATTGATTAGCTTGGGTAATCCATACTTGATGTCCCATAATTTGCGCTGCTTCCATTAAAGCAACACTGGTATCATGTCCAGGATCGAGTAGGGCAATCGGATCTATGATAAATGCTAACTTCATGAGTGGTACTTGATTGGTAGTCTATGTTCATAAAACACGAAACATTGATATCGGGTAAGGTTTGAAAGTCGCCTCTCTCACCTCGCCGAAGAACGGTACGTGACAGTTTCCTATCATACCGCTCAAGCCATATTTCCAGCCGCGAGAGAAAGCCTGTCCAACTTTGTCATAGTTTATTGCACCCCTGAACTGGGATCTGATGTGTTCTTGTTTGTGACAAGCACTTTGTAATTGGTACAAATTCTCAGCCTTGTCTGAGCCACCATCTTTCACAAGAACTATGTGATGGGTTTCAATATCCTCTTCGGTAAAAACTTTCCCAGTCTCTCCATCAGTCATCACAAATCAATCAAGCGTGCAATAGCTTATCCAATTTTCCTTGATATTCTAAAGCATGAATGTCGTCACAGCCTCCTACGTGCTGCTCGTCGATAAAAATTTGAGGTAGGCTTCTTTTACCATTAGCTCTTTCCGCCATCTCTTCTCTGGCTACATTATCTCCATCAATACAATATTCTTGATAATCAATTCCTTTTTTATCTAGTAAAGCTTTAGCACGGATACAAAAAGGACAAGAAGACCAAGTATAAATCTCTACGTTAGCTGCCATAAATCTAGAAATATTAAGTATTATTACTTTATATCTTAAACTCACAGCGATACTTTGGGAATTACTTTAAAAGGTTTTTTGGCAATAAATGTGTTTTCGGCATCAAAATAGACTAAGATAACGAGATACATCCTTTGGTGATCTTAAACTTGCAAGCTTATAGGAATAAAGCCATACAGTATGGTCTTTTGGAAAAAGTTGTTTACTGCTAATACTGAGAATGTGGCTACTTCAGAAGCTACCGAATTCAATGGTGAAGTGTTGAAACTTAACGGTAGTGCCACTACTGCTGAGACAGAAATTGTTTTCAGCACTGATCGTGATATCGATCTGTATGAATTAGAGGAACTATGCGATCTTGTTGGTTGGGCGCGTCGTCCTTTACGCAAGGTAAAAAAAGCAATTCAGCACAGTTTCCTAGTTGTTTCTATGTGGGAAATAAAGGGCAAAAGAAGGCGTTTAATTGGTTTTGCTCGTGCTACTTCCGATCATGCTTTTAATGCTACTATTTGGGATGTAGTAGTCGATCCTCGCTATCAAAACAGAGGATTGGGTAAGGCAATGATGAAATACACGATTCAAAAGCTGAGAAGTGCCGATATTAGCAATATTACTCTGTTTGCCGATCCTCAAGTGGTAGATTTTTATCGTAGATTAGGTTTTATGGTGGATCCTGAAGGGATTAAAGGGATGTTTTGGTATCCAGACTAGAAGAAAGAATGAGGGATCGGAATGAAGGAAGTAATGGGTAATCGGTAAGAAATCACAAAAGGGTTAGGATGGCATTAAAAGATGAAAAATCTCAAAAAAATTTTCAAGCATAACTTTACCACAACGGCAAACTCGAACTTTAAATTGCCAAGACATAAGTGGCAACGGTTTCAATGTTATGGAGCATACCGGACTTGAACCGGTGACATCTTGCATGCCATGCAAGCACTCTACCAACTGAGTTAATGCCCCTTATGTACCTTCAAATCTTACACAACAAATCCTAGCTCAGTCAAGTAGATCTAAATCTTAAGTCAGAGAAATTACCATAAATGCTAGAATTATAATAAACACTTTATATTGTAGTATTAAACTACTACTAAACTTCCCAGGGTACGTAGCTCAGTTGGATAGAGCAACAGATTCCGGTTCTGTAGGTCGGGGGTTCAAATCCCTCCGTACTCGTATAGTTATATCCTATAAAGGGAGGGAATTTTAACCCAACCTACACTACCAAAATCGGTTGCTTATACTCAAAAATTACTCACTTACCTATTATTCCCATATAGTCAAAAGGATAAAAAAGAGTAATTTTGACACTCCGCGCTTTAAAAAAACGCGGATTCTTGATTCATCGGCTGCCAACTAGGTCAAACAGTGTTAACTGTACAACATCACTGGTAGCAATGAAACTAGAAATTCCCGCATCAATACCTAAAGATGTAATTCCAGGCATGATATCAGGAATATTTTCTTGACTTACAAAGATTATTTGAATAAAGTATCCTACTGCTTTTTTAATTACTCTTAGTTGTCTAGGATACCAACTAATTCTTTCAACTTAAACCAAGCAGAACGACGTTTCCAGACTTTATTGGTTTCCATTGCTGCTACTAGCTGTTGAACTTGGGATAGTCGTGCTTGAAGTTGAGTAATTTGTTGTTGTTCGCTTAAATGTTGAGTAAGCCTTTTTACTTCAAAAAATTGGTCTTTATCTTTATTGTTTAAAATACAATATAAAATCCCGTTTCTCGATCGCTAAAAAGGCGATTTACAATGACATCTTCAAAGTTTTTAGCGTAAGAAATAAACATATATTATTGGTTAGTTGTTAGTTGTTAGTTGTTAGTTGTTAGTTGTTAGTTGTTAGTTGTTAGTTGTTAGTTGTTAGTTGCTTGTTCTTGATTATTTGAAATTAAACTAAATAATTAACGTTAAATGAGCGATGATAAATGATCTAGGCGTTTTTTGTAAATTTTTCCAATTGCTTTTAAAGAGTAATCAGTCAAGATCTTTTGTTTACCTTGTTTGGCAATTTTTTTGGTCTTAGTTTCATCCGCAATCATGTTTCTCATTAACCAGGCTGCATGATTGATATCTGGTTCAGCCCAGGTTTGATTTTGCCAGAAAGGATATTGATTTTTTTTTACAGGAATTAATTGATAATTTACAGGGAATCCTGTGCCTTGATTAATAAAGTCTTTTGTCCCTGAATAATCAGTAGCAATTACAGGTTTCTCGAGTAACATTGCTTCGGCGGGAGTGTA
>NZ_LR214057.1:0-7409 GCF_900659865.1 Hyella patelloides LEGE 07179
ATTGGCTACCAACTTTTGGTATCTAAAATGAAACCATTCTAAAGCCAATCTTAAACTTCCTGCTTTCAGGCACAATCCTTTCTTAATATATATGGGTAGAAGATAAAGAATGAGAGACGATGAGTTTATGAATTCTCAGATCATACAACTTACTTTACTCAAATACTCTCTCACGCAGAGGTTTTAATGTATGCAGCATCCACAACAACCAGTTATTCCAGAACAAAGTTTAGATCGCGATTGTACGACTTTATCACGCCACGTATTGCAACAGTTTTCGAGTTTTACACCCGAAGCTCAAGATATTAGCGCGATTATGAATCGTATTGCATTGGCAGCTAAACTAATATCTCGCCGTTTGTCACGGGCTGGATTAATGGCGGGGACTTTAGGTTTTACAGGAGAAACCAACGTCCAAGGTGAATCTGTTAAAAAGATGGATGTCTACGCTAACGATGTATTTATTTCTGTTTTTAAGCAAAGCGGTTTAGTTTGCCGTTTAGCTTCAGAAGAAATGGATCAACCCTACTATATTCCTGAAAATTGTCCTATAGGTCGCTATACTTTGCTTTACGACCCCATAGACGGTTCTTCTAACGTAGATATTAATCTTAATGTGGGTTCTATTTTCTCAATTCGTCAGCAAGAAGGAGAGGATTTAGACGGAGAAGCCAAGGACTTATTACAGTCTGGGGACAAGCAAATTGCTTCAGGTTACGTTCTTTATGGACCTTCGACAGTGTTTGTTTATTCTCTCGGAAAAGGCGTTCATTCTTTTATACTCGATCCCAGTTTAGGCGAATTTATCTTAGCTGAAGAAAATATCCAGATTCCCGAGCATGGTGCTGTGTATAGCGTCAACGAAGGAAATTATTGGCAATGGGATGAATCCATTAGAGAGTATATCCGCTATGTTCACCGTCATGAAGGTTATACGGCTCGTTACAGTGGGGCTTTAGTCGGAGATTTTCACCGCATCTTATTACAGGGTGGCGTATTTTTATACCCAGGAACAACTAATAAGCCTGAAGGAAAAATACGCTTACTTTATGAAAGTGCGCCTTTGGCAATGTTAATTGAGCAAGCTGGAGGAAAAGCCAGTACAGGGACACAACGGTTATTAGATGCTGTTCCTGATAAACTGCACGCCCGTACCCCTTTAGTGATTGGTAGTCAACAAGATGTTGAGTTGGTAGAGTCTTTTATCACCGATTGGACGAGAAGAAAGTCTGATTCAGAAGAGACAGGTACAGCGAAGGTAGCAAAGGTTTGAAAAAACTAGAAAAATTCATTAACCACAATTCACAAGGAGAATCTAAAACATGGTAGGTGCCAAACCCATATTGGAAATTGAAAATACTTACGGTCAAAGTATCTGGATGGATAACCTGAGCCGTGACATTATCGAATCAGGGGAGCTTAAAGAGTTAATTGACAATAAAGGTATTGTTGGTATTACTTCTAATCCCGCAATTTTTGAAAAAGCGATCGCGGGTAATAAAATCTATGACAATGATATCGCAGAAGGCATCAAAGCTGGAAAATCAGTAGAGGAAATTTACGAAGATTTAGTTTTTACTGATATTCGTAATGCTTGTGATATCTTTTTACCCGTTTATGAAAAAACCAATGGTTTAGATGGTTACGTCAGTATTGAAGTGCCACCTAATTTGGCTAAAGATACCGATACTACTATTGCCGAAGCCAAGCGTTACTATAAAGCCATTGGTAAACCCAACGTAATGATTAAAATCCCTGGTACTCCTGAAGGTTTACCCGCAGTAGAAGCAGTTATCGCTGAAGGGATTAACGTTAATGTTACTCTACTATTTGCTGTAGACAGCTACATTAATACAGCTTGGGCTTATATTAGTGGTTTAGAAAAATTTGCCGAAGCAGGAGGAGACATAAGTAAAATAGCTTCTGTAGCGAGTTTCTTCCTTTCTCGTATTGATAGTAATATAGATAATCGCCTTGATGCCAAGATTGCAGCAGGGGGCAACGAAGCTAAATTAAAAGAGATTAAAGGCAAAATTGCGATCGCCAATGCTAAAATAGCTTATCAGAAATACAAAGAAATTTACAGTAGCGATAGATGGCAAGCTTTAGCAGCCAAAGGTGCATCAGTACAGCGTCTTCTTTGGGCTTCTACCAGCACGAAAAACCCCGAATACAGCGATGTTATGTATGTAGATGAATTAGTCGGTGCAGATACCGTTAATACTCTACCTCCCAATACTATAGAAGCCTGTGCCGATCATTGCGATCCTGCTAACCGTATCGAAAGTAATGTAGAACAAGCACAAGATGTAATTAATGCCTTAGCTGATGAAGATGTTGGGATTAATCTCGATGAAGTGATGGACGAATTACTCGAAGAAGGCATTGATAAATTTATCAAACCCTTTGAATCTTTAATGTCATCCCTCGAAGACAAAGTAAAACAACTAGCCACAGTCTAATTCTAATGATGAGGGAAGAAGGAGGAAGGATGAAGGAATACTAATTCAATCACTTAGGAGACAAAAATTCAACGTGGTAAATAGGTTTTAATTCTTTAAGTCCTAAGTTTTAATTTCATCCCTCATACTTCATCCCTCGTTCCTCATTTTTCGTTCCTGTCTTGGTCAGCGTTCCCTTGCGTCTTACACCGACGCGGGGTCTGACCGCTCATTCCTCGTAAAATATGGTTGCAATATTAGAAAATCCTTTAAGAGTCGGTTTACAACAAGAAAGAACTCCCGAACCATCAATCTTAGTAATTTTTGGTGCTTCGGGTGATTTGACTCAACGAAAACTAGTTCCTGCTATCTATCAACTAAAAAAAGAACGCCGTTTACCCGCAGAGTTAACAATTGTCGGAGTAGCTCGTCGCGATTGGAGTCACGAATATTTTCGTCAACATCTCAAAGAAGGTGTCGAAGAATTTGGTGCTGGCATCGCCCAAGAAGAACTGTGGAAAAGCTTTGCTGAAGGCTTGTTTTACTGTTCGGGTAACATGGATGAAGAGGCAAGCTATGAAAAATTAAAAGAGTTTTTAGCCGAATTAGACGGTAAAAGGGGAACTCGTGGTAATCGCGTCTTTTATCTGTCAGTATCTCCCAAATTTTTTAAGCCAGCCCTCAAACAACTGGGTCAAGCAGGGATGTTAGCTGACCCGATTAAGCATCGTATTGTAATTGAAAAACCTTTTGGTAAAGACTTAAGTTCAGCTAAATCTTTGAACCGTGTAGTGCAGAAAGTCTGTAAAGAACAACAGGTTTATCGCATCGACCACTACCTGGGCAAAGAATCAGTCCAAAATATTTTGGTGTTCCGTTTTGGAAATGCCATCTTTGAGCCTCTATGGAATAGGCAGTTTGTCGACCACGTTCAGATTACAGTTGCGGAAACAGTAGGGGTAGAAGAAAGGGCTGGTTATTACGAAACTTCTGGCGCATTACGGGATATGCTGCAAAACCACTTAATGCAGATATTTGCCATTACCGCAATGGAAGCCCCCAACGCTTTAGATGCTGATAGTATTCGTTCAGAAAAAACTAAGGTCTTACAAGCTACTCGCATCGCTGATATTAATAATCTCGAAAAATCTGCTATTAGGGGTCAATATGCTTCAGGATGGATGAAAGGTAAACCCGTTCAAGGCTATCGAGAGGAAGAAGGCGTAAACCCCGAATCAACTACCCCAACATTTGTTGCCATGAAATTGATGGTAGATAACTGGCGTTGGAAGGGCGTGCCTTTTTATCTGCGTACTGGGAAGCGGATGCCGAAAAAAACTACGGAAATTTCTATTCATTTTAAGGAAGTACCTCTACTAATTTTTAAATCCGCAGCACAACAAGCTAACCCCAATGTTTTAACGATGCGGATACAGCCCAATGAAGGTATCTCTCTCAACTTTGAAGCCAAAATGCCAGGACCTGACTTGCGTACTCGTACCGTAAATATGGACTTCAGCTATGGTTCATCCTTTGGGATGGCAACCGCAGACGCATATCACCGCTTACTACTAGACTGTATGCTGGGGGATCAAACCCTATTTACTCGCGCTGATGAAGTAGAAGAAGCTTGGCGGGTTGTGACACCTGTATTAAATGCGTGGGAAGCTCCTAGCGACCCCAATTTAGTTCCTCAATATGAGGCTGGTACTTGGCAACCAACTGAAGCAGAATTTCTCCTTGAAAGAGAAGGCAGAAGTTGGCGACGACTTTAATATCAGTTATCAGTGAACAGTGAACAGTTATTCGTTATTCGTTATAAGTATAGTGATGATAAATATTTTAGATACTGATTACTGCTTACTGCTTACTGAAAAAGCTGATTACTAATTACTGATTACTGATTACTGAAAAAAATGGTAACAACAAAAACTCCGATAGTATCCTTACAAGCTCCTAAAGATGTTTCCATAGAAGAAATTGAAGCCGAATTGAGATCGCTATGGACTTCTGTTGGTGGTGATGAAGATTCATCCGCATCTCGTGCAGCTACTTTCAGCCTTATTGTTTATGAACCCAATGGCACACAGCAATTATTAGCAGCTTTGGGCTTTTATACAGGTCCTATTGACGGCATCAGTGGACCTCGGAATAAAGCAGCTATTTCCGCAGCCCAAAAAGCATACAAAATGGAAGTAACAGGGGAAGGTAGCTCACAACTATTAACCCGTTTAGAAGCAGAATTTACTAAAGCCAAAGAAGCAGATCGATTAAACCCTGAAAACAAAACCGCAGCCATTCAGTACTCTCCTGACTCTCAAGGAGCAATTGCTGACGCGATCGCATCTGCCAATCCTTGTCGTATAATTGCTTTAGTACCCAGTCTCGGTCAAGACGAAGGAGTTAAAGCCCAAGTATCTGCTTACTGTCCTGTTAACAAGAAAAATAAAGAATCTTTAGTCTGCTGTGAATACATTACCCTAAGTGGTACAGCAGAAGCTCTAGATAGAATTGGTGGTATCATCACAGGACTAACTATTGGTGAACTGCCGACATTTGTCTGGTGGAAAGCAGCACCCTCTCCTGAATATGGCTTGTTTAAACGTCTAGTCAGCTATTCCGATAGCATGATTTTTGATTCTAGTAGTTTTGTCGAGCCTGAAGCCAATCTTGTTTCCATCGCAGAAATGCTGCAACAAGGTACAATCCTTGCCGACTTAAACTGGCGCAGACTCTCATCTTGGCAAGAATTATCCGCAGAAGCATTCGATCCCCCAGAAAGAAGAGCCGAAATTTACGAAGTGGATAAAGTAACTATCGACTACGAAAAAGGTAATCAATCACAAGCTTTAATGTATTTGGGCTGGCTAGCTTCTCGCTTAAATTGGACTCCTACTTCTTACAAACACGAAGAAGGCGATTACGATCTTCGTCAAGTTAGTTTTAGCGACTCTCAAGGTCAACAAATCAACGCCGAATTAGCAGCTATCCCCACTGCGGATTGGGGAGATATTCCAGGAGATTTAATTAGCTTACGCTTGAGTTCAACTCATCTTGATGCTGATTGCTGTACTGTTCTGTGTTCTAGCACCACAGGCTGTATGAGAATGGAAGCAGGGGGAGGCGCGCAATCTTGTTACGTGCAGCAAGTTGCTCCCCTGTTCGATCAAAATACTGAAGATTTACTCGGACAACAATTGCAACGTTGGGGTAGAGAAGTTTTATATGAAGAGAGCATGGCAGTAACAGTGAAAATACTGGAGTTAAGTCAGTAAATAATCAATTTTAGTAAGGATTCACTGGTAGGGATAATTCTCCAATTTTCTCTACTTTTTTTTGTTAAAAACAAATAATTTGAAATCCCAATTCTTTAATTTATATTTGTTAGTTGAAGAGATGAGATGAAGAAAGATCGGTAAAAAGCGATCGCTTATGGTAAAATTAAGAGCAAGCGATCGCTATTTTTTAATAAATTCTCTCAAAAGGATCAATAAGAGAAAATAATTATTAGACGGCAATCTTGTTTTTAAAGAATAAAATCACTCGCAGAAAGTCGGTCAAAATTAACTGAGGACCCGACTTCCAATTCAATGATGCCAAATCCTCCTCTAAATTTATACACAAGCTTTCTTTTACTAAAACCAAAAGTGGCTAAGGCAAATATAGATATTTTTTACGGCTTTTCAAGCTTGACAATCCCATTTTCCATTGAATTTACAGTTAGTCTGTAGCCCTCCATCAAAAATATTCCCTACAAAGGATTGAATTGCTGCTTCATCAACTGGAATAATGAGGGGTTGTACAACTGGTGATTTTACTTGGAAGTAATAAATTTCGTCACCACATCGAGCAAATTCTTCTTTGCTGTATTGAGGTTACCCTAATTCACAAAATGGTCAATTATGAATAGAGCCATCAGGTAAAGTTGCACCAGTGAGTTTTACTCCTGTTAGCTTAACCATAATCTTTTTACCCTTACTAACTATTGCACCTGACAAATCTGCGCCACTCAAATCTGCGCCACTCAAATCTGCACCGATAAGGTTGGCTTCTCTCAAATTAGCTTTTCTTAAGTTAGCTCCCAGTAAATTAGCGCGATATAAATTAGCTCCTGTGAGATTAGCTTCTTCTAAATTAATTTTGTGCAAAAAGCTATCACTCAAATCGGCATGACTAAAATTAGCTTTACTAAAGTTTCTCCCAGCAAAATCTTTCTCTTTGAAATCACCATGGCTCAAATCTGCCTCACTCATATCTTTATGGTAAGGTCTTTGGTAATTATCTTGAGAGCTAGTAGAATAATAGCTTTTAGGTTGTCTCGGTGGCGCAGATTGTCTTGATTGATAACTAGAATAGGGTTGTCTCGGTGGCGCAGATTGTCTTGATTGATAACTAGAATAGGGTTGTCTCGGTGGCGCAGATTGTCTTGATTGATAACTAGAATAGGGTTGTCTCGGTGGTGGAGATTGTCTTGATTGATAACTGGAATAGGGTTGTTTCTGCGAAGGAGCAGTATAGCGATAATTACGATAGTCTCTTGGTGCTTGTGGCTTGTTAGAAGACTTACTTACAGTACTTGCAGCAGAATTTTGATGATGAAAAGAGCGCAATAAATCGCGAGCATGATTGATTTGTTTGAGTTTTTCCGCAGATTTCTCAATCAATCTTTGGTTTTCTCTAGGAAGACGGTCTGGATGCCAAATAAATGCCAAGTCTTTATAGGCTTGGTTGACTTCTTCTAGGGATGCGCCTAGCTCTAATCCCAGGATTTTGTAATATGACTCTAGATTACTACTCACTATGGCAATTTTCCCTATAACTGCTGTTGAGGTCGAACTTATCGATACTATGTTGAATTTAGCTTTAATGATAGCTTTACTTTGCAAGATAGTGATGGGCAATTAACAATAGGTTAACTTTTCTGAGAGAATTGCCATCTGTGAATTATTTATAATTTCTTTAAAAAAA
>NZ_LR214057.1:7514-8667 GCF_900659865.1 Hyella patelloides LEGE 07179
TTTTTTCTTAATATTCCTATGCTTAATAAGCTGATTCCTTTTAGCAATAATCAATACAAAGCTATAAACATTTTAATAGTCGAACATAGTAACTTTCGTCGAGCCTTTTTAACAAATGCGATCGCTAAAACTAGACCTTATCATAATATAATAGCTGTAGATAGTATTGAGGAAGTATTTTCATTGATGTATGGAGAGGTTCATATTGATTCAATTTTATTCGATATAGAGCCACTATTCGATGTCAATAATATTTCTATTATTAATGCTATCTCTCCTGAAATCGCTTTTATTCATTGGAGTGATTGTCAGCATCCAGAAATTATTGAATTATTACACGGATTAGGAGTAAATGCTTTTTGTCTGAAAGATAGCAATCTTCTTACTTTAGTTTCTGCTATTGATTCTATCGCTACCAATCCTCAGATTTTATATGTAGATGAGCGTTTAAATCAGTGTTTACCCTTACTAGTAAGTTAATCTTATTTTTGTCTTGACTTATGCCGTCATTTGTTTTCGATCATTAGTCATTGGTTGGGAAACAAAAAAACAAAGGAAAAAAGACTAATGATTGATATAAGTATTAGAAGCGGTAATTATTGTCTCCTAGCCATAAACTATCGGGAATACTATTGCCAAAGCTATCTACTTTAATTTCTACCACAAAAGCTTGTCTTCGATCTCTTTCTCTGCGTAAATCTCTGATTTCTTGATTAATTTGATTTCGTTGATTTTCTGGCATATAGTAAGTTTCTAAGCCATACTTTACTGTACGATAATTACTGACAATACCTTTAAGAGCAATTTGATTTGCTGGTAAATCTGAGGGTTTATTTTGATTAATAGCTATAGGAGTCCAAGGTAATGGAGGTTTTTTGCCTAAAGATTCAGGAGCTTGTAATGTTAGATAAAATGTACCTCCTTTATTTAACGTTTTTCCTCCTGGGAGTGTTTGTAAGTTACGAAGATTAGAAATTTCATAACTAAGAGTTTGAGAATAACCCCTTAAAAAGTCATAGGGGTCTACAGGACGAGTTTGAATGATAATATTTTGTCCTGTTTTATAAGTATAAAAATTTTTACTGGGAATTCCTAAAATAAGTAATAACTGAATTAAAAAAGGAATTATGAAATAAGTTATAGGTATTTTTTT
>NZ_LR214058.1 GCF_900659865.1 Hyella patelloides LEGE 07179
TAGATGGTGGGACTTTAACCCACATCTGTCCATTAGTTCAGGCTACATACGGTTTTCTCCCCGTCATCACCTGGAAGCCTCTACTTCTCTAGTCTCTAGAGCTTCGCAGCTTCAACGAATCGCACAAGCCTCGCCTTTAAAGGCGAAGAGAAACAAAATATATTCAAGTATTGAATCCTCGCTCCTTCAGGCAGAGGTAAAACTTCTGACTTCTGACTTCAGATTTCTGACTTCGTGAAAGACAACTGAATCATAAAACTAAGTTAGAAAAATTAAGTCAAGCAGCTTCTTTTTTTGCTTTCTTAGCGCGAGAATAACTTTTTTTAGATATGGGATAGGTCTTTCTTTTTCTTCCTTTCCTACCTTGTTTCCACCCAGAATACTTTCCACGGGTTTTAGGTGGGCTAGTAGGTGTTCCCATCTCTACTAAAAGTGCCAAAATAGACTGTGCAACGGGAGCCAGGCGTTAAATTTTGCTGAAAAGATTGCCAGGGAAGATGATGCTCTTCAACTAGGCGTATGGCAACGATTCGTGAATTCTTGGGTCAGATAAACCTCAAAGCATTACTCCAATTGAGTTGTAAGCGATTATATTTCCAGCTATCTCCCCACTTTGATCGTAATAAGCATTTATTATCTTTTTTTGGTTTCTAATTCCGATAATCGGGACTGTCGGCATTTTAAATCACGAAACAATCGGGGATACAAACTTTTAGTAATTTTGACTTAGTTTTGATTGAGAAAAGCTTAAGTAGTTGAGAATCATTCCCTAGTTATTGCGAAAATAATATCTGGAATACTAACTTAGACTATTTGAGGATGATAATTATTTATACCAAATCAAAAAATGTTGGCGACACATAAAAAAAGAATAAGAGTAGAGTGAGCATTGCCAACTTTGCAGTTTATCTGTTGCATTATTTCTTCTAAACCTCGTCCACATTGAAAACTGGAGTTTTTGCTTGCCAAATAACGTTCTAGTCGGAAGAATAAAGAATAACTTGCTACTGCGACGCGATAGCGAGTCCTTTAGGGCTACTCGCTACTCGCTACTTTCTCGAACAGTTAAGTTGAGAACTACTGGTTTCAAACTAGATGCGGTTTAATTGGTATTAGTTAAATAAAAAACAAAAACCTAATCAGATGCTCAAAATCCCCTACCGTAAGAAACTACATTCAAGTAGTTACTGTTAAATTATCTTGGGAATCGACATCAGACACCTCAACATTACGTGGATTCCAGCGAGAGCGTAACTCTTCAATATGCATATTCTCTTCATTCTTTTTCAGATGTCGAGGACTACTTTCAAAAGATAAAGAAGATGGAAGCTCATCTGGCTTATATTCTGCTCTGATAAAAGAATCGATCTCTGTATATGTAGGAAAACGATTATCGCTCAAAGGCTCAGCTAACATTTCTCCTAAAGCAGCAGAAAACAATCCTGTGCCGTCATCAAAAAATCGTTCTGTAGTTGCCCCATACTGTTTGTATGGGTAAAAAGATAGATCGTTAGGAGCTTGAGCAGCTACCCAGGATACATAAGACCAATATTCGCTAAAAGTACCGAAATCATTAGCAGAGCGCATCATAAGCCGTAACCAGTGGTCGTCTGATTTATAGTACTGGCTCACCTTACCCGCAAAAGATTTGAGATGCTGCTGTTTAAACCAAATATGATGGGGAATAAAAGTTCCTTCATCGTCTGCAATTGATTTAACTTCCAGTATCGAGTTAATCCACTTATCCCACTTAGAAACAATGCTGGGATTACCCCAGTTGTTATGTTGCAACAAAGCAAAACTATGTTTGATTGTATCTCCATCCTTTTGAATCAGTTGCCAGGTATCGACAGGAAGTAAGTCACTATCCCAAACAACATACCATTCACTAAGATTATCAATCCCTTCAAACGCACCTAACTTTAATAGCTGCTGATAAAACCAACCTGGAGTATACAAAGATTCTTGGAGATCGAGTTCGGCGCAAATTGTATCCTTGGTAAGACCAACGGTTTGAAAAAAAGTTTCTTCCTCATGGCTATAAAGAGGAACAGTTTGCCAGCTTTGAGAGATCTTTGCCAGGGATTTGGCTTCGGGTGCAGGAGCAATAACATGGATTGCTCTTGGCTGATAGTGGGAGGAAATACCCTCTAAAACTGCTCGCGTATTCCAGCGTATACGGTATAGAGGGATCACAAAGTCAAATATTTCTTGTGACATAAACTCAGACAATTACTTATCTAAAATTACTTAATCTAAACAGCAGATAGTGTTTTTTCAGAAGCTTCTGTGTCTTCAACAGGAGCATGAGCCACTGTTGAAGGGTCTTCTAAACCAACATCACTACATAATGGATCGATTCCTAAACCTTGTCTGGGATATTCGGCACAAATTTTCTGATATTCATCAATAGCTTGATAAAGTTCTTCTTGAGTCAAGGAGTTAAGGTAGCCACATTTACCCACTTGTCCTTTAGGTAGAGGTGCTGCTAAATTTCCGCCTCGCTTCTGGACAATTTTTTCTTGAGCAGCCCAGACAATTTCTCGGTTAAGCAAGACATCATGCCACAAGCTCAAACCAAAAGAGCTAATCAGGCGCAGAATTCTCTGGAAATCGTCACTGCTAATCCAATTATTGCGATAACTTAAGTAAGCTCCAAAGCCCATACCTGTAGCTACAGCATGACCGTGCAATAATCCTGCTTCGATTTCAAAGCCAGGCGACCAAGTATGACCATAAGCGTGGGGACGACACTGATGAGTTTCGTAAAGGTTATCGTATTCTGCTTCTACATAGCTGCGTAAAGCAGAACCAAGAATTTTTTGGGAAAGGTTGCTGATTTGGCTGTTGGGTTCACAATCTAGTGTTCCAAAACGAGTAGTGATTAAATCTGCTCCAGCCTCTTCTAGAAAACAGAATAATTCTTCGTTTTTGACAGTAGCCATTTTAATAATTTCTGCGATGCCGTGTCTTAACCAACCTTCACGCAAAGTCTTAAAGAAAGAGCGGTCGGTTAAAGATAAAACAGGTGCATGATAGGCTCCAAAGAGATTTTTATAACCAAAGCCATCGCAACAAGTTCGAGGAGAAGGACCTGCATCAATACCAGCCACGATAGATGTGGACAGCATAACGTAAGGGGTATTGCGATGATACAAAGCGCAAGCCAGACCACCAGTATCAGTTAAGACTCCACCACCGACAATTAATACAGGTTCGTTTCGAGATACACCAAGACGTTTAAAGTCACCAAGCATACGCTCAACTGTATGTATGCCTTTATCCACTTCCATTGCACGATAGACAAGCTTATCTAGTTTAATGCCGTGATAATCGAAGTAATGCTCAATCTGTTCCCCGTAGTAACTTTCAACGTTTTGGTCTACGAGACAAACGCAACGTCTTAAAGACACATACATATCCCGAAGAACAGTCTGTTGAGGGTCTAAAGAATTTTCTAAGACTTTGATCGAAGTAAATGTACGAGAAGTCATCACAGCTTCAATCGTCTGATCGTCGTCGGTACTAACTACATGAGCTTGGCTTTCTCGATAGCTGGATGTAGGGTATATTGCATGGGGGTCAGTTTCTACAAGACGAGAAGCTAGTTCTTCATAAAACGTCCCATCTTGACTACGTAAAAGAACGTTTAATAGTTTCTCTTGACCCAAACTAGATTGATGAATTTTATCGGCAAATGCAGACCACTCTAAGCCCGCAGCCATGTCAAAAGCGATAACTAGCTGCTTGAGAAGACCACAAAAGTTACTAAGGGAGAGGTTAAGACAACTCCGAAGGCTGCGACAGGCTGATAAACCTTCAATAGCGGATACCGCAGCAAACTCATCTCCGAGTTCCTTAGAAAAGGCTGGAGCTTCAATTAATGCAAGCAATAAGTTTCTGAAAGATTTGCTGCAACAAATGGCTTCGACGGCTTTATCTAAGTTCTGATACGTCAGAATCTCACAGTCATAAGTGGCGATAAAATCCTTAACTGCCGAGGTAGTCTTTGTCATTATTTACTTTGGGAAAAACAATAATTGCAATATCAGCCAGGATGATGTAATCAATCCTCTGCTTCAATTAAGTTAACATAACTCCTCAGAAATATAAAAATTATATGATGGATTTATATTTTTTCCTGATTTGTATGTTAAAGAATATCTCCGATCGCTGAAAGCTTTTTTCAGAAACAGAAGATTTTTGGGGGCGACTGATTCAGCAGAATGAATGCTGTTAAGTCACTCTTCAATGCGATCGCTCTTCAAGTATATATCAATGATTGCTTCTAATCCACCACATTGAGTTTTGGTTACTCTCGCATTAACAATAGTCTAATGGGAACTATTAGTTTGTTACCTAAAATACAGAGCATTTATTCCTATAAGAAGGTTGGAAAATTAGATAGTACTTGGTTGAGTTGACTTAAAATGTAGTGCAACTGAAGTTTAACTATGTAATTTTTTTGCTACCTATAATGGGGGAAATTTGAGTGGGCTTTTAATAGCTTTATCATAAATTATCTCAAAAAAGCTTCATAGTTTTAATCCATCTTTAGTAAGATTGCTAGCCTATTTTTGATAATACCACAAGCTAGTTGAATTACCTAAAACGCGATCGCTTTTTCTTGGTTTTTTTATTTAATCAGTTATCTTGAAATTTATTTTATTTTAATATAAAATGTTATGGCTTTTTAGTTATTTTGTTATTAGAGGTACTGAGTAATTTGTTTTGTTGTGAAGATATCCAGCAAAATATTCGTCAAGTTAAATTATTGGTAAATTCTTTTTAAAGCGACCTTATTATTTAATAGTTTTAGTAAATTGTGTTTGCTTTTCGGAATATTTTATAGCGTTATGATGTACAATTACAATGATTTACTATTATTCTATATTTTAAAATTAGGAAATTAGAACAACAAATTTCTGATGGCTTATATTTAAAATTAGTATTGAAATCTCAAATAAATAGTCATTGTTGTAGTCAAGACAACTTGTATGTTCTTTGCCCTAGTGTGCGTCTCTAGATGCAAATCCTTTGTCAGACTTTCATCACTAGCGAGGGAAACCTAAGAATGGTCACTCGTCTACTTATGAATTAGATTACTTTTGTAACTTTTGGTAATTATCAACAATACTAATAGTTAACCATATACTTTTTGTCCATCACCAGGAAGAAAAGTAAGCATACGAGGATTAATTTTTTGTCCTACTAAAACTTCCAGATCACCATCCCAAATTTCTACAGATAAACGAAGATTATTATCATTTTTATAATCGTAATAATCACAGGTCTGATCCTGACGATTAATAGTATTTCCTAAACGTTTCATCGTTGCTGTACCAGAGCCAGATAAATGATAATCTTCTCCTGAGTAATTAAGGTTTTGTGGTAGAGGTTGTTCAATTTCCCCTGAAGTTTCGCGAAAAAAACTTACTTCTACAAAATCGTCTTCTTCTACTGATAACCAACAAATTTCTTCATTATCCTGTAGTAGATAACTAAACCAAGTATCGCTACTGTCGTTATAAATTAATTTTCCTTCCACAAACCAATCAATTCCTTGATATTGTACGATGTCTCCAATTTCTAAATTAAATATATTTCTTTCAGCAGCAGTTAATTTGCCTTTAACTTTACTAGCGGGAAGTTTTCCTTGTTGTTGTAAGACTAATAAAGTTACACCAGCACAAATAATAATAAAAAAAAGAAAATACATAATTGAATAAATAACAAATGCTCTTTAATAATATCTAAATATTGTAAGAGCGAATAACTATTTATTCCCACATTTAATACAATGTTTTACTTTTTCAGTAAATATACGTAAATAAGCTAACAATAAATATTCGATCTTTTTCCTAAACTCGTAACCCGATATCATATATTAAATATTTAAGAATCAAGCTAAATCTATAGTAATTCTCAATGATTTCCCAGAACTAACATAAGACAAATAACCAATAACGTTGAGGTACAGCGCATCTAGTGGCGCGAGTTTGACAAAAGACATTGAACTGCTAATTATCACGAAGTCAGAGGAAGCCTCGTCTTTTTAAGGCAAGGTCTCTCTGACCACTCAGATAGAATTACTGTAATTACTTAATTGCTTTAAATCGAATTCTGACATAATCAGCTATCCAGCCTTCTGCTTCCGAATACATGAGTGGTTTTAGTTTTTGTGCTACTTTCGTAATAAATTGATTTTTCGCTTCAGTAGTTAAATGACTAGTAATACCATTGGCAAAAATCTCTAACCAAGAATCAATACCACTTTTCAGAGGTGTGGGGCGAGGAATTAATTCTATATAATCTACTTGAAATCCTACTTGGTTTAAAATTGTAGTAAATTCTTCTACTGAAGAAAAATACCAAGGGTTCTTAAACTCACCAAAATTATCAGATTCTTGAAAGGTTTCTGACATTATATTAATCAGAGATTGAATATTTCCTTTTCCCCCAAATTCACCAACAAATCTTCCTCCTGGCTTTAAAGCACGATAAATATTACTGATTGCTGAGTTAATATCAGAAACCCAATGTAAAACAGCATTAGTCAGAGAGACCCCGCCTTAAAAAGACGGGGCTTCTTCTGACTTCGTAAATACTGCATCAAATTTTTCCTGATAGTTTAAATCTTCTACGGATAAAACTTTTGCCATTAAACCTTTTTGTGTAGCTGTTGCGATCATGTCTGTACTAGAATCAATTCCTAATACATTACAATTATAATTTTGGATTTGCAGGGTTAAATCCCCATTACCACAGCCTAAATCCAGAATCTTTTCTCTTGGTTGTGGTGCTAAGAGTTGTAAAACAGGGCTACCTAATTGAGTAACAAAAGAGGCGTCTTTTTGATACTGCTCTGCATTCCAGTTTTGTTTTTTCATATAGTTTAAATAAGTAGACGTAAATAGTTATAGAACTGAAACAAGATAAAATTTAGTTTTGTTAGTTATCTTACCCTGTTCCCTACCTTAACAATTTTCTAGTTAATTTAACCTATCTACTTAATAATGAAACCAACGAAAGTCAGATTGATAGCGGACAATTACAGGATGAGATAAACGATTAATTGCTACTTCCTGTAGATTAATATCTCCAGGTAAATTAAATAAACTGGACATCATAGATTCCGTCAAAAAGCGAGTTGCAATGGGTAATTTTAATTTTTGAGTATCAATTTTATTTCTAGAAGCTAACACAAATCCCCAAGGGCCAAAACTAGGTACATTAATTACATAGGGGTAAGTTTCTAAACCGACATATTTCAAAGTTTGATTAATACAGCTTATTACTTTTGGTGCAAAAAAAGGACTAGATGCTTGAGTAACTAAGATGCCATTATCTGATAAGCGACTAATAAGACGACGATAAAAACCTTCAGAATAAAGTTTAGCAAGTATCTTGCGGTCTGGATCGGGAAAATCGGCAATAATTACATCAAACTTTTCGGATAAATTGGCAACTTTTAAGAATGCATCACCATAAACCACCTCAACACGTTTATCAGCAAAAGCATTATTATTAACTTCTAATAATTGAGGATAATTACGAGCTAATTTAACTACTGCGGGGTCTAATTCAATTAAGACAATTTTTGCTACTTCTGACCATTTTAATACTTCCTTTAATGCTATGCCATCTCCAGCCCCCATAACCAAAATTTTTTGAGGATTAGTATTAGCACTCATGGCAGGATGAACTAATGCTTCATGGTAACGATATTCATCAATAGTAGAAAGTTGTAAGTCTCCATCGAGAAATAGTCTTAAATCTTGACCTTGGCGAGTTAAAACTATGCGTTGATATTGAGATTGGACTCTCTTAATAATGGGTGCTTCGTAGAGATTATTTTCTAAACGATTAGTAAAAGGAATAGAAATCGGTGCGGTAATTAATAATAATATGGCAATAGCTAATCCAATATATTTCCAAGACTTTAGTTGAGAAAAATTAGAGCCTAATAAAAATACCATGATTGCAGGTAAAGCTCCCAGAATAAAACCTGTAGGAAATAAACCACAAAAAGGTAATAGTAATAAGGGAAAAGCAATAGAACCGAATAATGCTCCTATGTAGTCTAGAGCTAATACTCCTGCTAAAGCATCTTTTAAATCTGATTCTAATTCTAGAACTCTAGTTAATAAAGGAACTTCTAAACCAGCTAAAACTCCCAACAATACAGTGGAAAAAGACAAGCCAAACCAAAGATTACCATTATTCACAAATAGGGCAAATAAACCCAATGGTAACAAAGCAGTAAAAGGAGCAATTAAAAGTTCTACTTTGACAAAAGCTGATAATAAATCTTGCTGCAAAGATGCTGATTTATTATCCATAGCAATAAATTTGCTGACGTAAGAACCAATACCCATTGCTGCCAGAAATCCTCCTATAGCTACCCCATAAGCCAAGGCTTGATTACCTACCAAATAACTAGCTAAAGTGCCTAGTAATAGCTCTACAGCTAACCCACAACTAGAAGAAACCGCAGCAGCCATTAACAGTAATTGTCTTTGAATTTTAGTAGTTGGGGTTGGCATCAAATCATTGTTAATTGTTAGTTGTCGATCGCTTTAAATGAGTTGGTATGATATCTTAATCTACTGGTTCGTTTGCTCATGGCTCGTCCCGTCCC
>NZ_LR214059.1 GCF_900659865.1 Hyella patelloides LEGE 07179
TGAGAGTGTAACCGTTGAAACTGTTCCCGAAACGACCCCAGTATTACCTTTATTAGGATTTGGTTTAGTAAGCTTACTTTTTAATTACAAGCCCCATAAATTGTCAAGCTAATTTTGCTAAAAAAAATTAAGAACCAAAGCTTAAGAGTCGCCATTTTTACTTAAACAGGGCTTTGGTTTTTTGGCTTTTATTAATAAAAAAAGAGCCTCTACAAATGAGACTCTCTTCAGTAAGTTCTTTGAATCAAATAGTTATCAAAATAGCATCAAGTATTCATGGTATTGATAACTTTCATAGATTTAGCAATCTGCAAAAGCAGTTAAAATGCGATCGCCTAATGGTTCAAAAATAACTTCTAACTCTTCGATCTGATTAACAACCGCCTATTTTGCCCCTTATCGTAATTTGAACTAGTTATTTGGGAATAATATAAATAGTATAAAAGTAATATATGCGATCGAGTTACCCGAATGTCCCATCAGGTGTTCTATAAGGAGATTGAAATCCTCTTGGCAGAAAATCGTAAGCTCAAACGACAACTTCAAGAAGTTAGAGAAAGAGAAGAGCGATTTCGTCAAATAGCGGACAATGTCCAAGAAGTATTTTTTATGATTTCTGCTGAAACTGATAAAATATTATACATTAGTCCTGCTTACGAAGAAGTTTGGGGAAGAAGTTGCGAAAGCTTGTATGAAGACCCCGAATCTTGGCTAATGGCAATTCATCCAGAAGATTCGGGTAAAGCCTTAGCTACTTTAGAAACTAAATTTAGGACAGGAGACGAATTTGAAGAAGACTACCGCATTATTCGACCTGATGGTTCAATTTGTTGGGTGTCGGTGCGAGCTTTTCCTGTGAGAAATTCCCAAGGAAAATTCAATCGTTTTGTTGGTATCGCAGAAGATATTACGCAAAAAAAACTAGCTGAAGAAGCAATCCGAAAAAGTGAAGAACAATTTCGCTTAACTTTTGAAAGCGCACCTATTGGAATGGCAATTACCACTCTTGAGGGTCAAATCAAAAGAGTTAATCAGTCTTTATGCGAAGCCTTAAACTATACCGAAACAGAATTACTCAAATTAAGCTTTACTGATATTAGTCACCCCGAAGATCTAGAATTACATCTAAGTTTAGAAAAAAAACTGGCTCACGGAGAAGAATCAGATTTTCAAATAGAAAAACGTTATATCTCCAAAAATGGTCGTCCTGTTGATACTTTACTAAAAGTAGTAATGGTTCGTGACCATAACGGCAAACCACTCCATTTTAATAATCAAATTGTAGATATTACCGAGCGCAAAAAAATGGAGCAACAATTACTCCATGACGCTTTACACGATACTCTTACAGGCTTACCCAATCGTGCCTTATTTATGGATCGTTTGGAACAAGAACTAAAACGAACAAAAACCCAAAGTAGCTATTTATTTGCTGTTTTATTCCTCGATTTAGATCGCTTTAAATTAGTCAATGATAGTATGGGTCACTTGGTAGGAGATAAATTATTAGTAGAAATTGCTCGTCGTCTAGAAAATTGTGTGCGTCCAACAGATACGGTGGCTCGCTTGGGAGGAGATGAGTTTACAATTTTGCTAGAAAATATTTCTGATGTAGAAGTTGCTACTTTAGTAGCTGAAAAAATTTATAATTCTTTGACTATTCCTTTTGCTCTGGAAAATTACGAACTGTTTACCACTGCTAGTATTGGAATTGCTTTTTCTTCTCAGGGATACGACAAACCAGAAGATATTCTTCGAGATGCCGACTTAACCATGTATAGTGCCAAAGAACGAGGTAAAGCTCGATATGAAGTATTCGACCGCTCTATGCATACCCGTGCCATCAAGCGTTTACATATCGAAAACGATCTCCGAAGGGGTATCGAAAGGAAAGAATTTGCAGTTTATTATCAACCCATTACCTCTTTAAGCACGGGTAAAATTTCGGGTTTTGAAGCTTTAGCGAGATGGCATCATCCCGAACGTGGTTTTGTCTCTCCTGGGGAATTTATTCCCATCGCCGAAGAAACAGAATTAATTATTCCTTTAGGTAATTGGCTGCTAGAAGAAGCCTGTCAACAACTACGTAAGTGGCAAATCAAGTATCCCGAATATTCTCCCATTAAAGTGAGTGTCAACCTCTCAGGTAAACAGCTACGAGAACCTACCTTAATTCAACAAATCGATTGCATTTTAGCTAAAACCCAGCTACCCCCTAACTCTCTCAAGCTAGAAATTACGGAAAGTATCTTAATGGAAAACTTGGAAACAGCCACCCAAACTTTACTAGATTTGCGTCAAAAAAAGATACAACTCAGCATTGATGATTTTGGCACTGGTTATTCTTCTCTCTCTTATTTGCATCGTTTTCCTGTAGACACCTTAAAAATAGACCGCTCATTTATTAGTGAAATGAAATCAGGGCAGGAAAATTCTGCTATTGTCAAAGCGATCATTACTTTAGCCCATATGCTTAATATGGATGTTATTGCAGAAGGCATTGAAAATATGGCTCAGTTAGAGCAACTTAAAATACTCAAATGCGAACACGGACAGGGTTACTTTTTCTCTAGACCTCTCAGCCGAGAAGAAGCCGAAAAATTAATTGCATCTTCTCCTCAATGGTAATTCTATTCAGGAACTAAGAATGAGGACCGCCCATCAAAACGGCTCAAGCTTACTGACCAACAGTCACGTGCCGTCGTGTCTTGACGAGCATTCCCTTGCGCGACGCGCGATGCCAATCACGGACTTCCTTCGGTCGCGCGATGCGTAGCGAGTCCTTTAGGGTCTTACGAAGTGGCTGTCTTTTGAGGTTACCTCAAAAGCTTGTACGCCATGTCCGACGCGGGGTCTCGTCGCTTTTAAGGCGGAGTAACGGTGACTTGCTCCTCTGGAATTCTGCTTTAATCCCCCTTGTCGCTCACAGGCAAAATTGCGATCTTCCCAAGCTTCTAAATCAACACCACTGAGACGATAAACCTCAGAACAATGAGGCTTGATAATTTGACTCAAAAACGCCCAAATCACACTGCGAGTTAAATCGACCCCAGTTTTAGCCCATGATTCGTGATTCCCAGGAACACCTTTTTCTGGTGCAACTATGAGATCGACCCAAATACCGTGAGAGCCTAAAAGAATTTTCGCTAACCACTTAGCCCTCGCAATATGTGTTCCTGAAGTAATCAACTTAACCTTCTGAACTTGCCAATTTTCCAGAATTGGTACACCAAACATAAAATTAGTAAAAGTAGAACGAGAGCAAATTTCTAACCAAACATTATTCATTGGTGATTTTGCTCGCTGAAAGACCCATACAATACAAGGGTCTGGAGAACCGCGAGTGATCAGGATGGGGATTTTAGGGTTTTGTTGCGCTAATTTAGCTGCGTAGATTTCTCGGCTAATGCTACCGCCTAAAACTAAAACACCATCCACAGGAGATTTAGCATTACGAGGTAGTTTGATTACTAAATTAAAAGCTAGATGAAGACCCAATAAGGCTAAACAAAAAACCATTAAAATAATTAGCGATCGCCATATTAATTTATATTTTCTTCCCCCATTAAACCCAAACTGTATTTTCATTTAATTTCGGAAAACCGTATTGTGTTCCTCGTTTCTACTGTCATAAAATAAGTAACAATTAAATCGATAACAGATTAATTGTTCGAGATTCATTTATTTTTAAACAAATCGTATGGGATTCTTTGATTCAGAAGTCGTACAACAAGAAGCTAAGCAGTTATTTGAAGACTACCAATCATTGATGCAACTGGGTAGCGAATACGGAAAGTTTGACCGTGAAGGAAAAAAACTTTTTATCGAGCGCATGGAAGAACTGATGGGACGCTATCGTATCTTTATGAAGCGTTTTGAATTATCAGAAGATTTCATGGCGCAAATGACAGTACAACAACTCAAAACTCAGTTGGGTCAATTTGGTGTTACTCCACAACAAATGTTCGATCAAATGAATCAAACCCTTGAAAGAATGAAAAAAGAAATCAAAGAATAAAATTAAGATTCATTCTTTCATTATTACTTAAGGACGGGGAAACTTGGAAGGGGCAGGAAAGTATTTTACAGGTTTATCTTCAAGAGCTTTTAACATGAAAGAACGCCAAACTGGAGCAGCGTGAACTCCTCCAGTAACCCCTTTCCCGATACTTTTATAATCATCATTGCCTACCCACACCGCAGTAGCTAACTGAGGGACATAACCCACAAACCAAATATCTCTCTCCGAAGAAGTTGTACCAGTTTTTCCTGCTGCTGTGCGACCAATATTAGCATTTTTTCCTGTTCCTTCTGCAATAACTCCTTTAAGAACGCTAGTCAAATTAGCTGTTGCCCAAGGGTCTAAAATTTGTTGTGGTTTGGGCTGATTATCTAGCAAAACATTGCCTTTACTGTCACCTACTTGCAAAATTAAGGTGGGGTCAGAATGCCAGCCATTACTAGCAAAAGTCGCATAAGCTCCTGCCATTTCTAAAGGAGTTACCCCAATAGAACCCAAAGGCAAAGAAATTACTGGTTGTAAAGGGCTTTTAATTCCCAGGGCACGACAAATTTCAATAATTCTTTCTAATCCTACAGATCTACCAATTTTTACCGCAGGAATATTACGAGATTGAATCAGGGAAGCCCTCAAAGACATCTTACCTGCAAAATCTTTTTTTCCTCCATAATTTTGTGGGCGATACCATCCAGAAGGAACTCTATATTTTACTGGAGCATCATTAATAGCGGTATCGGGTGTATATTTACCGCTAGCAAAAGCCACATAATAAGCAAAAGGTTTAAAGGACGAGCCTGGTTGTCTACGAGACTTCATTGCTCGATTAAATTGGCTCTGATCGTGACTCACACCACCCACTAAAGCTTTAACAAAGTGAGTTCTGGGGTCTACTGCTGCCAACGCAATTTGATCTGCTCTTAAACCCTGTCCAAGTAAGCGTTTATGGCTATCTTTCACCGATTTCTCGGCCATTTTTTGAAAATAAAGATCGATAGTCGTTTGGACTCTCATTCCTCCTTGAAGAACTTTTTCTCTGCTAAAACGTTCTTCTAATTCTGCCACTACCGCTTCAGTAATAAAAGGCAATTTACTGGTACGCCAAGCGGTGGGCTTTCCTAACAACAAGGGTTCTTTTTTGGTTTTGGCGACTTCTTCTGCTGTTATCCAGCCCAAAACCCCCATTCGCTCAATAACAGCACCCTGTCTTCTTTTAGTTGCTTCATAATTTAAGAAAGGACTGTACTGTTCTGGTGCTTGAATTAAGCCAGCCATCATTGCTGCTTCAGATAAATTTAACTCTGCTGCACTCTTATTAAAATAAGTTTCGGCTGCGGTTTGCACACCATAGTTATTATGACCCCAATAAATATTATTGAGATACATCTCTAAAATTTCATCTTTGGTAAAAACTTGTTCTACCCGAATCGCTAAAATTGCTTCTGCTAATTTACGGGTTAAAGTGCGCTCAGTGGTCAAAAATAAGTTCTTGACCAGTTGCATGGTAATAGTAGATGCACCCTCTGATACCCCACCTTTTTGATAATTTGCCCACACTGCACGTCCGATACTATAAGGATTAATTCCTCTGTGTTGGTAAAAATCACTATCTTCTACCGCAATAACGGCTCGCTTTAATTCAGGAGAAATTTGTTCTAAGGTGAGAATTTCTCGATTGGCTTCACCATGAAGGCTTGTCAATAGCCTACCTTTAACATCATAAATATAGTTGGTTTCTGAAGGTGCATAGTTACGTAAAACCCTGACATCAGGAAGATTGCGAAAACTAATAGCTAAACCCACTAATCCACCAGCTACAATAGCACTGCCAATCATAGTGATACCTAGCACTGTACCACTAGCTGCTTTGAGAACTCCTAAAGAAAAACTAAATAGCGGATTTGGTTTAGTAGGCAATGAGGTTTTTTTTCCTAGAGTTTTAGACGACACGGTGGTATTACTTCCTCCAAAGATTGGTAGCAATGTCAAGTATGAGCAATCTAAGAAACTAATATAACTAATTCAATTGACGAAGTGTATTTTAAATCAATCTATTTCTAATTTATTTCCATAACATAGTTACTCATTTTTTGGACACAATTAAGCAAATCTTGGTTTCCAATGGCTCCAAAGCACTTGATACTTAACTTTGAAAATACCAAGAATTAGACTGCTGTTCTAATTCGGCAAAAAAGTTTGCTTTAAAAAATAATTATGCTATTATTGGTTGATAAGGGCGATTAGCTCAGCGGTAGAGCGCCTGCCTTACAAGCAGGACGTCACTGGTTCAAATCCAGTATCGCCCATTCTCTTATGCGCATTTATACACTGGACTTTTCACTAGTGACATCATTCTCGTAAGGCGACCTTACACTCAAAATACACTCACTTACCTATTATTCCCATATAGGCAAATGGTTAAAAAAGAGTAATTTGAGATACATCATAAAAACTTGATTTAAACTTGTCTTTTCTGTAAAGTAAAAAAAGACCAGGCACTATACAATACCTAGTCTACGTCGTCAAATCCAATATTTACCCTGATTTATTAGCTAGCTACTCAGTTAATAACCAAACAAACTCTCAAAAAGCTTGATTTAAAGTCAGTGTATCGAAAAATTATTTTCAATCAGTCAGGCGATCGCGCTCCGCGAGGCACTGCGCGATCGCTTTGTTTTGTAGCATTTGTCGGAAAGTAATAAGTTATAATTATACTACAGAGAAAATTTTTCAATAATTTATTCTAGAGGAAGGTTGCTTAAGAGAATATGGGAAAGGTTTCTCAAAGTGCAGAAAGAAAACTGGGACTTATATTAGGATAAGCTTCCCTACTGTAAAAGTTTGAAGTCGATCGGAGAAAAGTCGAGGACTAAAAATGAAGTTTCGTTTATCGCGTTTCGTTGCTTACTTAATTTCTGTCACCATTATTGTTTTCTTCATTTCAACTATATTGAACCCTGCTGTTTTAAGTTCTTCACAAATACAAGATATTGAGATTGTTGCTGAATTTTCCTCAGAACATCCTCCTGGAAATATTGCTATTACCCCCCAGGGAAGATTGATTATGAGTCAGCATCAGTTTTTTGGTGCGCCGTTGCGGGTAGTTGAAGTAATGGATAATGGGAGCGTTGTCGCTTTTCCTAATGAGGCTTGGAGTAGCGAACCAAATTCCAATGGGGTAGGATTGCATACAGTTTTAGGCTTGCGCTCCGATGAAAATGGTGTTGTCTGGATGCTCGATCGGGCGAAGCCTGCCAGCGAAGCCGATCCCAGTTCGGGAAATGGGCAACCTGGTAAAATTGTGGCTTGGGATACGATAAATAACGAATTATACCAAGTTATCTACATTCCACAGCCAATTATTAAGGATAGCCCTTTTTTAAACGATCTTGCTGTAGATTTAGAACATAATGCAATTTACATTACCGATACTGCTGGGGGCAATGATTCAGCTTTGATTGTGGTTGATCTTAATACAGGATTTTCCCGTAGGGTATTAGAAGGAGATCGATCGACACGCCCTGAAGATATCGCAATGGTAATAGACGATCGCACTATTACTTTAGCAGGAGAACCAGCTAAAATTGGCGTGAATCCCATTACAGTCGATCCTGATAACCAGTGGGTTTACTATGCACCTATGAGTGGTACATCTTTATATCGTATTGCCACAGCAGACTTATTGGATGAATCTTTATCCTCTGAAGAGTTATCGAGTAAGGTACAACGCTACGGCGATAAGCCAATTTGTGACGGAATTACCGTAGATGGTGCGGGTAATGTTTATATTACTTCAATTACTGATAATGCGATTGGTGTTGTCGAGCCAAGCGGTAACTATCGCACCCTCTATCAAGATGATAATCTACTAAGGTGGACTGATGGGATGGCATTTAGTAAGGATAATTATGTTTACGTTACCCTCAATCAACTGCACAATTCTCCCCCACTGAATAATGATGAAAATGCTGCTCAACCTCCCTTTTATTTAGTTAGATTCCCTGCATTAGCATCAGGCAAAGTAGGTAGATAAATTTGATTTTTCTTGAACTTTCTCTAAGAGCGATCGCCAATTCTGAAACCAAAAAACTAAGTTGATTACAAAAGTTATTTTTTGAGCAAGAAAAGTAGCTCTAAATGTGTAATTATGATACTTTTATGTAGTATTGTTTTGCCTTATAAACAATTAAATAATTATTCTCAAAAATCAATAACTAAACGCTAATAATATAATCTATAATCAAAATCAAATTAATATGAATAGAGGAATAAAAATAGTTATAATTCTCGTGATTATTGCAATTCTTCTCATAGCTGCACCAATGATTAACGCGAGAATATTATCGGATAAACATCTATCCTTAGCAAAAGAGAATCAATGCATACTTGAGAATGGTGATGAGTTAATATTTAGTTCTCGAACTCCAGAATATAAATGTCAGGAAAATCCTCAGTTAGAAGAACAACTAAATTCATACCTAAATCAAGTTGACAATTGGTTTTTTATTTGGATAATATCTGTGTTTGTATTGATGCCGATTCTGATATTAATAATCTTTATATACTGTATATATCGATTGGGTAAATGGATATTAAGACAAAAAA
>NZ_LR214060.1:0-2939 GCF_900659865.1 Hyella patelloides LEGE 07179
TATATATTCTTCAAAATAAACGGTACAATTGTCATTACTACCAAGAATATCCGTATCCCAATAATCGTTTACTTGATTTTCTAACTTTAATTGACGAGAAACCATCACACAAAGCCAACGTAGTAGCTTGTCCAAATCTTGAAGAATTGATCGCTCGACGCTACCAAGATCGAGATATACTACTTTTTGATTGTCAACACGACCTCGCTCTAAAATACGATAAACTAAAGATGTTTTTCCCATCCATTTAGCTCCTTTAATCCTAATTAAAGAGCCTGGTTTAATAATAGTTTCATAACAAGTAGATTCCACTTGCAGTCTTTCAATATAAAAAGGAGAATCCAGCGCAATTAAACCTTCGGGAAAAGTCAAATTTTCCAATTTTAAAGAGTTATTTATTGGAGTTTGATGTTTAACAAAATCAACTTGAGTTGGTTCGCGACATTTTCTTTGCAGAGCTGCCTTAAAATTCTTTTTAGATACCTTTTCTTTTAAAGCTAGGGAAATATTACCCCATAGCTTGTTACCTACATCTTTACTCAAATAATTGCTAGTATAGTTTCCTGCTTCGGCTATTTCTTCATAGGTTTTATTTTCCCAAGCACCGTGCAAAATTAAAATTTCAATATCGCTCAGATGTTTACCTGTTTTTTCAAAGATCAAACTGTCGACTGTTTGTTTGGCTTTTTCCCAATTAAACTCCATGATCTAAATTCCTTTTGTAATTGACGATATAAAAGAGCCGCAGTTACTTCTAATAGCAAAAATTCTTATAACTACAGACATTTACGACTCAACACTAGCTTACCGTTAGTTAAGCGATACACTCCTTGGGGTTCGACAATGCGATCGCCTGGTTGCCAACTGTTATTATTATCTGGTAGGTTACGTACCTCTCCTGTAGGATATTTAGAAGGTAAACTATCTCCTGGGCGTACTGGTAAACTTTCACCGCCAGTAATGATAAATCTACCCTGTTTTCTATTTCCTATTGGTACAACGCAACTATTAGCCAGTAATTCATCGGTATCCAAAGAGTTATCTGGTAATTCCGATAGGCTGTTTTGAATAAAACTAACATCAGGAACAGAAACCGTACCCGAAACTGATCCTGTAGCATTAAGATCGGCGCGAGAGTTATTATCTAAAAAATCGGGATTGCCTGTTAGAGAATTAGAGGTAAAGTTTTCTCCAAAAAACACGGGAGTGTCCAGGTTAATATTTCCTCCTGTTCCATCTTGAGCAAAAGCAAAAATATCACTATCATCAAAAGCAATAACTGAATCGGCAGTTATCGTAATGTCTCCTCCATTATCTACGCCATTATTTACGAAAGTTACAATATCGCTATCACCTCGCAAACGAATATCTCCCGCAGCAATTGTGATTTCTCCTCCCGCAGATTCAGAGGAATTGCTGGTTATTGAAGCATTTTCCAACACTAAAGTATCAGAAGCATTCAAAATGATATTTCCTGCGTTTCCTTCTGTAATACTTTCGGTAGTTATTGTTGAATCTTCTCCTAGCAAAACAATATCAGCGTCAATTAATATTTCACCCGCCTCTCCAGATCCTAGTTCAGCAACATTATTAGCAGCATCAGTTGTAATAAAACCACCATCTATTAATTGTAACAAACTTGTAGTGATCGTAATATTGCCAGCCTTCGATCCTCTTTCTACATTGCTCGATATTCTACTAGCTCCTCCAACGCTTGTTTTTCCATCTATAATCACCGATTCTGTTGCATTAATCCTAATACTTCCCTCATTTGCCAATCCAGAATTATTGGCTGTAATCTGACCACCATTTGTTAGTCTTAATGAATTAGTATTTATCTCAAGCTCGCCAAAGTTTGCTGCTCCATTTGAATCGCTCGATATTCTACTAGGAACAGGACTGCTGCTTTCACCATCTACAACTACCGATTCAGTTGCATCAATTGTAATATTCCCCCCATTTCCGACTCCAAAAGTCTCGCTTAAAATCGAAGCACCATTTGTAAGTCTCAATGAACCTGTAGTTATCTTGATATCGCCTGCATTTCCTTCTGCACCTTTAAATCCTATACCGCTCGATATGTTACTAGGACCTCTATTATTTTTTTCTCCATCTACAACTACCGATTCAGTTGCATCAATCGTAATATTCCCCCCATCTCCTGTTCCCGTAATATCGCTTGAAATAAAAGCACTATTTGTAAGTCTCAATGAACCTGTAGTTATCTCGATATCGCCTGCGTTTCCTTGACCCTCTAGAAATACACCGCTTGATATTCCACTAAAATCGCTATTGCTTCTCTCTCCTACAATTACCGATTCAGTTGCAGTAATACTAATATTTCCCCCATCTCCTCTTCCTACAATGTCGCTTGAAATAAAAGCATCATTTGTAAGTCTTAATGAACCTGTATTTATCTTGATATCGCCTGCGTTTCCTTGACCTTCTAGAAATACATTGCTTGATATTTCACTAGAAGAGCTATTTTTTTTTCTCCTTCTACAATTACCGATTCAGTTGCAGTAATACTAATATTTCCCCCATCTCCTCTTCCAAAAGTATCAGTTGAAATCAAACCACCATTGGTTACATCTAATGAATTTGTAGTTATCTCAAGATTGCCAGCGTTTCCTTCTGAAAATATACGACTCGATATTGTACTAGAATCTCCATTGATTTTTTCACCATCTACAATCACCGATTCTGTTGCACTGATACTAATATCTCCCCCCTCTCCTCTTCCCGAAATATCGGTTGAAATCAAACCACCATTGGTTACATCTAATGAATTTGTAGTTATCTCAATATCGCCAGCGTTTCCTTCTGAAAATATACGACTCGATATTGTACTAGAGTCTCTATTGCTGTTTTCTCTATCTACAATCACCGATTCTGTTGCCGTAATATTAATATTTCCCCCGTCTCCTATTCCAAAATAT
>NZ_LR214060.1:3254-8618 GCF_900659865.1 Hyella patelloides LEGE 07179
TTTCTTTGTCCATCTACAAGCACCGATTCAGTTGCATTAATATTAATATTTCCCCCATCTCCTCTTCCCTCAGTATTGGTTGAAATCACACCACCATTGGTTAGTCTCAATGAATTTGTACTTATCTCAAGATCGCCAGCCTTTCCTACTGCATCAGAATTTACATTACTTGTAATAGAACTAGCTTCTCCATCAATGCTGCTTTCTCCATCTACAATCACTGATTCAGTTGCATTTATAAAAATGTCACCAGCATTTCCCATTGCAGAAGTATCAGCAACTATTGTTCCGCCTTTTTGGAGAACCACTGATTCGGCAAATACTTCGATTTTTCCAGTTGTACCTTCTGCATTCTCATCAATAGTATTAGTAATTCTACTATCATCTAAAGAAGCTGTTCCCAACACATCAATAACAATATCTCCACCCACAGTATCAGAATCACCAAATCCCTGGAAAATTCCTGCAATCATTTGACTGCCTTCAGTTAAGTTTAAATTTTGACTATAAACATTTATAAAACCTCCTCCATCTTCTCCAATTGCTGAAACGAATACTGCTGAACCTTCAGATAAAGAAATATCGCCTCTTGCTACCTCATCAGAGAAAATTAGATTGGAATTTTCGCTAATCCCAATCTCTCCCGTATCATTGACACTACCTAATTCAACTGTTCCTCCTGGGGCTACTAAATTACCTTTTAAGGTAATATCACCACCTAACAAAACTATATTTTCTCCTTCAGGAACTTGTAAATTTCCTTGAGATTGAATGCTATTGATGTCTCGAGCGCCTATTTGATTGAATAAGTATGCTGAAGGATTAATTGTCAATAATTCTGGTGCTTGCGGATTAATTGTATTGAATTCTCCTTGTTCGCCAAACCTAATTCCGTTACCTGTTGTAGCGCTAAATGAACCCTGCACATCTAAACTAGAATTTGCTCCGAAGATAATTCCATTAGGATTAATTAGATATAAATTAGCTGCACCATTAACTCCTAATCTCCCTAAGATATTTGATGGATTACTACCCGTAACGCGAGAAAAAATATTATTCACCGCTTCGGGATTAGCAAAAAACGCTCCTCTTCCTTCACTTACGTTAAATTCTTGAAACGAATGAAATAGATTTTGTTCTCTTTGTGCGCCTCCTGTAATTACCTCATTTGGCTGTCCGTCAACATTTTCAATTACTTGAGAACTTTCATCACCTAAAGTGTTGTCGGGAACGATATTACTAGCTTGAGAAAAGGCAGGACTGAGTTTACAAAATAAAGTAACAATGACAATTAAAGGGAATCGTAAAACATAAAGAAGATTAAAAGGTTTCATGATGGTGTATTGTAGTTCTGTATTTAGAATAAAGTGAAAATTGTCTTTTAAAGCAATGGAGCGGTATCGAGCAGTAATGTAATTAAAATCTATTTCCAATTACCTATTAAAATAAAGGGCGACCACAAAGCAGGAGAAATATCTTGCTCTATTAAAGCTATTTGGGCTTTTTGTAAGGCTACAGCTTTGCTGAGATTGGCATCTTGTAAACCAACATAAAAGTCTTTTACTACCACTGGTGTTATTTCATCACTAATAGCCCATAAAGAAGCTAAAGCACTATTTGCACCTGCTTGAATGGCGACTCCTGCCAATCCTAGAGCTGCGCGTTCATCTCCAACGGCAGTTTGACAGGCGGTTAGAGAAATTAAGTTGAGAGATTCATTTCTGGCGGTGCTGCGAATAATACGGTCTAGTTGGTTAATAGTGAGCTTCTCATTTTTTCCCGTAACAAGAAAGGTATCTTCTGGTTCGGAACTAAATTGACCGTGAGTAGCAATATGAACTATATGATAGGATGTTTCTGCTAATTCTTGTTGCAAGCGATCGCGTGAAAAGTCATTATTTAATAAATTTGTACTTTCTTCAAAAATACTCTTAAGGAAGGTAAGTTCAGTTTCTACGTCAGGAAGAGGAGAAAACGATTGATTGTCTACTTGAGAAGCTTTACTAAGTCCCAAAGCTAAGATTTTCAAGTTTTGACGATCTAAGGTAGTGGGACTGATAAGATTTAAACTGGGAGTAGTGGCGATCGCATATTTTTGGATTAAAAATTTTTCTCCATCGTGTAGTGCAGACATGGGAATACTTCGGAGCAAACCATCTTGAATAAAGACCAGAGTGGTTATTTGTTCTCGTTGCAAGTCTTCAGCAAAGGGTTGAATCAGCCAGCTATAAATGCTTTGTCCTAAAGAAGTATCGAATTTAAGATAAAGGTTTTCTAATCCCATTCTAAACTGGTTTATTTCTTCAGCGATCGCTTTTTTTCCCTTACTGTTATTCCAGACTATTTTACTTTTGCGTCCTGGAAAGTTAGCTATTACCGCAGTGCGATCTTCTAAAATAATGGTGCTAAAGTAGGCTGTATGGGAGTTGGGTTCGAGTAAATCTACTCTATTAATCGCAGCAACATCGCCAATAGCGCAGTCATTACCAAAGTAGTTTTGTAGTTCGGCTAGTCTTAGAGAATCTAATGTAGTTAAAATTGAATTGACATTTTTAACTTGTTGGGTTTGACTGGGTTTGATCGCTGAAATATTGTCTGTCCTGTCTAATCTACGCTCTATTAACTCCCTGTAAATGGGTTCGACAGTGTCGCGGAAGTCGAATTGTACGTCTCGATTAGCAGTTAAAATATCATCGCGAATACTCTCTAAAGTGGCGATCGCTCTTTCATAAGCTGCAATACCATCTTCTTGTCTGCCTTGAGCATATAATATTCTACCTGTCTGCCATTCCCAAAGATAGAGGCTATCTTTATCTTGTTCGGCTAAAAAACGGGCTTGTTTGGTAATTTCTAGAGCTTGCTGATAGTCTTGAGAACATTCATAAGTATGTCCCAATTCTCCCAAAGCAAAAGAGGTGACTCGGTTGTCTCCTAACTTTTGGGCTAAATCAACCGCTTGTTGTAATAGATTCCTTGCTCGATCTAGGGTTTTTGTATTGTAACAATTACTAAAGCTAACTTTTTCTGGCTCTAATAATTTTGCTAAATCGATAGTCGCATAAATAGTGGTTGATTCTAAAGGAAGAGTTGATATTGAATCGATGGCTAGTTGTTTGCTATTAGCTGCTGCGGTAAAGTCTGCTAAACGATAATAAATAGGAATAGAGCTAATCAAACTTCTGACTTTAGCTAAAGAATTTTCTTGTTTAGTAGCGATGTTCTGACTCTGCTGGAAATAATCTAAAGCTATTTTGTTTTGTTGTTTGCCATCTTCTCGAAATTGAATTACAGGATTATAGGGAATAGAATCTTCTCCCCTAACTCTATAGGTATCTCCTCTAATTTCAGCCGATTCTGCTTTGCGATAGCTAACTTGGGCTAAACTACTGTAGGTGTTACCCAAACTATTTAATGCAGACATCTCTAACTGTGGAATATCTAAAGTTTGAGCTATTTCTAAACTATCTTCTAAATAACTAACTGCTACTGTATAATTACCCCGCAAACGATAGGCTTCTCCCAGACTTCCTTTTGCTGCCATTTCACCCAAACTATCTATAGTTTTTTGAGAAATGGCGATCGCTGAACTATTGGTACATTCTGAATCGGCTTCGTTACCACAAAGAATGGCGATCGCTTTACGATATTGTCCCAAACTACTATAAGCTTGAGCTAATTCGGTTAAACTTCTACCTAATTGGCGAGATTCTCCTAATTGCTGATAACGATCTGTAATATCTTGCCATAGAGCGATTTCTTTTTCAGTTTGTCCCAATTTTTGATAAGCTCTGGCGATATTTTCTAAGATAATAACCTTGTGGAGTTGATTCTTTTCTTCTGGCTTAATAGTCAAAGCACGATTCCAACTTTCAATAGCTGCTCGATACTGTCTCTGTTGATATTCTGTAATTCCTTGCTGTACTAAATCTTTATTATAAGTTTGAGCGTTAAGAACTGAAACTTGTCCTAACAACACAGATATTCCCAAACCAAGTACAAACAGTATTTGCCAAAAGCGAAAAGAGCGATGTGCCATAAATCTAATTTATTAAATGTTTAATAGTATCTTGTCCTAATAAAAGTAATGGTAATAGCTATATCTGCTATGAAGTGCGCTAAATATTTAAAAGGGCTGATAGCGCACAGAAAAATGAAAGCCATTCTCTTGTAAAGAATCCCCATCATTATCCACATCGATTAATGGAACACCATAATCAATATTTAAGATTAATCCTTCTATTACAGCCCAACGTATTCCCAAACCAACAGAAGCAATGGTAGTATTTTCGGGGTCTGGTTCATCATTATTCCACCCTGTACCGAATTCAATAAAAGGATTCAACTGTAGAGTATTAAGGTTTTCAGTGACAGGAATACGCAATTCTAAAGTACCTAATACACCACTATCTGTAACTAATTGGTTTTCTTGATAACCTCTTACAGTATTAACTCCTCCAAGACTAAATTTTTCTAAAGAAAGTAAAGAATTATCTGTAAATTGACCGCCAACTCTAGTAATAAATAACACTTTAGGAGATAATTGCTCTACCCATTGAAATTGTCCCTGCCAAGCAAAGAATGTTCCATCAGTCCCCGTATTATTTATGGTGGCATCAAAAGCATCTATTCCTACATTAAACTGAGATCGCGCTGCAAAAACACTCGTTGCATTTCGCTTTACCCAGTTTTGAGAAAAACGCAGTACTGTTACGTTAGATTTCCCATCTTCTGCTCCAATAGAAAAAGAAAAAGGTTCATCCCCTAAAAAAGTCTCGCGACGACGGATATCCAAACTCAAACCTAAAGCAAATTCTTGATTAGGAGAACGAGTCAAAGGTTGACGAAAACTAAAAGAATAAGTCTCTGTTTCGCTATCGATATCCAAATCGCGAAATTCTTCTTCGATAATACCGCTATCGCTGTTATCATAGCTAAAGCTAAACGTGCCATCATAGGCATTCCAGGGAATTGAATAGCTGGCATTGTAAATATCTAAACCTTCTGTAAAACCGTATTGAGCAAAAAAGCGATCGCCAAAACCTAAAAGATTGCCATGAGCTAGGTTAACGCTACCCTGAAACTCTCCAATACTAGGAGCGCGATAGTTATCTACTCCAATGCCTGCTGTAAAACTGCGAGCTTGTTTGACATTAACTAATAAAACATTACTGCCAGTTTTTTGTCCTGCGGTTAATTCTGCATCTACAGTCTCAAATAAAGGATTGATAATTAAAAGCTGCAATGCTGTTTCTAAATTATCTCTATTTAAAGGTTGAGATGCAGCCAGTTTGAGGCGCGATCTTATCGGTACTTAAACAATTTTAAAGCTAAAAATTAAGTATGATTGTTATTGTATAGGTTTTT
>NZ_LR214061.1 GCF_900659865.1 Hyella patelloides LEGE 07179
GGCAATGGTATGCCACTAGCGTTCTCGAACTACGGCAGCCAATGGTAGCGAAAGAGACCAAGTATTACCTCTACTAGATGAAATTAAAATTCAAACAGTCAAACCAGGTCGCCCTAGACGAAGATTTTCAGTGTTAGCAGCAGACAAGGGATATGATAGCCATGAGAAGCGAGAGCAATTAAGAAAAAGAGGTATTAGACCACAATTCCCCAAAAGAGTCTACAAATCAAAAAAACATCGTGGAAGACCAATTAAAAGTGATACACCACGTTTTCAGCAAGAAAGATGTTTCTCTTGGTTTCAAAGAAAATATAGACGTTTAGTGGTTCGTTGGGAACGTCAATCTCTTGTTTTTGATGGTTTTTTGACTTTGGCAACTATTCATATGTGGATTACCAAAATCATATTAGTGGGATAGGTTCATGCTCTTATCCGAAGGTGTCCCTAAAGGGATACACTTCGATATATCCTTTAGGACTAACCGAGAGCCTCTCTCACAGTCAAACTCAATTTCTTCGAGTAAAGAATCATCTCCTGGTTCTCGATGGGAAAAACTATTAAAGATAGCAGCAATTGTGTTTGTCGCCAAATCGTGCAGAACGATTTCCGCATAAGGATAAAGTAACATCTCGATCGCTTGAGCTATAGGTAGATAACGCTTAATTTCAGGTAACATTAGTTGATTTTCGTCTTAAGTGCCAAATTTCTAGAGGGCTAGATCTTAGAGGAATTCAGGAACAATCTTAACCAATTGCCCTCATCGTTTCTCTCAAGCTCAAGTGCTGGATTTAATTTGGAGTACTTTTGATTTTACTCAACCTTAGTTCATAGATTAATTTATCTTATTTAGACAAAATTGTCTAGTTAAATGAATAGCACTGTTGATTTTTGCCATGAGTAGCAACCTGAAATGTGCGATTCGTTTTTGAGGAAATACTTTTAGTTTGGGGTAACCTTCTTCTGTAACTACTCCTGAGCGGTTTCCACTCCGCACACTTAAGTGAAGTAAAAGATGTCTGGTAAAACATCATTTGTATCTTCCCAGACGAAATTAAAAATTACAGCATTAGTTGGCTGTTTTAAAGATCGAGTGGCAATGGTAAAAACATCGATCGAGATATTTTTTAAATTTATTTTTGCTTCTAGTTAATTTTCATTACGTAGATTTACTATTTTGGCTTAAGTGAATTTTGGTATTTTCCGCGTTTATAACTACTTAAATTACTTTACTTAAAAATACTGATTTTTCGGTATTTTTACTAGTTCTATTTTTGAGTTTAGTAAGTTATAACTAAGTAGCTATACTTGATTAGGATTGACACTTACTTATATGTGGACTTATGTTTAGAACTATTTTTCAGCCTCTTTCCAATCGAAAAAAAAAAAATACGCATTCTTACTAATGAAATAACTGAAAGACAGTCTTATAAATGTATTCATTTATTAGGCTATGCAATACTATTTTTTATGATGATTGATTACGCCATTATATTGATTCCTCCTCATTTTCTTAACCCTGACTGGGAATTCAATACTATCGGTAAAATTATTGATACAGTCTATGTAACTTTACTGGGTTATATGCTAGTTTTCTTTCGTCCTCAGCAACAATCTGTTAAGCATAGTGAATTAAGAATACTTTATTGGCTATCTTGGCTAGCTTTATTGTTAGGTATTGTTTGTTTTTTATTTGTTCCTTTAATCATTGGTAATTCTTGGCGAATTAACATTGCTAACCAAACTAAAATTAACATTCAGTTGGCAAATCAAAACCAACAGGCGGAACAACTTATTCTGAAGCTAGATAATTTAAGCAATAGACAAATACAAAATATATGGGTAAGAAATCAGCAAGCTTCAGCTTTTAATGTTAATGTTTCTTTTAGAGAAAAAAAACAACAAATAGTCCATAAAATTAATTCAGCAGAACAAAGAAAGATAAAACAATTACAGCAGAATTCAAAGAATAATCAACATTTTTTGCTTAAAGTAACTTTTAAATGGCTACTAGGTACAATTGTTGCTGGAGTGTCTTTTGTAAGTATCTGGCAATATAGTGAGTGGGCAAGAAAGTTTTTGATGTATAGCAAAGAGCGTTTGATTTGAGAGATTAACAAATATTTTTGGTAGCTCTGAAAACTTCAGGATAGATTGTAATGATGAAGGAAATACCAAATTGCCCCAATGTAAGTTTCAATTTTTAGAGATTTTTTCTAGTAATAGCTTGTCAATCAAATTTTTAGTCGATTGACTGATAATCTTCTCTTCTACTGTCGAATTTCCACAAAGAGTCTACCATAGTCTTTAAATTTATGGTTCTGCTTATCTTTATGTATTTTACTATTGTTCATAATGTGCTTTGATTCACAATAAGGACAGAATATTGAAACTCATTTTTCAACAAAAATATTATGCATTCTACGAGGAATTAGGAAATATTGCTCAAAGTGAAAAAGATTTTGAGAGGGCTTTGAAATTAAATTTACAGCAAAGAAATGATGGGGGATGTATATCAATATTAGAACAGAGCGCAACAGACGTAATCGTAATTAATCAGGTTAGCTAATCAAACTATCAATTAAGCGATCGCCATAACCAATCCTTCAAACATCGCTAACCCATCATTAATACCAATCGCAGCATCAGAGGCTCTTTCTGGGTGAGGCATCATACCTAAAATATTACCCTGTTGATTAACAATACCTGCAATACTATTTAAAGAGCCATTGGGGTTATGCTCTTCGTTAATTTCCCCTCTAGCACTGCAATAACGGAATAATACCTGATTGTTCTCTTCTAAAGCTTTTAAAGTATCCTCATCTGCAAAGTATCTACCCTCACCGTGAGCGATAGGATAAGTAACTACCTGCTGCTTACTATACTTACGAGTCCAAATCAGATCGTTACGCTCCACTCTAACACGAACACGATCGCAGATAAAATGTAGATCGCGGTTTCTAATCAATGCACCAGGTAATAATCCGACTTCTGTTAATATCTGAAAACCATTACATACACCGAAAACATACTTTCCCGCTTTGGCGTGTTCGATAATACTATTCATTACAGGAGAAAATTGAGCGATCGCACCACAGCGCAAATAGTCACCATAACTAAAGCCACCTGGTATAACTACCACATCAAGATCGTTAATATCTGTATCTTGATGCCACACCATGCGAGTAGGCAAGTTTAATATACCTTGTGTAACTGTCGCCATATCGCGATCGCAATTAGAACCAGGGAAAACAATAATACCGAATTTCATTTTTTTTTAGAGAATGAGAAGAGTTAACAGGTAATGGGCATTGGTGACAACCAACAACGAGCCACTAACAACGAGCAACGAACCAGTAAATTAAGATATCATCCTCACGAATAGAGTACGAGTAACAACTACCCACTAACCAACCGATCGATTTCAAAACAATAATTTTCGATTACGGGATTTGCCAAAAGGCGATCGCATATTCGATCTAATTGAGTCTTGGCATCCGTTTCATCTTCTGCTGTCAATTTCATTTCAATATATTTACCAATTCTGACTCCTTCTACACCTGAATAACCCATTTGTTTAATACCAGATTCCACTGCTGTACCCGCAGGATCGAGAACTGAAGAACGCAAGGTAACATAAATACGAGCGTGATAGTTATTAGCCATGAAAGTAAGTAATATGACTGTTGCAGATTAAAATTTTAAAAGAACTATAGTTACGATAAAACTAACCCAAATAGTTTAGCCTATTTATTACCCCTTCTTAAGATACGCACATTAGATGAATATCCCAATGAAAGCTCAGCGCACTCGCTCCCAACAAAAAGTCATCCAAGTTTTACAAGAGTTAAAAAAAGCTATTTCTGCTCAAGAGCTTTATATTGAGTTGCGTAACCGCAAACAGAATATGGGTTTAGCCACAGTTTATCGTTCTTTAGAAGCATTGAAGTTGCAAGGAGAACTAAAAGTAAGGTTATTGCCCAGTGGGGAATCTGTCTATAGTTCTATCAGTCGCGATCGCCATCACTTAACCTGTGTTAACTGTCACACCTCTATTCCCATCGAACAATGTCCCGTACATCAGCTAGAAAAGCAGTTAGAAGCATCTCATCAGTTTAAAGTGTATTATCACACCTTAGAATTTTTTGGACTGTGCGATCGATGTCAAGTAGCAAGTAGCAAGTAGTAAGTAGCAAGTAGACGAGCTACCCTGCCTAGCTTCCAGGTGTTTACACCCGTCGTATTGGGGTGTTGATCCCCATCGCATTTGGGGACAAGGGAATGGGCGAGATAGTAATTAACTATCAACAATTAACAATTAACCACTAACAACTTACGTTTCAACATCGGTACGGATTGTAATCACACTACCATTAAAATCATAAGTTCTTCCCTCTAAACGAATAGGAGTGCCAATTTTCAATTTTTTTGTTCCTTCTATCACCACACCAGCACTTGTAACCTGTGCTTGACTACCAAAAGTAAGAACCATATCGTGAATCAAAGCGACTTCAGGACGAGGATCGGGTAATGCTTTAACCGTACCATCTGGCTGAGGTACAGGGGTAGTTCTCGGCAAACGTTCTGTGTCAAGAATTTCTACTGTTCCTGCGGGTTGATTGCGAATGACAATGCTAGCCTGTTTATCCTCTTGGAATTCTGCTAGTAAACCATCAAAATCGCCAGCACTCAAACCTCTAACCAAAACTTCTACTTCAATCGACTTCACGTTACTTTGTGCTACCCCTGGAATTACAGAAGTACCAGGAAAGAAAAAGATACCCGCCACAGCAAGTAAAATTACTCCCGCAGCACCCAAATCCAAAATACTAACTTTTCCGAAAAGCCTTCCTTTAGAATCAATAATCTTCATGGCTAATTATCCTCGTAGTTATTCCCGAAATTTAGTATACATAATAGTGATTGAGATAGTGATTGAGTACTAACCAAGAGGAAAAAATATGAATAAACATAAAAAAAGTAACCAATTATACTAATCCTTACGATTCAATAAAATAAATAAGCCACCAACTAGGTCATTATTTATGACAACTATTGTCTCTTCCAACAATTCTCCTGATACTCAAGCAAAATCACCCTCTTTATTTGCTGATGCTAGTCAAAGATTAGAAAACGCGCTGCAATATGTTTCAATCTCAGAAGATGCTATTGAAAGACTGCGTTACCCCAGAGCCAGCCTCGCTGTATCTATTCCTGTAAGAATGGATAATGGCTCACTCAAGATATTTACAGGCTATCGAGTGCGTTACGATGATACCAGAGGGCCAGGGAAAGGAGGAGTACGTTATCATCCCAGTGTTACCCTTGATGAAGTGCAATCCTTAGCCTTTTGGATGACTTTCAAATGTGCCTTACTAGATTTACCCTTTGGCGGTGCAAAAGGAGGGATTATTGTTAATCCCAAAGAATTATCCAAAGCAGAATTAGAAAGACTCAGCAGGGGATACATTAACGAAATTGCGGATTTTATTGGGGAAAATGTGGATATCCTTGCTCCCGATGTCTATACCAACGCTACTATTATGGGTTGGATGATGGATCGTTACAGCACCATCAAACGACAAATTATTAGAGGAGTGGTTACAGGAAAACCTTTAACCCTTGGAGGTAGTAAAGGAAGAGATACCGCTACTTCAACAGGTGCTTTTTACGTAATTCAATCAATTTTACCTAAATTTAAGATTAATCCTCAACAAACCACCGTTGCGATTCAAGGCTTTGGTAATGCTGGCGCAACTTTAGCCGAATTACTATTTCAAGCAGGATACAAAGTAGTTGCTGTCAGTGATTCTAAAGGGGGAATTTACGCACCAAGGGGTTTAGATATTCCGAGTATTCGTCAGCATAAAAATAGTAATAAGGAAATAAAAGCTGTTTACTGTCGCGATAGTGTTTGCGATATTGTAGAACATCAAACAATTACTAATCAAGAATTACTTACTCTTGATGTTGATGTTTTAATTCCTGCTGCATTAGAGAATCAAATCACTACTGAAAACGCCAAAGATGTCAAAGCAAAGTATATTTTTGAAGTAGCTAATGGCCCTGTTAATTCGGCTGCGGATAAAATATTATTAGAGCAAAATATTCAAGTTATTCCCGATATTTTAGTTAATGCTGGTGGGGTAACAGTTAGTTATTTTGAATGGGTACAAAATCGTAATGGCTTTTATTGGACACTAGAAGAAGTTAATCAAAAACTAAAGGCTAAAATGGAAGTCGAAACCCAACAAGTATGGGAAATAGCTCAAAAACTACAGCTTGATATGCGTACTGCTGCTTATGTGCATGGTTTAAATCGCCTTGGTGAAGCGATGGGGGCTAAGGGTACAAGGGATTATTATAGTAATTCAAGAGATCGTTAAATCTCGCGCAAAGTCTTTTATCTAGCTTAGTTTGGGGCAAATACACAAAGTTAAAGCAACTCAGAGATGAAAGCGCAAAGCAATTTTAAAAATTAGCAATTTATTAAGGCTATTGAATCAATTTGCTTACCATAATTCTCGATCTTGCCATAATCCTAATACCAAAATAACATTACTGATTTACTAATTATGCAACTAAAAACCCCACCTCATTACTATACTCCAGAAGAATATTTAGCCTTAGAAGAGCAAGCCGAATATAAAAGTGAATATCACAACGGAGAAATTATACCAATGACAGGAGGTACTACAAATCATAATGAAATTTCAGGTAATTTATACAGTAATCTAAAATTTGCTCTAAAAAAAAAGTCCTATAAAGTATATATTGCTGATGTGCGTTTATGGATATCCCACCACAATGTATATACCTACCCTAATGTCATGGTAATTAAAAATGAGCCGATTTATACAGACAAAAGTAAAACTACAGTTACTAATCCTATTTTAATTACAGAGGTGTTATCTAAGTCTACTCAAAACTACGACCAGGGAGATAAATTTACTTACTATAGATCGCTGACAACTTTAGAGGAATATATTTTAATCTCTCAAAATAGTTTTCATGTAATGCAATCTAGTAAAACTGAAGAAAGTAAATGGTTATTATCAGAATATAAGACAGAAAATGCGATTATTAAGTTAAGTTTTCTCGCTCTAGAAATTGAAGTAGCAGAACTTTATAATGGTGTTAATTTTTCTGCTAGTGAGTAAATAAAGTATTAATTTATTTCTATAAAATTTATTGAGATTTTTTTAATAAAAAGTAGGGTGAGCATTGCCCACCCTACTACAGCTTATACAACTGTTTCTAATACTTTTTGATGAGTTGGTTCTAAAATTAGATAGCCTTCAAGTAATGATGATTCTGGTAAATTAGCAAGCTTTTGTTTAAAATCAGATGGTTTTATTTTTTGAGTATCTAAAAGCTCTCGGTAACGCATATTAATTTCACCAAGAGTATTTCGAGAATTATGCAAAATTGTATGACGATGTTCTGATGCTGTCTTGGTATCAATTTTTAACAAATGAAGAATTACTAGAGTTTTGGGATTATTTGAAGTCGAAAAATGAACAGAGCCATGATGATGGTTGAAAATGGATCAATCATCGATCGCGACTATGGAGCATCGCTTTAGTTGTGTATCCTTGATGGTAAGAAGCTAAAAATTGGTGGGATAACTAGAAGAGCCAGAATAGTAAATTTGAGGAAAGCTTATGAGTTGGTGGGACTACCTGTTCGATAACGTACCTATTAATTGGTCAAACTTTAACTGCGATAAGACACCGATTTTTACCAGTGCCTTATGTGGTCTTCTCATCGCGACTGGATTTTTGTTCGCAGCCTTGGGCTTTTCTTCAATGTTAGTATGGCGCGAGAAAAGAACTGGTGGAGTAGGAGCTGCCGGAGGTGTAATTGGGTTTATTATTGTTCCTGCGGTTATGTTTACGGGGGCACCATGGAGTCTATGGATAGACAATGATTATCCAGACAGGTTAGTACCAGCAATTATCGGTGGGAACTTATTAAATGGGATCTTGATTGGAACATTACTTGGCTCAATCAAGAAATTCTTATTGTGAATGACCTATTAATCCTTTGCCTCTGATAATAGCGATCGCTGATTAAGGAGAATGATATTCTGTCTTGACCAAAAAATCAGTTTCGTTGATAGCGATCGCTATGTGAGAGAATGATCCTGGGCGTAGTTCAAAAGCGGGTATTTTGGGTAACAAAGTCAAAATAATCATCTTTTAAGAAAATATTTAATCGCTTGAACATCTTTTAGGCTCTTATCAATTGTATTAAGTTTCTGATTAATAGCAGCAAAGCCAATACAGCTAACTGTTAAACCTAGACCAGATAAAAATGCTGTTCCATTAGTAATTTGGGCGTTGCTGATTTAGCGAACGAGTGCGCGACGGCGAAGCCGAGTCCTTTAGGGGTCTTGGGCGGGGCAGAAGAGTTCTGCCGTGAAACGACAGAATCAGCCCCTTGGGTTTCCCTCAATGAGCAATATGCGCGATGCGAAGCGAGTCCTTTAGGGGAGCGGTATCCTTTAGGACTCGTTCAAGACAGTAATGTCACCCAAAATAATACGGTTCGTAGCTATAAGCT
>NZ_LR214062.1 GCF_900659865.1 Hyella patelloides LEGE 07179
TTCGGAGTTGGTAATTGTCGCTCGATTTTATCCTAGTAGTAAAACCTGCTCGAATTGCCAACACATTAAACAAGATTTAACTCTCTCAGATAGATGGTTTATCTGTGATAATTGTGGGGTATTTTTACCTCGTGATTGGAACGCGAGCATCAATCTAGCTCGCTATGCGGATGGCTTGTCCGTGAAAGCTTGTGGAGTAGTTAACGCCGACGTTGCTACTGTGAAGCAGGAAGTAAAAAAATCGCCAATCTAGCTTGTCTAGGTTTGTCTATGATTTATAAAGCAGCAGATAGTACGATTAACCATTACCAAACATTTGCTAGTCAGTTAGAACAGCTTGGTGTTTTATCGGTGGATTATATTCTGTGCTTGAATAGTACCGATTTGCATTGGCAAAACATGGCAGAAGCGATCGCACCCCAAGGTAAAATCTGTTCTATTGTGGGGAACAAATCACCTCTAGACTTAAATATTTTGAAGAGTAAAAGCGTTACTTTTGCTTGGGAATTCATGTTCACCAAAGCTCAATATCAAACTCCAGATATGCAGTCTCAACACGAGCTTTTAAATAAAGTATCTGAATTAGTAGAACAAGGAATTATCAAAACTACTCTCCACAAAAATTTAGGAGTTTTAAATCCTCACAATCTAGCTGTTGCTCATCAAAAATTAGAAACAGGCACAACTATAGGTAAATTAGTACTATCAGGAATTTAAGTAAGTGAATGAAAAAAATTCACATCTGAGTGAGTCTCAAAGAAATCATTCTGGCTTATCAAAGATTCGAGAATTTAAAGGGTCCTATCACTTTTACATTCTTATTTTAACTGGGATTAAATCTTGTATTTGACATTTCACAGAAAAATTTGGTTTCTCCCTAATTTTCGGATAGATTTAGTCTACAAGCTTTACGATCTTGAGAATACAACGATTTTAGAAACAGACTAAGAACTAATATATATTTATAAGTTTTTGATTTTAGCGATCGCAGCTATAACAAGTATCTCTACTAAAATAATTTAGGGTACGAATTTAAAAGACAGATTTATAAATAAATAACTTAAACTGTTGTTTATAGAGTCTTTCACGGCATAAATTATATTAAGTCATGGAAAAAATTGAAATTAAAGAGTTTGCTGGCATTAAAGATATAACAATAGAAGTAAAACAAATAAATATTCTAATCGGTCCTCAAGCAAGTGGAAAAAGTATTATTGCAAAATTACTTTATTATTTTAAGAATTTTATTTTTGAAATAATGGATGCAGCAGAAGAGTTAAAAAGTGTTAGAGATTTAAATAAAGAATATCAACAAAAATTCAAGGACTATTTTCCCCCATCTTCTTGGGGAAATCGAAACTTCAGTATTCGATATTATCTTAATTTAGACTCAATTGAAATATCTAGAAAAAAACCAAGACTAAAACTAAAGCATCTGACATAATTTTAAAGTATTCTGATTTTTATAAAAACAAATTTGCTAATTTAAGAAGCTTGATTCAAAGACAAAATAAAAAAATAGCTGAACGAGAAATCCAAACCTCACTTTTATCTCGTATAGACTCTTCTTTTGATATGAAAACAGAATTTTTATCAGATATTAGTAATAGTTCCAATAACAATGCTGCTTTTGCACAGCTATATATTCCTGCTGGTAGATCGTTTTTTGCTAATCTTAAAAATAGCATTTTTACATTTTTATCAGAAAGTAATACTGTAGATCCATTTTTAACTAAATTTGGTACTTATTATGAAAGAATAAAATCTCCAATTGCAGTAGAACTATTTAATAACAAAACATTAGAGAAAGAGAAACTATACCACGAAATAAATTATTTAAATGAAAAAATTCTTTGTGGTAAATATTTTCAAAAAGATGCTGAAGACTATCTTCAAGTAGAAGGAAACAGAAGAATAGCAGTAGCAAATTCTTCTTCAGGACAACAAGAAACACTTCCACTGGTAATCATACTTAGAACAATTGCATTGATGAAGTTAAATGTGGGCGGTAGTTCAATATATATCGAAGAACCAGAAGCTCATATTTTTCCCGCAGCCCAAAAAAGTATTGTCGAACTAATTTCTACTGTCTATAATACGCGAAAAGATAGTCTACAATTTTTCATAACAACCCACAGTCCGTATATCTTAACTGCATTTAATAATTTGCTTCAAGCGGGTATTTTATCTATTGACGCAACAGAAGAAAAAATAGCACAAATATCGCATCATGTTCCTAAATCTAGATTTTTAAAACCAGGAGAAGTTGCTGTATATTCCTTAGAAAATGGCTATTGTCAATCCATTATTGATGAGGAGACAGGATTGATCGATACCAATATAATTGATGAGGTATCAAATGAGCTAGCAATTCAATTCGACAAACTTCTGGAACTTGAAGAATGAAAAAATTTGGTGATTGTGAAACAATAAACAAAAATCCCAATATAGTTATCAGCGATCCAGGAAGTAAAAATAATAAGAGTAAGTTTAGACTTGATAATCCAAAAAAATTAAAAATAAGAGTAATTCAAGTAGATGATTGTGTGATTACGCAAGGTACAAGATGTGATTACTTAATTATTCTGCCTAATTCATTAGAGATTTATATTGAGTTAAAAGGGAAGGATGTTAAACACGCCATCGAACAAATTGAAGCATCGATAAAACAATTAACAGCAAGCTTATCTGCTAAAAAATCATGTTTTATTGCTAGTACTAGATGTCCTCTTACTTCTCCTCAAATACAAAAATTTAAAAAGTAATTTAAACGTGATTATAACGCAGCATTAACAATTAAAAATGGAGAAATAACTTACAAAGTATAACTACAGTAATAAAAAAATATATGCTGGCTTGTAGCTACTTAAATTTATGTTCAACATGAAAATTGTAGTAATCTTGATAATTTACGAATCACGATCCTACGGTAGAATCTCCCGATTTATTTATTAGTGATAACCTCAATTCACTCTAGCATCAGGTAAAATGAGCATAGCATCACCAAAAGAGTAGAAACGGTAGTCATTAGCGATCGCTTCTTGATAGAGGTTGAGTAAACGTTCTCTGCCTGTTAAAGCACTAACCAGCATCAGCAAACTAGAGCCTGGTAAATGAAAATTAGTAATCAAACCATCTACTATTTGCCATTGATAGCCTGGATAAATAAATAAATTGGTTTTACCGCGAAAAGGTTGCAAATCTTTTCCTTCTGAAGTTTGAGAATTATGAGCAGTACCTTCTAAGGCTCTAACTGCGGTTGTGCCAACTGCGATTACCCTACCACCTCTAGCTTTAGTTGCTTTAATCTTAGCTACGGTTTCCGAACTCACTTCAATCCATTCATGGTGCATATTGTGTTCTGTAATGGTTTCTGTTTCCACAGGGCGAAATGTACCCACTCCCACATGAAGGGTAATATAAGCTGTTTCAACTCCTTGGTTGCTCAATTTGGTAAATAAGTCATCGGTAAAGTGTAATCCCGCCGTGGGTGCTGCAACTGCTCCTCTTTCTTGAGCAAAGATAGTTTGATACTGCTCCGCCTCAGATTCACGGGATGTGATATAGGGAGGTAAAGGCATCTCTCCCAAGCGATCTAACATTGACCAAAAAGTTTTTCCTTCAGGAATCTCAAATTGTAGAATTCTACCTCCAGTGGCTCGAGCGCTCTCTATTACCGTTGCTTTGAGGTAATCTGAATCATGAGCAGAATTGCCAGTAAAAATGATTTCTGCACCCAATTTAAAACGCTTCCCTGGTTTGACTAAAGCTAACCAACAGTTAGATTTGATTTCTTCTAGCAGCAGTATTTCTACGGAAGCCCCACCAACTTTTTGACCATAAAGACGAGCAGGTATAACACGGGTATTATTGAGAATCAGTAAGTCTCCAGGTAATAGCCAGTTGGTTAAGTTACAAAAACTGCTATGAACATGACTTGTCTGTGAATTTACTACCATCAGCCGAGAACTATCTCTCGGTACGGCTGGAGTTTGAGCAATATATCTAGATGGTAGTTCGTAATAATATTGAGAAAGTAACAGATCGTTACTTTGAGATGGTTGATGGTTCACTTAGTAATCAGAACTTGGGTAATTTCCCCTATAATAATTTTCCAAAATCGGGTGCTTTTCCCCTAGCGGTCAAGACTTGTATGCTGTCAAACTATAGGAGTGAAGACAATAAAACAATAGGTATGTTTATGGATTTTGTTTACTTTATTGCCAACGCTAGCTTAAGTTTGCGTATAATAGAGTATCTTCGCGCAATGGAGCATAGTAAAGCAGCTTCTATTACCGTAGTTCATCAGATAGACGGTTGGATTGTCAAGGTACGTTATCCTAATCCTTTAACGCCTAAACAGATAGAAGATTGTCGCGCTTTTCTTAATGAGCTAGGTATTCCTTACGAGCCAGATATGCGCTTACAAATGGTATTTTGGAGTCTCGAAACGGGACAGTCTCCAGTGGAAGTAATGCGCCGTTATCAAGTAGCAATAGTTTCTCACGGTATACCCGACACCAAAGATATTGAGGCATTCCGCCAACAGTTTACTAGGGGGTTGGGGTATTGCCCAGAAACTCTGGCTTAATGCTAACAGTACTGAGATAGTAAAGTGTAGGGACGTACTGTGATACGTCCCTATATTATTTGTCTTGTTTTTCATTAATTAATTTGTATTATTTTTTTCCTTTTCTTTCCCCCATAAATAATACTAAATCCGATTGTTAACTTTGAGTTGTGATCGAAGGAAAGCTAAGTACTTGTGCAAAATAGATTACAAGCTTGGAGATAGGCAATCCGCAAGAGAGAACAGGCAAGAGTCACCGTTGGTCAATTATGAGTGTGTAAATAATTATGCCCAAATACTTACCATTAATTTTGTTTAAGTACTTATCATCTCAAGCTACTTGTAATGAGCAAGATAGGGGACAAGAAAAAGAACAAGCGATACGATGTTCTTGAATTTCTAAATGTTGCTCTTGAAGAAATTGTAACCAATCTTTTTGCCGACGAATCAAATTACGATCTGCTAGTAGACCTAATTGAGATTCGCAATTTGTTAGTTGTGAAAATTCTGGATAAAATTCATAATCAGAAGCAACTAAAGCATCTTTTTGATGTAAAATCAACGGATTGAAATGACGGGAAAGATCGTTATAAAATACAGAATAATTACTTAAATCTACTTCCATCGTAGTCTGTAAAGTAGGATGGGCAACTGTATCAAAATTGGAATAGTAAAAATAGGTTATTTTAGGCTGATTGTAGTAAAGCTTGATAATATTGGTATTGGGCAAACGACCATAAACTCTGCTAGCACAACCTTCATATACTCTTAGTAATGCAGGTAATTTGTCTAATGCGCTGATATGAATTGCGATCGCATTTTTGAGCTGCTTACCAATAGTGCTATTCCGACATAAATGAGCTATTTTTGCTAAATCTCTGACACTTAACAACAATATATCTGATAGCGTACAGGCTTGTTGATAGCCTTCGAGTAAAGCTTTAGCATCTGCTTTGATTTCTTGAGCTACTTTTCTAATACTGGGACGACCTTTAAAATTAGCGAGAGCTAAATATACTAATAAATCTTGACGGCGTTTATCTTCAATTGCTTCCCATTCTGCTTTTTTTGTTACTTGTAAAATAAGATTAAAAGCCCGACGATAGGTTTTAAATTCTGCTTTAATTGCTGCTTCTTCGGGTAACTCTCCTTTTGTCGGAAGACGACCTCTTTTAGTATAAAAAGCCATTAAAGGAGTAAGTAATTCTTGATAGTCAGCAAAATTACGATCGTCTCGGTAAACTCTGGGTGCGGTAACCCTAGAAACAAAACAAGATGCGCGAAAAGTTTCGGCTTCTGCTACATCTTGAAAAATCAAAAAGATACCCAAGCCAACAGCGATCGCGTCTACTTTTAAGATACTATCAATATAGGCTTTCAATTCTGATTGTTCGTAATATTTTTGAAAGGTATTACGATTGGTAATAATGCCATCGCCATAAGCAACTAAACCCCGTTGACGATCGTCAATTAATACTTGCGCTGAAACAATTAAAACCCTTTTTGTTAGCTTCCAAGCTTTGATTAAGGCTTCTCTTCTTTCTTGGAGATTTTCAATTACATTAATGATGTAGCCCAAATTAACAATATCAGCCGAAACTAAAGGAGTTTCAGGAGAGTAATAAGGATCCCATCCTGCACTACTATAACCGCGATCGCGAATTTCTGTAATGTCTCTGCCATGACCACAACCATAATCGAAAAAGGTGGTATCCTCAGTAAATAATTCTGCTTCTAAAGCTATCCTTACAGGGCGAGATAACTCTTTACGATGTAATGCTGCTCGGTGACGGTCAATTTCAATTTGTTCTTTTTTGCCAAATTCAGGATTAATCGGGCAAATAATATGATGTCCTGCAAATTCCCAACCATGATGTAATAATAACCGTTGCCACTGCTTTAAAGTGCCAATAACACGAGTATTATCTAATAAACCCAATGTAACTTCCTCTTGGGTTAATTGAGCAAATTCTTGATACAGAGGATAATTAGGAGTAACAAAAGTCTCCTTACGATGGAGTATGGGGGGATTTTCCGAATGGGAATACTGACGTTGTGATACTTGCTGAATCTCAAGATTGACAATAATACTTTTCTGTAGCCTGGGATGAGGATCGCGATCAAAATTAAGATAAAACAAATAAGATAGCTGTGGCTTTTCCCTACTAAATTTAACCAAAGTCACATTATCTAATTCTTGTTTTTTCCCGCTCCCCAGTTTCCCGATTTCCCAATGATGCAACACCAATTCTCTAGCAGATTGTTCGTATTGCTGTAATATCGGATCGAGTGCGGTTAAAGCGAAAGTATGGACATAAAGTGCTGTGGGTAGTAACTTACCAATATTACTATTTTGACACTTATCAACAACAGTAGAAAAGTTAGCCATGTTCTATCACATTGGTTTTAGCCAGCAAGACTTAGGAGAAAAACCTCCAGAGATAGCACTATTATCGGGAGAACCAGAGCGATCGCGTCACCTTGCTCACACTTATTTACAAAACGTTAAATTACTTTCAAAATATAGAGGACTTGATAGTTATCTGGGTTATCTTCCTAGCGGTAAATCCATACTAATTGCCACTAGCGGAATGGGTGCGCCTTCTTTGAGTATTGTGGTTAACGAATTAGTCCAAGTAGGAATTAAACAAATTATTCGCATTGGAACTTGTGGTTCAATCCAACCCCATGTCAAAGTGGGTAGCGTAGTTATTTCTCAGGGTGCTTTATGTCGTCAAGGCGCAGCAAATGATATCGCACCTCTAGAGTATCCCGCCGTAGCTGACCCTTTTTTAACAGTCGCTTTAGCAACAACAGCACAACAATTACAGTATTCTCATCATCTAGGTATTACCGCTTCTGTGGATACCTTTTATGAAGGACAGGAAAGAACAGAATCTTCTGCTAACCCTTATTTACAAACTTGGCTCTTGGGAATTACAACTCAATACCGCAACTTAAATATTCTCAACTACGAAATGGAAGCTGGTACTTTATTTAAGATGGGTTCGGTATATGGTTTTGCTGCCGCTTGTATCTGTGCGGTAGTAGCTCAACGCGATGAAGGAGAAGATGTATTAATAGAGCAAAAGAGCCTTGCTGTAGAAAGAGCTATTGAAATCGCTGTCAAGACAACTAGTAAATAACGAGCTACTACAAAAAAGTCTTCTGGAAAAACTCAACTATCTCGTAGACGATAAGTTTTTAGTTCTCCATCAGTCTCAAGAGTGTATTCAATGACTCGAACTAAAATCTTTGTTTGCCCCTTTTTTTGACATCCTAATCTTTGCCGAGCTTCAGTAATTGATGAGCTAACAGGTGTTTTCCAAGATTGTCCTAATGAAAGTCCATTGTTTACTTAATCTGTTGACTAAAGGTTAAAACCTAACTAAAATAGCAAAAACTAAAAAGATGTATCAAGAAAATATAGAAGTAGAAAAAGAAGATAGAAGGTTAACTAACAAATTTGATGAAGCTTCTAAATATACTAAGGAAGAATATTTTGATAAGATTCTCTACCTAAATCATGATATCGACTGTGATTTACCAGAAGAAAGAATTATTTTAATTAGATTTCCTACACTTATTAATTCAATACGTATGGAAGCTGCTGTTTTAGAATCTAGAATAAGTGAATGTGAGTATGTTGACTATTATTTAATAGAGACTTTTGCGACTGGTAAATTAGATAGATACGTACGACCTTATAAAACTTTAAATGAAGCTTTATATAGTTTTTTAAAATATATGGAATCAATGATTAAGGAAGATAATAATATACCTAATTTTAATGAACTTGATGGATTTAAGAACTATATTACTAAGCTTAGAACTATAGCTGAAACTAGTCCTAAGTTCAGGGCAAACGCATCTAAAATATCAGCAAAACTGAGTTAAAATGAGTTTCAGGTTTCAAATTACCAGGTAATTTGAAAAGCCCTGCCAAAAACTTCTGCCAGAAGCAAAAAGGTTTGTTATAAAGGG